>CADCWF010000346.1 GCA_902806345.1 uncultured Thermomicrobiales bacterium
CGAGACCCTCGGGCTGACGCCCGAGCTGGTCGAGCTCGTCACTGACGACAGCAGCGAGGCGACTAACGCCGGGAGCGCCTCGGCCTCCCGACTTACCTACATGGCCGGCCGTGCCGTCCACGACGCCGCGACGAAGGCGCTCGCCAACTACCGGGGCAGCGACGAGGAGTGCGTCGTCGCCACGGTCCAGTTCCGGCCGCCGTCGACGACGCCGCTGGCGCAGGAGACGGGCGAAGGCATCCCGAACTACTGCTACGGCTACGCCGCGCAGGCGGTCGAGGTCGAAGTCGACCGCCTAACCGGCAAGGTTCGGGTGGTCCGCGTCGTCAGCGTCCACGATGTCGGCCGGGCCATCAATCTGCAGCAGGTCGAGGGTCAGATCGAGGGTTGCCTGGCCCAGGCAATCGGCTACGCGTTGATGGAAGAGCTCAAAACGCGAGACGGGACGATCCTGACGCCCAACTTCACCACCTACCTGTTGCCGACCTCGCTCGACATGCCGGAGGAGATGATCCCGATCGTCCTCGAGCTGGCCGACCCCAACGGCCCGTTCGGCGCCCGTGGCGTGGCAGAGATGCCGCTGGTGCCCTTCCTGCCGGCGGTCGCCGCCGCCATCCACGACGCGACCGGCGTCTGGCTCTGCGAGCAGCCCTTCACTCCGGAGCGCGTCCTGACGGCGCTCACGCTTTTCGGTGTCGCCGTCTCCGACGAGGAGCCACTGGCTTGTAACTGACCGAGTCGAAGCAATCGTGGTTGGTTCGCGATCTGGTTGATCACGTCGTCGACCTGCCCGGAGCGCCCCCTCTCCCGCACATCGGGAGAGGGGGTTGGGGGCGAGAGTTCGCTGCCCGATCCTGCACCTGCTCAGCCTGATTCCGTCTCGGCGGTCACGCTGTAACCCGGCTTCGCCCGGCCAACTGAGAGTCGTCGAGGCGGCGACCCGTCGCCACTCCCGGACGATACGCCCCGTCCCTCCTGTGTCGATGGGCGACCGGCACGACGCCGCGCCGGTGCCGGACCAACCATGGCATCATCAGCAGGGAGGTTTGCTAGGCTTCGAGGACACGCGCAGGTAACGCACCTCCACGCGATGAACTGCGGGCGCCGAGCTACGGCGGCGGGACCAACGCGATGGCCAGCTCCTCGCCTACCCACGAACCCGAGCTCGCGCCGCGGCCACCGTTCGTGGTGGTCCGAAGTCTCGACCTCTCGGCGGCACAGGTGCCGCGGCCGTCGTCGCCACTGGTCGGGCGGGAGGTCGAGATCGCCGCCGCCCGTGCCCTGCTGGTCGACGCCGAGGAACGGCTGCTGACCCTGACCGGCCCCGGCGGCGTCGGCAAAACGCGCCTCGCAATCGGCATCTCGCAGGAGGCCGCCGCGGGGTTTGACGTGGTCGCCTTCGTCCCCCTGGCCGCCATCGCCGCGCCGGAACTGGTGCCCCCTTCCCTCCTCCGTGCCCTCGGCGGTCGGGAGGCCTGGGAGTCGGCGACCGATCGACTGCCACGCCTCATCGGTGAGCGTCGCCTCTTGCTCGTGCTCGACAACCTGGAGCACCTGCTGCCGGCGGCCCCAGCCATCGCCGACCTTCTCCTCGTCTGCCCCGGGCTAACGATCCTGGCGACGAGCCGAGCGCCGCTCCACCTTCCGGCGGAGCAGGAGTTCCCGGTGGCGCCGCTTTCGCTTGTGCCCCCCGACGACGCGGGGACGATCGCTCCGGAAGAGGCGATCGGATCCGAGGCGGTGCGCCTCTTCGTCCAACGGGCCCACGCTGCCCGAGCTGACTTCGAATTGGCGACCGGGAACGCCTCCGCCGTCGCGGAGCTGTGTCGCCTCCTCGACGGCCTCCCGCTGGCAATCGAGCTTGCCGCGGCGCGATCCAGTTACCTGTCCCCCGCCGCGATGGTCTCCCTCCTCGGACGACCCGGCCCGACCCGTCTACCACTACTGAGCGGCGTCGCCCCCGATCGGCCCGCCAGGCACCAAACGATGCGCGGCGCGATCGCCTGGAGCCACGACCTCCTCGACGAGGCCGGGCGGCTCCGGTTCCGGCGATTGGCGGTCTTTGCGGGTGGCTTCTCGCTCGACGCGGCCGCCGCGCTCTGCACCGAAGACGAGTGGGAAACCCTCGACGGCGTCGGATCGCTGATGGCCCAGGGCCTCCTCCGGGATGGACCAGAACCGGGTACCGAGCCGCGCTTTGCCATGCTCGAGACAATCCGCGAGTACGGCCTCGAACAGTTGGCCGCTAGCGGCGAGGAGGCGACCGTCCGAGCCGCTCACGCCGGATGGTTCCTCGCCTACGCCGACCGTCCCGAGTTCCGAGAGAGCGGCCTGGGTGCCGCCGACCGTCTCGACGCGCTGGAACGGGACCACGCCAACTTCCGGGCCGCGCTTCGTTGGTTCGTGGAGCAGGGCGACGGCCCGCGCCTGGCCCACCTGGCCGCGGCGCTCTGGAACTTTTGGAGGGAACACAACCACTACGGCGAAGGACGCCGCTGGTTGGAGACCGCGCTCGAGCACCCCGACGTGGCGGTCACCGACCGCCTCCAGCTGCTGATCGGCGCCGGCACCATCGCCTTCTACCAGACCAATATCCCGCGGGCCAGCCGCTGGCACGAGGAGGCTCTGGACCTAGCTCGGCAGATCGGCGACCGCCGGGAGGAAGCGTTCGCGCTGAGCAACCTCGGCGCCCACGCGATGGAGGCGGGCGATCCCGATCGGGCGATCTCCCTCCATGAGGCGTCCCTGGCGGTCGCCCGCTCCTCGGTGGAACCAGAACCGGGGATCATGGCGCTGCTCAACCTCGGCAACACCAACTGGCTAACCGGCAACGCCGCGGCAGCCGTGGTCCAGTTGGAGCAGGCGCTGGGCCTGGCCCGGATGCACGGCATGGCCTGGATCGAGGCGACGGTCCTCAACAACCTCGGGTTCGCCCGTCTCGACCTAGGCGATCAGCAAGGGGCGGCGAGCCTCCTCCAGGAGGGGCTCGCCCTCGGGCAACGCCGCGGCAACCATGCCGACCTGGTCGACGCCCTGGAGGGCCTGGCGCGGGTGGCCTCGGCGGGCGGCCAGGCAAACCGCGCGGCCCGGCTCTTCGGCGCGGCCGCCGCCGAGCGCGAGGAGTTCGCCCGGCCTCAGGCACCGACCGAGCGTGCGGCCTCGGTGCCTGCCATCGCGGCCGCCCGCGACGCCCTCGGCGCCGCCGGATACGCCGCCGCCTGGGCTGAAGGGTGGGCGCTATCGCCGGCGGCGGCGACGGCCGAGGCGCTGGCGGTGCGCGGCCCGGTGCCGGGCCGCCCAACCAGACGCGGCACGGTTGGTCGCCACATGTTGCCACACAACGTGACCAGGCGGGAAGCGGAAATCCTGGCCCTCCTCGGCGAGGGGCTGAGCAACCGCGAGATCGGCGACCGGCTCTTCATCAGCCCGACCACGGTGGCCCGCCACGTCGCCAATCTGTTCTCCAAGCTGGAAGTTGACACCCGTGCCAAGGCGGCCGCCTACGCCCATCGCCAGGGACTCGCCTGACGACCGAGAACCATCCTCCGGCCGCGGCGGGGCCGCGTCTCGGGCGCGCCAAAGCGGGTCCGTTCGATCGACCACGTCTCACCGCCTCGACAGCCGGCGCCCGAGGAGGCTCTTCTGCTCGCCTTCAAGCCCGCCGCGGTCCCTTGTGCGCCACCGGAGTTTGCGGCCACCCCGGGGTTCTCGCGCCCACAACTACATAATTCTGAGGATGTCCTCGATCTCCTCCGGGCGGACACTGCGGAGAGCGATGTTCGCTCGGTTCAAACACCGCCGACCGCCGGCGGGGCCGGTCCACATTCGACCGGCCGTCTGACTCGCACCACGAGGGAAGGAGAGCGACGTGTTGCACAGGGCTCGAATCACCGTCATGTGGGTGGGCAAGGCTGCCGTCTTCCTCATCGGTCTCGCGGTCATCGCCGTCACCGTCCTCGGTGTGGCATCGACCGCGTTCGCCGGCAACGGCGACCCTTTGAAGCTCGGCCAGAAGAACACCGCGACCAAGCTGACCACGCTCATTGGCAACGTGGCCTCCGGCGCTGCACTTTCGGTCAGGAACTCCGGCGTGGGACCGGCGCTGGACCTCCGGGTGGAACCGGGACAGCCGCCGATGGTCGTCAGCACCAACACCCTGGTGGCCAACCTCAACGCCGACACGGTGGACGGCAAAAGCGCCTCCTCGTTCGTCGCCAACTCGTTCTACACGAACCAGTCCCCCGTCGGCGCGGGGTCCAGCCTCGGCGACGGCACCTTCGCCGCGTTCGTGTCGTGCAACTCCGGGGACCGCGTGGTGAGCGGGGGGCCGGCCAACGTAGACCCCCAATCGACGATGGTCGAGAGCTTCCCCGACGGGTCGTCAGGGGCTCAATGGAAGGCCAGGATCAACAAGAACGGCCAGGGCGACGACTGGAACGTGGTCGCGCTCTGCGCCAACCAGTAGCCGGTCGCACACTCGAATCGGCGCTTGCACTCGAGCTGGCCGCGATCTTCCGCCGTGGCCGCCGTCCCCTGCTCCCCATCCTAGAGCAGGGGACGCGCGGCTCCGGCCCGCCAATGCCCCTTCGATTGGCGCGCGCTCCCCTATCCTCCGGCCGACACCTCCGGCTTGGCGCCGATCCGGTCGAGCAGCCCGAGCATGTCCTCGGCGTGCCAGATCTCGGCGATCTTGCCTGCCTCCGCCCGGACGATCAGGATGCCGGCCAGCTCCACGGTGCGTCCGGTCGGCGCAACCCCCTCGAACGGCCGGTCATGCCGACCCGTCATCCGCCAGCGGACGGCCGCCTTGTCGCCGGCGGCGACGATGTCCTCGACCGCCCACTCCGCGTCCGAAAAACCGCCCCGGAAGTAGTCACCGACGGCGGCTTGACCGCCCGAACCCGGCGCCACCGCCCGCGAATGGTGGACGACCACTTCCGCAGCCACGATCTCCGCAGTCGTCGCCCGGTCGCTGCCCGCCCAGACCGTCTCCACCAACCGCCGCCCCAGTTCCGCCGCCTCGCCTGCCATCGTTCGCCTCCAGTGTCATCCACCCGGCCCGGTCCTCCCGAGTGAGCCACGCTCTTGGCGCACGCCCGGTGCCGCCCTCCCGCGCCCGGCGTTCCTCCCGCACAATGGGGCGGTCGCCCGCGGGAGCGGGCGCCCATCGGGAGGGAGCGCGCGAGGCAATGAGCGAGCACCTGTTGAAGATCACCGCCGGTGCCCAGGCGTTCATGGCGAAGCTGGAGATGGAGGCCGCGCCGAAGACGTGCACCGCCTTCCGCTCCCGCCTGCCGTTCGAAGACAAGCTGATCCACGTCCGCTGGAGCGGCGAGTCGTGCTGGGTGCCGCTCGGCGACTTCGAGTTCGGGATCGGTTTCGAGAACGCGACCTCCTACCCGGCGCCGGGTGAGATCCTGCTCTACCCCGGCGGCTACAGCGAGACGGAGATCCTGTTCCCCTACGGCGCCTGTTGCTTCGCCTCCAAGATGGGCCAGCTCGCCGGCAACCATTTCCTGACCGTCGTCGAAGGGAACGACCGGCTGCGCGAGATCGGCGTCCAGACGCTCTGGGAGGGCGCTCAGACCATCCGCTTCGAGTCCGCTTGATTCGGTCCGGTTGTGCCGCTCGCTCGAACGAAACGCGTCAGACCGGGCCGGCGGCACAATCAGCCGACGCGGAGGCCGGATCGAGACATCCCCGGCGCGGTGGCTGTCCGGACGCTCGTGCATAATGCCGTGGCTCCCGAGGTTAGGGGTTACCACCCCGCCGTCGGCTTGGCTCGGCGGTGGTTCGCGACGGAGGGTTGGTCCAGATGACAATCACCAGGAGGGCGCTCGTCGGCTCGCTCTCGGCGCTCGCGCTCAGCGGAGCGACGGTGACCGTCCGTGGCGGCTTGGCCGCGACTCAGGAGGCGACGCCTGCCGGCGGTGGCGAGCCGATCAAGGTTGCCTTCATCTACGTCAGCCCGGTCGGCGACCTCGGCTGGACCTGGGCCCACGACCAGGGTCGGATCGCCCTCCAGGAGGCGATGCCCAACGTCGAGACGGTCTTCCAGGAGAGCGTGCCGGAGAACCCGGCCGACGCCGAGCGCGTTATCCGCCAGTTCGCCGAGGACGGGGCGAGAATCATCTTCACCACCTCCTTCGGCTACATGGACCCGACGATCAACGTCGCCGAAAGCTATCCCGAGACCGTCTTCGTCCACATCTCCGGCTTCAAGACCGCCGCGAACGTCGGTACCGGCTTCGGCAAGATCGAGGAGCCGCGCTACGTCTCCGGCCTGATTGCGGGAGAGATGACGGAGTCGAACCAGATTGGCTACGTCGCCGCCTTCCCCATCCCAGAGGTGATCCGCGGCATCAACGGCTTCACTCTCGGCGTCCGCGAGACGAATCCCGAGGCGACCGTCCGCGTCGTCTGGACGAGCACCTGGTTCGACCCCCAGAAGGAGCGGCAGGCTGCCGAAGCGCTGCTCGACGGCGGCGCCGACGTCATCGCCCAGCACCAGGACACCCCCGGTCCGCAGCAGGCGGCCGCAGCCCGCGGCGCCTTCGGCGTCGGCTACAACGCCGACATGGGCACGATCGCCCCGGACGCGGTCCTGACCAGCCCGATCTGGCACTGGGAGGTCTTCTACATCGACACCGTCCAGAAGGTGCTGGACGGCACCTGGGAACCGACCCAGTACTGGGGCGGCTGGCAGGACGGCCTGGTCGACCTCGCCCCGATCGGGCCGATGGTGCCGGAAGACGTCCGGGCGATGGCCGAGGCCGAGATCGACCGGTTCAAGAGCGGCGAGGCAACGATCTACACCGTCTTCACCGGCCCCATCAACGACCAGTCCGGCCAGGAGCGCGTCCCTACCGGCACGGCGATGACCGACGAAGAACTGCTCGGGATGAACTGGTTCGTCGAAGGCGTCGAGGGCGAGATCCCGTCGTAGTCGAGGAGTCGAGACGAGTTAGACCAGGGGCGTTCTCTCGATAACGAGGACGGTAGACGGATTGGAAACCACGAGACAGGGCTCGTCTGACATTTCCTCTTCTTCTCGACTCCTCGACTCCTCGACTCCTAAACTCGCCATCGAGATGCGCTCCGTCTCCAAGCACTTCGGCCCGACCGTGGCCAACGACGCCGTCGATTTCGCCGCTTCCTGGGGCGAGGTCCACGCCCTAATCGGCGAGAACGGAGCCGGCAAATCGACGCTGATGTCGATCCTGGCCGGACTCTACCGGCCGGACGCCGGCACCCTGGGCGTCGCCGGCGAGCCGGTCCGCTTCCGCTCCCCCCGCGACGCCATCAGGCACGGCGTCGGCATGGTCTACCAGCACTTCATGCTGGTCGAGCCGTTCACCGTCGCCGAGAACGTCCTGCTCGGGGCGCGGGACCGCGGCGTCGTGCTGGATACCCGGTCCGTCGAGGCAGACCTCTCCCGTCTCGGCGAGCGCTACGGTCTCGCCGTCGACCCGAGGGCGCCAGTCTGGCACCTCGGCGTCGGCGAGCGACAACGGGTCGAGGTCCTGCGGCTCCTGCTGCTCGGCGCCCGCATCCTCGTCTTCGACGAGCCGACCGCCGTCCTCACCCCGCAGGAAGCGCGGAGCCTGATCGCCACCCTTCGGGCCCTGGCGGCCGAAGGATTCTGCGTCGTCTTCATCTCCCACAAGCTCGACGAGGTGCTCGCCGTCGCCGACCGGATCACGGTGATGCGGCGCGGCCGGGTCGCCGCGACGACGACCCCGGCCGAGACCGACCGCCGCGCCCTCGCCCGCATGATGGTCGGCCGTGAACTGGCCGCGTTCGTCGAGCACCCCGCCGAGGAGCCCCACGAGACGGTACCCGCGGGGAATGTCGCGCTGAGGGTGCGCGGGTTGCGGGCCCGTGGCGACAACGGCCTCGAAGCTCTGGCCGGGGTCGACCTCGAGGTTCGGGCCGGCGAGACGCTCGGGATCGCCGGCGTCGCCGGCAACGGTCAGCGCGAGCTCGCCGAGACGATCGTCGGTCTCCGCCCAACCGCGGGTGGGAGCGTTCACATCGGCGGCCGAGACCTGACCGACAAGGGGTGCTCCGCGGTGGCCCGAACCGGCGTCGCTCACATCCCGGAGGACCGCCTCGCAACCGGCCTCGTCGGTTCGCTCGACGTCAGCGAGAACGCGATCCTGCGGGACTACCGGCGGCCGCCGCTGGCCCGCGGCCCGTTCCTCGTCGGCCGCGCCGTGGCCGCATTCACGGATCGCCTCATCCATGGCCACGACGTGAAGACGCCCAGCCGTTGGGCGAAAGTGCGGACCCTCTCAGGGGGCAACCAGCAGAAGCTCCTGCTGGCGCGCGAATTGGCAGGCGACCCCGCGGTTATCGTCGCCGTCCACCCCACCCGCGGCGTGGATATCGGCGCCACCGAGGCGATCCACGGCAGTCTCCGTGCCCAGCGATGCCGCGGCGCGGCGACGCTCCTGATCGGCGAAGACCTCGACGAACTGCTCGCCCTCTGCGACCGGATCGCCGTCCTCTACGAGGGCCGCGTCGTCGGCGAGCTGCCGGCGCGGGGCGCCGACCTGGAACGCCTCGGCCTCCTCATGGCGGGCATCCAGGAGGCAACGGCAAGCGGCGCGACAGCGGCCGATCGGCCGCCGGTGGTCCTCCGTGGCTGACGTTCTGGGACGCTGGCGGCTCGAACGGCTACCGTCGCCGTCGCGGCTCGGCGCAGTGCTCGTCCCGGCCGCGTCGATCCTGCTGGCGCTGGTCGCTGGCGGGCTGATCGTCGCCCTCGCCGGCCAGAACCCGCTCGCCGTCTACGGCGCGATGCTCGCCGGTGCCCTCGGCAGCCGCAACGGCCTGGCCGAGACGCTGGTCAAGACGACACCGCTGCTGCTGACCGGGCTCGGCGTCGCGGTCGCCTTTCGGATGCGGCTCTGGAACATCGGTGGCGAGGGCCAGTTTTACCTGGGCGCCATCGTCGCCACATGGATCGCCCTCTTCGGTTTGCCCGACGCGGGAGGCTGGGCGCTGGTCCCGGCCATGATCGCGGCCGGGTTGCTCGGCGGCGCCCTTTGGGGACTCATCCCCGGCGCCCTCCGCGCCTACCTCGGCGCCAACGAGACGATCGTCACCCTGATGCTCAACTACGTCGCGATCCTGCTCGCCGACTGGCTCGTCCACGGACCCTGGAAGGATCCACAGGCGTTCGGCTTTCCCGGCACCCCCCGCTTCTCATCGGCGGCCGCCTTGCCGGCCCTCGCCCCGACCCGCGTCCACCTCGGCCTCCTGTTCGGGGTGACGGCGGCGGCGGTGCTCTGGGTGCTTTTCCGACGCACGCGTTGGGGCTACGAGATCGGGGTGATGGGCGAGAGCGACCGGGCAGCCCGTTACGCCGGGATGCCGACGAGGCGGACGATCCTCCTGGTGATGGCCCTCTCCGGCGCGCTCTGCGGTTTGGCCGGGATGAGCGAGGTAGCCGGCATCGGCCAGCAGCTCCAGCGCAACCTCTCGCCCGGCTACGGGTACACCGCGATCATCGTCGCCTGGGTCGGTCGCCTCCATCCCGGCGGCATCGTGGTCGTCGCCTTCGTCCTCGCGGCGTTGCTCGTCGGCGGCGACCAGATCCAGATGAGCATGGGCCTGCCAGCGGCGATCGCGCCGATGCTCCAGGGTATCGTCCTCTTCTTCCTGCTCGGCGGTGAGTTGCTGACCCGCTACCGCCTCGTCCGC
Organism: uncultured Thermomicrobiales bacterium; assembly: GCA_902806345.1. Classification (GTDB taxonomy): domain Bacteria; phylum Chloroflexota; class Chloroflexia; order Thermomicrobiales; family UBA6265; genus CADCWF01. The sequence continues at coordinate 9,709 of CADCWF010000346.1, forward strand.
CACCCGGCCCCTTCGGACGCGGCCGCTACCGGTGCGGGGACGTAGGGGGTGGAGCAGGTCTTCACCGTCGGTTTCCTCGTCGCGGTGCTCGCGGCGGCTATCGCCGCCGGTAGCGCCATCCTCTTCGCTTGCCTCGGCGAACTGCTGGCCGAGCGATCCGGGGTCCTGAATCTTGGCGTCGAGGGCATGATGTTGATCGGCGCCCTGGCCGGGGTCGCGGCCACCCTCGGGACCGGCAACCCCTGGCTCGGCGCGGGCGCGGCTATCCTCGCAGGTGCCGGGATGGCCAGCATCCACGCGCTGCTAGCGGTCGGCCTCAAGGCGAACCAGGTCGTCAGCGGCCTCGCCCTGACCCTGTTCGGCGGGGGGCTCTCGGCGTTCCTCGGCCAGCGCTACGTGGGGCTGCCGCTGCCAGCCTCGTTCGGCCGCGAACCCGTCCCGCTCCTCGCCGATCTCCCCCTTTTCGGCCCGATCCTGTTCCGCCAGGACCCGCTCGTCTACCTGAGCTACGCGCTGGTGCCGGCGCTCTGGTTCTTCGTCTACAAGACCCGCGCCGGCCTCCGCCTACGCGCCCTCGGCGAGCGGCCGGAGGCGGCCGACGCGATGGGGATCGACGTCGATCGGCTCCGGGCGTCATACGTGGTGGTCGGCGGAGCCCTGGCCGGCCTCGGCGGCGCGGCCATCTCTCTCGGAACCAACCCCGGCTGGACCGAGGGGATGACCGCCGGCCGGGGCTGGATCGCCGTCGCCCTCGTCATCTTTGCCGGCTGGAACCCGGCCCGGGCCGCCCTCGGCGCCTGGCTCTTCGGCGGCGTCGAGGCGGGTCAGTTCCGCCTCCAGGGCGCCGGGGTCGACATCTCCCCCTTCTTCCTGGGGATGCTGCCCTACCTGTTCACGATCGTCGTCCTCGTCCTCGCCACCCGACCCGGCGCCCGTCACCGCCTCGGCGCCCCGGCCGCCCTCGGCCTGCCCTACCAGCGCGAGGAGCGGGGCTGACCGCCAACTGAGTTCCGAGGCGCTCGTTTCCGAGTGAGCGAGAGACTCGAACAACGTTCCACCTGCCCGCCTCCTCTAGGACCGTGCCTGGCGCTACTTGCTCGAGAACGTCCGGTCGATGAAGTCGGCGATGCGCGGCTGATTCAACCTCGTCAGGACCGACGCCCGTTCTCCGCATCTCGGGGCGCATTGCAAGTTGTAGGACCCTCCGATCGGGACGTTCGCCAGCCCGAGGGCCGCTGTTTCGCCGAACCCGTGTATTCCGATCCGGCGCTGCGGGCCGCCAGCGCGCTGTCGGTGCCCGACCGCGGGATGGCCGGACGGCCCGACGGGTAGCTGCCGTAGAATGGAATCCGCCGGCCCGGAGCCGCGTTCGGTCGTGTCATGAAACGGAGCTGGACCTGCCGCCCATGACGACGAACATCGGCGCCGCCGGCCTCCCCCGCTACGAGCGTCCGGTCGAGCAAGCCCCGGCCGCTGCATGGGCCGACGCCGACCCGATCCCCTGGGAACGGGTGCCGGCGGCCGTTGCCGCCTCACCGCTTTCCGCCGGCTCGAAGGCGCTCCTGCTTGGCCTCCTGCGGACGGGTACCGCCCGCCGCTTCCCGGGTGGCGGCGCCGGCATCGAGTACGGCAGCCTCCTCAAGACCGCCGCCAGGCCGGATGCCGTCGGCGGCCACGCGCGGGAGGCGGCGGCGCACCTCCGCGCCGCCCGAGCCGACCTCCTCCTCGTCCCTGGCATGAGCGGCTATCCGATCGGCAGCATGTACGCCCTCGCGGCGGAATTGCCGGCCATCCTCCTCAAGAAGACGTCTCTTTCCGCCGCCGAGGCCGCCACCTACCCACCGGGCGCCTTCGTCATCCCCTCCTACACCGGCGAGGGCGACGTGGTCATGTCGGCCGACCCGGCCGCGGTCGCCGATATCGTCGACGACCTATGCGAGCGCCAGCGCACTGAGCAATCGCGGGAGCGACGCCTTGAGCTGGTGTTGCGCTGCGCCGGGGCGGACGACATCATCGACAAGGCGACGATGAGCCAGGCGGTCGGCGAGAGCGCCGTCGTCATTGGCCGGACGGCGATGGGCGATTGGCTCGCCCGCTACCGCGCCGCGACCGGCGACGATCGGCCGGCAGCGATCCGAGTCGAGACGGTCGCTTGGGCGACGCCGCTGATCAAGGGCTACAACCGGCCCCAGGAGCTGCTGCACCGGTGGTTCGGGATCGCGCCATTCGCCGGCGTCAACGTGGTCGGCCTGCGGTTGCATCCCCCGGCGCTGGACATCGAAGGCGTCGGTCTGGTTGCCTTCCGCCGCGCCTGAACTGCGACTTGACCCAACTCTCGACCGGGTTACTCGCTTGGGTAGTCGGTGCCGAAGACATTGGCGACGGGTATCGAGCATCCCGGGATGATGTCGCTCCCATCGAGGAGATCGGATTCTCGGAGGATCTGCGCCATCCCGTCCGGTGTATAAACGGCCACGATTCGGCGTCGCGGATCGACGACCCAGACAAGCCGTACCCCGAGGTTGAGGTAGGTGAGCGTCTTGTCGTTGATCTCGCTCACGGTGTCGTGCAAAGAGACGACCTCCACCGCCAGGTCGGGCGCGAGACGCAGGAATCTGGACCATGCGGACTGAGGCGGCAGCCGGTCTCGCCGCACGAACGCCACATCCGGTGCCAGCAACACCACAGGCATCGTGGGGAGGATGAACCCGGCCGCGCCCCCGACGATGCCCGGTCTCGGTCGAGGGACGAACGCCCGCAGGGATTCGACCAGGATGGCGGTGACGACCAGATGCTCGAAGCCCACCGGACTCATCGACGGCGGCTCCCCTCGCAGCAACTCGAACGCCTCGTCCTCCTGCAGCCGCTCGATCTCGGCAGCGGTGTAGCGCTTCGGCGCCTCCATCGCCGCATCCCCTCCATGGAACGGGTTCGATTGCGGCAATCGTACCCGCCGCCGCAGAGGCGTACCGACCGCGAGGAGGCGACGCATCCCCTCGCCGCCGTAGCATCCAAGGTGCCGCTCAGATGTCTGACGCCACGGGGTCGCAGGGACCGCTTGCGAACGGCCCCGTTTTTGCTACCGTGCAGCATGCGTGCCGAGCGGGACGGATCGTCGCCCGGATCGGCCAGGCATCCGTTCGTAGGAGGAGAAAGACCAGATGGCGTTCACCTTGCCACCACTGCCGTACGAGCCGGCGGCCCTGGAGCCGACGATCGACGCCCAGACGATGACGATCCACCACGACAAGCACCACAACACCTACGTCACCAACCTCAACGCCGCGGTTCAGGGGACCGAGTTCGAGAACATGGAGATCGGCGAGTTGATCGCCAATCTCGACCGAGTGCCGGCCGAGAAGCGCACCGCGGTCCGCAACAACGGCGGGGGCCACTGGAACCACTCGATGTTCTGGCAGATCATGGGACCGGGCGGCGGCGGGGCCCCGACCGGCGAGGTGGCCCAGGCCATCGACCAGGCGTTCGGCTCGTTCGACGCGATGAAGGAGCAGGTCAACAAGGCCGGTGCCGGCCGTTTTGGCTCCGGCTGGGCCTGGGTCATCATCGGCGCGGACGGTGCCCTGGCCGTCACCTCGACCCCGAACCAGGACAACCCGCTGATGACCGGCGTTGCCGAGCAGACCGGTACCCCGATCCTCGGGGTCGATGTCTGGGAGCACGCCTACTACCTGAAGTACCAGAACCGGCGGCCCGACTACCTCGCCGCGTGGTGGGATGCCGTCAACTGGGATGCCGTCAACGAGCGCTTCCGGCAGGCGCGCGGCTAACCCACGCGAATCTTCAAACCGAACGGACGACGGGGGCGGCCGGTCTCGGCCGCCCCCGTCGCGTCGTCCGTCGCTTGCGATCCACGTGTCCCGCCTCCCTCGAACCCTAGCCGCGCCCGCGCCGCCAGGTCCGCCACGGCCCGCGCTGGTCGGCTGGCAAGACCGAACGCTCGGGCTCGACGGCGGCCGCCTCGACCAGCGGCTGGAGGGCGATGATGAATGCCGCCAGGCGACCAGCGGTCCGCTCCGCGACGGCGGCGTCCAGCCGGCCCAAAGGATGCAACTCGTAGACGCGACCCCACGACGCGGTCCACCGCTCCAACTCGATCTCCGCACCCAACTCGTGCTTCAGCTCGACGATGTGGCGACCGAACCAGGCCAGGTAGGCCGCGGTGCTGACGGGGCCATCCTCGAAGTGGAGCCCGACTTCGAGGTGGCCCCGCCCGCCGTCCGGGGCCACCTCGTAATGAACGCGTTCGTTCCCGAAATCAAGCTTGAGCAGCACGGGACTGAACCTCGGTCGAAACCCGGCTAGACCCGGACCGAGGAGGGGCCGCAGCCGCTCGACCGTCTCGTCGAAGAACTGGCGGCGGGTCAGGCCGCCGGCACGGTTCGCGTCCCCCGAGGGAAGTGGGGCGACCCGAAGGGCGTTGGCGGAGGTGGAACGCACGGTGGTCGATCCTCCTCGGGGACGATCGAATCCTCCGCAGTCTACCCTGTCCGGACGCTCGGCCGTGGGAGAGCCAGGCACGTGTCGCCGCCGACTATGACGGTGAGGGCAGGGCTTCTTCGGCCGGGTTACTGGTGGGATCGACCGGCATCGCCCGTGGTTCCGGGTCGGTCAGCAGCGAGGCTCCCAACTCGAACGCCCCCATCCCCATCAGGGCCGCCCGCGCCGCCCCGCTGGTTTCCCCCAACAGCCACGGCGCGGCGAGGGTGAGCGCCCCGTTCACGCCGTCCAGCGCCAAGTGGGTTCCCATCGGCAGCACCGGCTTGGCCCCGAACTCGTAGCGGGTCAGCAGGCTGTAGGCCAGGGTGCCGGCCGCCGCCACGGTCAGGTAGCGGGTGACCGCCGGACTCCAGCCGAACAGCCGCGGCGCCGCAACCAGGAGCGGCACCGAGAGGTAGTCGATCGCGCCGTGCGTCTTGGTCGATATCGGCTTGCTCACTATGAAGGCCTCCTGTCGCCGCCCGCCTCCGCCCCCGGCTTCCTCGCGGAAGACGCGGCTCGGCTGCGGCTCGGCATAGTTGCGCGACGCCAGAACCACAAGAGCAGGTCCGGCGGCATTCGGCATGCATAACGCGGGCCAGCGCCCCGCCCGGCGAATCGGCCGATCGACGTCACAGGGAGCACGCATTGAACGGAACCCGGAACGGGGACGGCCACGTGCAGGACGAGGCCGGCATCCTCGGCACGGCGCGCGAGCGGTTCGGCTACGCGGCGTTGCGTCCCGGTCAGGAGGCGGCCGTCCGGGCCGTCACCTCAGGTCGTGATACGCTCGCGGTGATGCCGACCGGGGCCGGCAAGAGCGCCATCTACATGGTGGCCGGAGCCATCCTCCAGGGACCCACGGTCGTCGTCTCCCCCTTGATTGCTCTCCAGAAGGACCAGGAAGAGTCGATCGAGGATCGCGACGAGGAAGCGCATACGGTCGCCCGTCTCAACTCCACTCTCTCGCGAGCGCGTCGCGGCGACGTCCTCGAGTCGATGGTGACCGGCGACCTGGAGTTCCTCCTCCTGGCGCCGGAACAGTTCGGCCACGCCGATACGATCGCTGGGATCGCAGCGGCGAAGCCCTCGCTCTTCGTCGTCGACGAGGCGCACTGCGTCTCGGAGTGGGGGCATGACTTCCGTCCCGACTACCTGCGACTCGGCGCCGTCGCCGACGCCCTCGGCCGGCCGCCGATCCTCGCGCTCACGGCGACGGCGGCGCCACCGGTGCGCGAGGAGATCGCGCAGCGATTGGGAATGGCGGATCCGGCACTGGTCGTCCAGGGGTTCGACCGGCCGGAGATCCTTTTGATCGTCGAGCGGTTCCTGGACGACGAGGAGAAACGGCAGGCGTTCCTGGGTTGGGTCGCCAAGGCTGAGGCGCCCGGCATCGTCTACGTCGCGACCCGTGCCCATGCCGAGGAGATCGCGACCGCGATCGGAGAGCTCGGGATCGCCGCCCGTGCCTACCACGCCGGCCTCGCCGCTGGCGAGCGGGACGAGGTTCAGAACGCCTTGATGGAGAACCAGATCGATATCATCGTCGCCACGACCGCCTTCGGTATGGGGATCGACAAACCGGACGTCCGTTTCGTGGCCCACTACGACGTGAGCGACAGCCTCGACTCCTACTACCAGGAGATCGGTCGCGCCGGCCGCGACGGCGAGCGGGCCGAGGCGCACCTCTTCTTCGTCGAGGCGGACCTCGGGCTGCGCCGCTTCTTCGCCGCGGCGGGCAAGATCGAGGAGGACGAGCTGAAGCTCATCGCCGAGGTGGCCCAGGCCGCTGGTGAACCCGTCGCCGTCGAGGCCATCAGCGCCGAGACGGATCTGTCACCGGGAAAGGTAGCCGTTGCCCTCGCCCGTCTCGGTGACGCCGGGGCGGTCGCCGTGGGCGCCGCCGGCGAGGCCGTGCCCGACAACGGAGACCCGGCCAGGGCCGCCGAAGCTGCGGCGGAGGCCCAGGAACGCCGTCGCCGCTACGCGCGTACCCGCGTCGAGATGCTGAGGGGTTACGCCAACACCTCCGGCTGCCGCCGGCAGTTCCTGCTCGCCTACTTCGGCGAGGCCTATGACCCGCCCTGCAGCAACTGCGACACCTGTCTCAGCGGTGCGGACGTCAAGCCGGGCCTGGACGAGACACCATTCCCGCTTGGCGCAACCGTGGCCCACGCGGTCTGGGGAATCGGCCAGGTAATTCGATACGAGGGGGAGACGATCACGCTCTTGTTCGCCGATGCCGGCTACCGCACGCTGGACCTAACCCTGGTACTAGACGAAGGGCTGTTGTTGCCGGTGAAACCGGGATTCGGGGCACCGCTTCCAGCCAAGACGGACGCGGAGGACACCGACCGCGACGGCGGTGGCAAGAAGGATGCGTGAGGCAGAGCAATGCGGGTGATCGTGGCGTCTCGT
>CADCWF010000347.1 GCA_902806345.1 uncultured Thermomicrobiales bacterium
CGGCCTGACCGTCTACGAGTCGACCCAGGGCGTGGCCACGACCCGGATGGGGGTCGCCCAGGCGCTCGGCCTGCCGGGCCGCAAGGTCCGGGTCGTCTCCCGCTTCGTCGGCGGCGGCTTCGGCTGCAAGGGGTGGTACTGCGGCCACATCACCCTCGCCGCCGTCGCCGCCCGCCAACTCGGCCGCCCCGTCAGGCTGGCGCTGAGCCGGGCCCAGATGTACACCACGGTCGGCTACCGCCCGGCCACGATCCAGCACCTGGCGCTGGGCGCGGCGCGCGACGGGACGTTGACGGCGATCCTCCACGACAGCACGGCGAGCGGGTCGGCGATGGGGGAGTTCCCCGAGCCGAGCACCCAGGTCAGCAAGCACCTTTACGCCGTGCCGAACCTGCGGACTCGCGAGCGGGTCGGCGTTCTCGACCTGGCCGTGCCGAGCTCGATGCGCGCCCCGGGCGAGGCGCCGGGATCGTTCGCGCTTGAGTCGGCGCTGGACGAGCTCGCCGTCGAACTCGGGATGGACCCGATCGCGCTGCGGCTGCGCAACGACGCCGCGGTCGACCCCGACACCGGGCGGCCGTGGAACGGCCGCCGCCTGCGGGAGTGCTTCGCCGAGGGCGCGGCCCGATTCGGCTGGGACGGGCGGACGCCGGAGCCGCGCTCGATGCGCGACGGCCACGAGCTGATCGGCTGGGGCGTCGCCACGGCCTTCTTCCCGAGCGCCGTCTTCCCGGCGACGGCCCGGGCGCGCATCTTTGCCGACGGTCGCGCCGAGGTCGAGAGCGCCACCGCCGACCTCGGCACCGGCACCCTGACGATCATGACCCGGATCGCCGCCGACGCCCTCGGCCTGCCCCCGGCGTGCGTCACGTTCACCCTAGGCGACAGCCGGCTGCCGTTCGCCTTCCCCGCCGGCGGCTCGTCGACCGCCCGCAGCGTCGGGCCGGCGGTCCAGGCCGCCGCCCTCGCCGCCCGCCGCAAGGTGACCGCCCTGGCCGTCCGCGACCCGGCCTCCCCGCTCCATGGGGCAAGCCCGGAGGCGGTCGACGCCGCTGCGGGCGAGCTGTTCCTCCGCGACGACTCGGCGCGCCGCGACACCCTGGCGGCGGTCCTGACCCGGGCCGGCAAGGACAAGGTCGAGGCGGGCGGCCGCTACGGCGTCGCCGACGCCGCCGCGATGATGGTGCCGATGATGCTCGGCCCCCGCTTCGGCGGGGTGGCCCGCCGGCTGATCTCGCCGTTCGCCGGCAAGCGGGCGCCTGGCGAGGTCGGCGCCCAGTTCGTCGAGGTCCGGGTCGACCCCGACTTCGGCACGGTCCGGGTCAGCCGGGCGCTCGGCGTCTTCGACATCGGGACCGTGCTCAACCCGGCGACCGCCCGCAGCCAGGCGATCGGCGGCATCGGCTGGGGGATCGGGATGGCGCTGCTGGAGCGGACGGAGGTCCACCCGACGCTCGCCAAGATCGTCTCGCCGAACCTGTCCGGCTACCTGGTGCCGAGCCACGCCGACGTGCCGGACATCGACGCCGCGTTCCTCGACCAGGCCGACCCCGCCGCCAACCCGCTCGGCGCCCGCGGCGTCGGCGAGATCGGCGTCGTCGGGGTGGCGGCGGCGATCGCCAACGCCGTCTACCACGCCACCGGGGTGCGCGTCCGCGACCTCCCGATCACCCCCGACAAGTTGCTGTAGGGGGTGGTGGTCGGCCCATGGCCGCGGCTCCGGCCGCGGCCGCCACCGGTGGCCAACCGCCCGTCGAACCGGCGTCCGCAGCCGCGGCAGACTGCCGTGGGAGGGAGAGCGGGCCCCCCTCTCCGTCGCGCACCGAACGCGATCGGCGGCGCGAACGGGCCTCGGCTCGGAACCGGCTGGCGCGATCGATCAGGCCCGTTCGCCCGCGATCCGGAGCACCTCCGCCACCACCCGGTCGAGCGGGACGTCGGTGTCGATCTCGTGCCCGGCGCCCCGTCGCAACAGCGGCTCGACGGTCTGGATGAGTCCCAGCACGCGGGCGACCTCCTCGGGCCGTTTCCCGTACGGGTTGGTCCTCCGCGTCGCCAACCGCTCGACGATCACCCCGGCGGGCGCCGACAGCAGGATGACGTGGTCGAACTGCGGGTAGAACCTTCCTTGATTCGGGGCGCACCCGGCGAGGAACAGGACGTCGGCGTCCTCAGTCGAGAGCAGGGCCTGGATGCGGTCCTCGCGCCAGACCCAGTCCTGACCGGGATCGAGGCCGGTCGGTTCGTCCTCGGGCACGCCCACCACCTCGGACAGCCCGCCCTCGTCCGTATCCACCGCCTTGTAGCCGAGCGCGGCCAATGCCCCGATCGCCGTCGACTTGCCGGTGCCCGACATGCCCGTGAGCAGCACGCGCTTCACGCCGTCACCGTCGCCTTTGCCCTCGCCGCGGTGCGGCCGACCGCAGCCAAGGTCTTCGGGGCCAGCCCCTTCCCGTCCAGCGAACCATACCGCTCGGTGCCGGGTCGGGCGGCTGGGTGACGGTCGCTCGCGGCGCGGGAGCCGGGCCCGGCTACGCCGGCAGCGGGTCGGGGAAGCGCGGCCGGCAGACCGGGGAGTCGGGGCAGTCGCTCGGGCCGCCGCGGACGCAGCGGGCGCCGGCCCCGAACTGCCCGGCGCAGTCGCGATCGCGCTCGCAGGACACGACCTCTGACAGCGCACCGAGGGCGCAGAACGACCGACCGGCCGTCGTCACGAAGCAGCCGCAGGAGTCCAGGCCCGCCCCGCCGCAGCTCTTGTCCGCGTCGTTCGTCCGGCAGACGTTGTTCCGGATGGTGCAGATGCCCTGGCCGGGCACCCGGCGGCAGCGCTCGCGCCCCTTCTTCCCCTGGCAGAGGCCGGAGCAGCACTGGCCGCCGCGCCGGCACGGCGCGCCCGGCTCGCGGCAGGCGGCCGCCGCCCCGGTGCCGGCCGGGACGGCGGCCACGAGACCGACGGTCGCGACGGCGAGCGCCTGGATCGCATCCCGTCTGGTGGCGCCGGCGGCCAGCCGGCGGGCGAGCGAATCGAAGCGATCCTGATCCATGGCGTGCCTTATCCCCCGAGCGCCGAGCCGAACGGCCACGGGAACCAAGCTAATCAGTGCGGCGGACCGGGGGAATGGCATCTTTCTGCCATTTCGGACGCGGTGGCAAAGCCGGAGTCGTGGCGGGTCAGGGCGCGGGGTGCCAACGGTCGTGAAGGTCGCGAGACGCAGACCGTCGATGGCAAGCCCCCCGCACGCGAGGCCGATCCGTAAAACCGTTCGTCGCGGAGTCCTGTGGCAGTCGAGCGCACCAGAGCGGGAGGCCGGCCGGGCACCGCGGACGACGCCCTACGACCCCTCGGCCTGTTTGCGAAGCCGTTCCTCGGCGTGGTGCAGCGTGTCGGCCAGGGCGACGGTGGCGAAGAGGGCGGCGAGGAAGCGGGTGAGGCGCGGTGCCACGACCAGCCTGCAGGCGAAGAGAGCAGCGACCCACTGCCCAAGGCAGAACGGTCAGGTGACCAGCTCGCCGATCACCAGCCGCAGACCCTGGCCGCGCGGCTCCTCGTTGACCTCCGACTCGCTGCCCATCTCCTTGAACTCGGCAAACGGCGCCCGCAGCACGCTGGTGACCTTGTCCTTGGCCAGCAGCCGGCTTGCCTTGTAGGTGGCGATGCCGAGCAGTGCCACGTCGCTCGGGGTGACCCGCTCCGGCAGCCGACCGGAGCGGTTGGCCCACCAGAGAAAGGCGCCGAGCAGCGCGTTGAAGTGCGCCGTCAGCGCGGCGTAGGGACCGAACGCGGCGTCCGCCGGGATCCCGCGATACGTACTCCGACGCGCATCCCTCGGGATCGTCGGTCCAGCGTTGGCTCCCTCCGGGGCGGCGAGTACCATCGTGCCATGATCGAGCGTCAGTTCTCCCAGGACCGGCTCGCCGCGTTGTACGACGTGTTCTACCCGCCGGCGCGGCGGGACGACTTCGCCTTCTATCTGCCGCTGGTGATGTCCGCGCGGTCCGTCCTCGACGTGGGCTGCGGCACCGGTGCGCTGCTGCACCTGGCGCGGGACGCCGGCCACCCCGGGCGGCTCTGCGGGCTCGACCCGGCCGCGGGAATGCTCAACCGGGCCCGCCAGCGGCCGGACATCGAATGGGTCCACGGCGATCTCTCATCGGCCGACTGGGATCGGGAGTTCGATCTGGTCGTCATGACGGGGCACGCGTTCCAGGAGCTCGTCGAGGACGCCGAGATTCGCGCCGCCCTGGCCGCGATCCGGTCGGCCCTCAACGACGGCGGCCGCTTCGCCTTCGAGACACGCAACCCGCTGGTCCGCGCCTGGGAACAGTGGGCGACGCAGTACACGGCCGAGGTGACCGATGCCGCCGGCACCATCGTGCGGTGCGACTACCGGGTGGAGGAGCCGATCGAGGGGGATGTCGTGCGCTCCGTCAGCACGTTCACCAGCCCCGGGTGGGACCACCCAGAGGTGAGCCGCGGCTCTCTGCGGTTCGTCGCCGCGGACGCGCTGTCGTCGTTCCTGGCCGGCGCGGGCTTGGCGATCGAGGCGCAGTTCGGGGACTGGCCTCGGACCCCGCTCACCGACACGAGCCCCGAGATCATCACCATCGCCCGCAAGGGATAACCCCGCGGACGCTCCCCATCCCACCCAAGCGCCCGGAACGGACCTGGCGGCTCATCCGGATTCCGGATGAGCCGTCCGGCTACCGCCGAGGCGTTCTCCCCTCCCTCGCGCTCGGGGGAGGGGGTCGCCGTCCGGGAACCACCGGCGAACACCGCGATTCCGTCTCAGTCGAAGAACCCCCGGTCCTCCTCTGCCAGGTAGGCCCGCGCCGCCGGGATGTCGAATTCGACACCCATCCCCGGCCGGCCCCAGACCTCGACGAAGCCGTCGACCACGATCGGGTCGGGCAGCCCCGTCACGATCCCGGACCACCACTCCGGGTTGGCGACCGGGTACTCGAAGGCGACGAAGTTGGCCGGCAGCGTGGCGCAGACCTGGACCAGCGCCGCCAGCCCGAGCAGCCCGTTGCCCGTACCGTGCGGCGCGATCAGGACGCCGTGGAGGTCGGCGTACTCGGCGACCCACTTCAGCTCGGCGATGCCGCCGACGTCGCAGGGGTCGGGGCCGACGATGCGGACCGCCTGCCCCTCGATCAGCTCCTTGAAGTTGTGGCGCAGGTAGATCTGCTCGCCGGTGTGGATCGGCGTCGTCGAAGCGCGCGTCACCTCCCGGTAGACGCCGGCCGAGACCCACGGCACGTAGTCGCCGGTGATCAGGTCCTCCAGCCAGAGCAGGTGCATCCCCTCGACCGCCTTGGCCAATCGGATCGCGTCCGGCACCGTCCAGCCGGGGCCGCAGTCGAGCGCCAGGCCGACCTCATCGCCGAGGACCTCCTTCATCGCCGCCACGCAGGCGACGACGTGGTTCAGCCCCTTCTCCGTCAGCAGGCCGCGGACGAGGTGGCCGTGGAAGTTGCTCGGCGCCGGGTCGCCGTAGAAGAACCCGGGCACCTCCCGCGGCATCGCCGAGTGGAAGGCGACGCCCTGCTTGATGATCGTGAACCCCTCCGGGCTGGCCTTCATCCGGGCCATGTTCGCGGCGTAGTCTTCGGGCTCGTACCCCTCCATCGGGAAGCGGACGGCGCCGTTGTAGACCCGGACCCTGTCGCGCACCTTGCCGCCGAGCAGCTTGTAGACCGGCAGCCCGGCGGCCTTGCCGGCGAGGTCCCAGAGCGCCATCTCGACCGCGCTGACGGCGCTGCCCCAGGGCTTGAAGCCGCCCCGGTTGCGGATCTTGAGCATCACCCGCTCGACGTTCGTCGGGTCCTCGCCGACCAGGGCGGGCGCCAGGTGGAGGACGTGCCACTTCAGGTAGGGCTTGTACCGCTCGACCTGGCCGTAGCCGTCGACCCCCTCGTCGGTGGTGATCCGGACGACCGGATGCTCGCCGATGACGGCGCACTTGACGTCGGTGATCTTCACGCGGCGGACCTCCTCGGGCGCGGACCGAAGGGCGATTCTAGGGGAACCCAGGCGGGCGCGGGGACGCCAGTGAGTTGCGTGCTCGCCGGCACCGCGCCGAATGCGCGGAATCCGTCGAGGCGGTGCTCATCGCGGGGACGGTTGACGCCGGACCGACGCCGGGTGGCCGCCCGCGGTCGCCGGGCGCGGCCGCCACCGGCCGGTCCACCCGACCGGGCCCGACGGCCCCCCGTCGCTACCCGGCGGGCCGCTCGTCGCCCGCGTCGACCGGCAGCCGCAGGGTGAAGGCGCTGCCGACGCCCGGGGTGCTCTCGGCCGCGATCGTCCCCCCGTGGAGCTCGGCGAGGCGGCGCGAGATGGCGAGGCCGAGGCCGCTGCCGCCGTAGCGCCGGGTGGTGCCGGTGTCCGCCTGGCGGAACTCGTCGAAGACGTGGGGCAGCACCTCCGGGGCGATCCCGATGCCGGTGTCGGTCACGGCCACCTCCACGCCGTCTTCCGTCGCCCGGCTCGTGACGCGGACCGACCCCGCCTCGGTGAACTTGACGGCGTTGCCGACGAGGTTGAGGAGGATCTGCCGCACCCGGAGCGGGTCGGCCCGGACGGCGGGCAAGCCGGGCGCCGGGTCAACCACCACGTCGAGCCCTTTTCGGGACGCCAGCGGGGCCATCTGGGCCGTGACCTCCGCGACCACCGCCGTGAGGTCCACCGGCTCCGCTGTCAGATCCAGGCGGCCCGCCTCGATCCGCGACAGGTCGAGCACGTCGTCGATCAGCCCGAGCAGGCGGTCGGCCCCGTCCGCGATCTGGCGGACATCGTCGGCCTGGGATGGTCGTAACGGACCGGAGAGCCCGTCCAGCAGCAGATGGGCGTAGCCGATGATGGCGTTCATCGGGGTGCGCAGCTCGTGGCTCATCGTCGAGAGGAAGGCGCCCTTGAGGCGGTTCGCCTCCTCGGCGGCCTCCTTCGCCGCCACCAGCTCCTCCTCGGCCCGCTTCCGCTCGGTGACGTCCTGGGTGATCCCGAGCACCCGCGCCAGCGCCCCGTCGGCGCCGAGGAACGCCACCCCCCGGTCCCGCAGCCAGCGGACCTGGCCGTCGGGGCGGACGACCCGGTACTCCACCTCGTACGTCCCATGGTCGGTCGTCAACCGGCGGTCGGCTGCCCGCAGCTTCGGCCGGTCGTCCGGGTGGACGAGGTCGCGGTACCGCTGGCGCGGGGCGTTTGCCGCCTCGGCCGGGAGCCCGAACAGGGCGGGCATCGCCGCCGATCGGACCGCGGCGCCCGTCGCCGCATCCCAGTCCCAGCTCGCCATGCTGGCCGCCTCGAGGGCCAGCCGCAGGCGCTCCTCGCTCGCCCGCAGCTCGGCCTCCGCCCGCAACCGCTCGGTGACCTCCCGGGAACTCCCGACCAGTCCAACAATCGCGCCGCCGGCATCGCGCAGGGGCACCGTGCTGTTCAACCACCAGGCGGGCGCCGGTCCGTCCTCGCCGTGGGTCTCGAGCTGGTTGAAGCGCGGTTCCCCGGTCGCGACCACCTGCTGTTCGGCCTCGAAGTAGGCGCGGGCCATCGGCTCCGAGAAAAAGTCGAAGTCGGTCTTGCCGAGGACCTCGGCGGGGTCGTTTGCGCCCAGCAGGCGGGCGGCGGTCGGGTTCAGGCGGAGGAAGCGGGAGGCGGCGTCCTTGACGTAGACGGCCTCCGGCAGGTGCTCCAGCAGGCGGTCCAGCAGGTCGCGCTCGGCGGCCAGCTCCGCCGCCGCCCGTCGCCGCTCGGTGATGTCCTGGACCTGGGCCAGGAACGAGAGGGGTGCCCCGTCGTCGTCCCGGACCAGGGAGCCAGTGACGAAGACCCAGACCGGATACCCCCGTTGGTGGATGTAGCGCTTCTCGAAGCGGATCGCCGGGATCTCGCCGGCAAGGAGGAGGCCGATCAGGCGGGCGTCCTCGGCCAGGTCGTCGGGGTGGGTAATCTCCTGGAAGGTCCGCCGCTGGAGCTCCTCCTCCGTGTAGCCGACGATCTCGCAGAGGGCCCGGTTGACCGTGAGCCAGCGGCCGTCGAGGCCGACCAGGGCGGTGCCCATCGCCGACGAGGCGAACGCGGTCCGGAAGCGCTCTTCGCTGAGGCGGGCCTGTTGGTAGGCGCGGGTCCGGCCGATGGCGATCCCGACGTGCTCGGCCAGCGCCTCCATCAGGCGCAGGTCACCAGGCCCCAGCCGGCCGCCGTCGGTGCTCTCGAGATTCAGAAACCCCACCACCCGGTCGCCGTCCCGCAACGGCACGCAGACCTCGGAGTGGATCCCCTCGATCGCGCCGAGGAAGGCGGGGTCGGCGGCGACGTCCTCCAGCAGCACCGGCCGCCCGGTTCGGATCACCCGGCCGGAGACGCCGACCGTGACCGGGATGCGGGCCAGCACGCGGTCGTAGCCGACCTGGTGCTGGAGGACCGATTCGTCGCCCTCCCGCAGGTAAAGGCTGACCTGGGAGTAGCCGAAGGTCTCGGCCACCGCCTCGACCACGGAGCGGAAGAGAGTCGGCAGGTCGAGTTGGCGGGCGAGGGCGGCGCGGACCCGGTCGAGCAGGGCCAGTTCGCGGGCAGCGCGGTCGGCTGCGGCAAGGTGCTCCCGCGCCCGCCGCTCGCAGTCCCGCAGCGCCGCCTCGGTCCGCACCCGCTCGGTGGCGTCGCGGGTCGAGACGACGACCCCGCGCACGGCGGGGTCGTCGAGGCGGCTGGCGGCGATCGACTCAACCCACCGCCAGGAGCCGTCGGCGTGGCGCAGGCGGTAGATCATCGGCTCGGCGGTCTCGGCGCCGGCGAGGTGGGCGGCGATGCGCCCGCGGACGGTCTCCGCGTCCTCGGGGTGGACCCGGTCGAGCGCGGAGCGGCCGAGCAGCGCCGGCGGCGGGATGCCGAGCAGCCGCTCGACCGCGGCGTTGACGTAGGCGACGCGGCCGGCACCGTCGAGCAGCAAGACGATGTCGTAGGCATGCTCCAGAACCGCGAGCGCCCATCCGGCGCCGCGTTGCCCGTCGCCCACGCGGGCCGCCGCCCTCCCGCTCTCGCCCGCCGCCTCCATCTCGATCCCGCCGTGCCGCGAGTGGCCGGAACGGTTCGCCCGGCCGCGGCGATTGTAGCCCCCGAACGGGCCGGGCCGGGCGCGTCGCCCCGACGACGACGGGCGGGCCGGAGCCCTCGTGGTCGTGCCGGGTTCCGTCTCCGCGCTACCCCAGCAGCACCGGCGCCAGCCGGCGCCAGTCGGCGCGCACCGCGGCGGGGTCGCCGTTCAGAACCTGGATGCAGACGTGGTCCGCGCCCGCGTTCAGGTGGGCTTCGATCCGCTCCCGGATGCGCTCGGGGCTGCCGCCGGCGACCATCGCTTCGATCAACCGGTCGCTGCCGCCATCCTCCAGGTCGGCGTCCGTGAATCCGAGCCGCTTCCAGTTGTTCGTGTAGTTCGGCAGCCGGAGGTAGCCCTGGAGGTGGTCGCGCCCGCGCGCCCGGACCACGGCCGGGTCAGGGCTGAGCACCACCGCCTGCTCGGGGGCCAGCAGCGGTCCCTGCCCCAGCACCTGCCGGGCCTGAGCGGTGTGCTCCGGGGTGACCAGGTAGGGATGGGCGCCGGCGCTGGCGTCGCGCGCCAGCTCCAGCATTTTGGGGCCGAGCGCGGCGATCACCCGTGGTTGGGGCGCGACGGGGCGGCCCATGGCCGCCATCCGATCCCCGGTCTCGTCGATGTCGCGCAGGTAACGGGTCATCCGCGCCAGCGGTTTGGCGTAGACCTCGCCGAGGATGGCGTCCACGAGCGGGGCGTGACTGATGCCCAGACCGAGCAGGAACCGGCCGCCGAAGGCGGCGTTCAGGGTGACCGCCGCCGAGGTCATCGCCGCCGGGTCGCGGGCCCAGATGTTGGCGATCCCGGTGGCGACGGTCAGCCGCGGCGCCCCTGCCAGCACCAGCGCGGCCGTCACGAACGGGTCGCGGACGAGGAACTCGGGGAGCCAGATCGCGCCGTAGCCGAGGCGGTCGAGCTCGGCCGCGGCCGCGGCGGCCTCGTCCCTCGTCATGGAGTAGAAATCGGCGCTCCAGACGCCGATCCGACCGAGGGGCGGCGGCGGCACCGGGGGCAACGCGGGGGCGTCGGTCATCTTGGTGTCCTCCTCTAGACCTCGACCACGAGGCTGGCCAGGTCGCGCGGGTAGGGGGTCAGCCGCTCGACGCCGGTGGCACGGACGACGACCGTGTCCGAGTGGCGGAAGCCGGCCAGGCCCGGCACGTAGAGCCCCGGCTCGACCGTCAGCACCATGTTCTCGACGATCTCGACCTCCGTGCTGCCCTTGTCGATGAAGGGCCACTCGTGGCCTTCGAGGCCGATCCCGTGGCCGGTGTGGTGGCGCTGGAGGTGGGCGACCCCGAGCTCGGCGAAGGCGGCGGCAACGTCCTCCTCCGCCTCGGCCAGGGTCCGGCCCGGCCGCAGCGCGTCGAAGGCGGCCTGCTGGAGCCGGAGCATCTGGCCGAAGCCGCGCTCGAACGCCGCCGTCGGCTCGCCGAGGAGCATCGTCCGCTCCAGCTCCGAGAAGTAGCCGCCGACGTCGGCCACGGCGCCGGTGACCAGCACGTCGCCCCGCCGCAGCCCGGCACCGCCGCCGAGGCCGTGGGGGAAGGCGGTGTTCGCCCCGGCGTGGAACATCACCAGGGCCGGCGGGGCGCCCCAGGCGGTGGTCAGCGGCTGGTAGCCCGGTCCGAGCGCGGCGACCATCGCCCGGCTCGCCTCGGTGGAGGCTTCCAGGGCCAGCTCGATCTCGTTGCGGCCGAGCGCCAGCTTCTCGTGCATCAGCCGGTGGGCGAGGTTGGCCCAGACGGCGCTCTCGGTGATGAACGCCAACTCGGCCGGGCTCTTGACTGCCCGCAGCCGGTCGACCAAGTCGCGCGCCCTGGCCGTCTGGACGCCGGCGGCGACGACCTCGGAGAGGCCGGGGCCGTCGTAGCCCTGGACGTCGCCGTAGCCGTCCGAGTCGTAGCCGACCGCCTGGCCGGCGCGGTCCAGCCCCATCTCGGCCAGGAGGTCGGCCAGGTGGGCCATCGGGTGTTTGGTGCCGCCGGTGGGGTACTCCGGGTAGACCCAGACCCGGCCGACGCCGTGGGCGGCGGCGACGTGCTCCTGCTCCAGGTGGGGGACAAGGATGCCGAGGCTCTCGGCGCCGCCCTCACGGGGAACGACGAGCGCCATCGGCCGATCGGTCGAGACGTGGAAGAAGCCGGAGAGGTAGGCGATCCGGATCGGGTGGAAGAGGACGAGGGCATCAAGCCGCCGCGCCTCCAGTTCCTGGCGGACCCGCCCCACCCGCGCGTCGTACTCCACGTCGCCGATCTTCCAGGCAACGACCGGCGTCTCGCGCGCCGCCGCCTCGGCCGCGATCGCCGCCGGGTCGACGACGCCCCCTGCGATCTCCATCACCCGTCCTCCGTCGCTCGCGCCGGCCGCCGACCGAGGAACCACGATCGGCCCCGCCGCCGCGGCTCCAGCATGGCTCAAGCCTATCCGCTGGTGCGGAATCCGGGCGAACGCCGGTCCACCCCGCGGAGTGGGCCCGCGTCCCCCGCCGCCCATCGGGTGCCGGGTCTGGCACGGGAGCGGACCCCCGACCGGGGGTCTCGCCCGACGGCGGCGTGGGCGGTCCCCCGACGTCCCGGGGAACCGGGCGGTGCCGAACGGGGCGTGGATGAGGGGACAAGGGCGCCAACGCCGCCAACGCCGCCAACGCCGCCAACGCTTGTTCCGGGGCCAACCGTGCGGCGGCGCGGCCGGCCGCCCCCGCCGCGGACCGGGGCGGGTGGAGTGGGGCAAGGAGGTTGGGGTTGGTCGGCCCTTCACTCATGGAACGGCTCGGCGCGGCGAAATCTCGCGCGCCGGCGGGGTGCCGAATCGAGCACCGTGCCGGGTGGGTCACGGTCGGCCACGAGCGGGCGCCGGGGGCCGGCGAGCGGAGGGGTGGGCGCATCCGGAATCCGCCCGGATCGTTTGAGCGGCCCCCAAGCCCTTGCCGCTCAGCGTCCCCGCAGGCGGGGGTCGAGGGCGTCGCGGAGGCCGTCGCCGAGCAGGTTGAAGCCGAGGACGGCGAGGGCGATCGCGACCCCCGGCACGATGGCGGCCCAGGGCGCCAACTGGAGGAAGCCGTAGGAGGCCGAGACCATCGACCCCCACGAGGGGGCGGGCGGCTTGTTGCCGAGGCCGAGGAACGCCAGCGACGCCTCGGCCAGCACCGCGAAGGCGAAGTTGAGCGAGGCGTGGACGATCAGCGGGGCGGTGATGTTCGGCAGCACGTGGCGGCCGAGGATCCGTGGCGTCGGCGCCCCGAGGGCGACCGCCGCCTCGACGAAGGCGGTGTGGCGGACGGAGAGGGTGGCGCCGCGGACGACCCGCATGAAGGTCGGGGTGTAGACGATGGCGATGGCGACCATCGCGTTGGTCAGGGTGTTGCCGAGCAGCGAGATGATCGCGATCGCCAGCAGGATGGCGGGGAAGGCGAAGAGGACGTCCATCAGCAGGGTCAGGACGTTGTCGACCCAGCCGCCGGCGTAGCCGGCGACCAGCCCGAGCAGGATGCCGAGGCCGCCGGCGATGCCGACCGCGATGGCGCCGACCTGGAAGGAGACGCGGGCGCCGTAGAGCAGCCGGGAGTAAATGTCCCGCCCGAACTCGTCGGTCCCCAGGAGGTAGGCGGCGCTCGGCGGCCGGAGGCGGTCGGCGATGAACTGCTCGGTCGGGCCGTGGGGGGCGAGGGAGGGGCCGACCAGGGCGACGAGGGCGAAGAGGGCGACGAGGAGCGCGCCGACGAGGGCGAGCGGCTGGCCGCGGATGGAGGACCAGACGGTGACGGTGCGCGGCCGGCGGGCAGCGAGGGGGGCAAGACCGCCGGGGGCATCGTGGACGTTCGAGGCCGCTGCCGCCATCGAGGTACGGGCTCCCTACGGGGGACCGAACCCGCGCGACTCGCGGTCGGATTCGGCCACGGCTCGGTTGGGGCCGCCGTGAGAACCAGGACGGGTCCGGGTTGGAGGCCACCTCGGGTACGGTAGCATGGGCTCGCCGACGGTCCCCGCGCCGGATTCGCCGAGACCACCGAGGAGGACGAACGGAGGCGTGGACGACCACGAACGCGACGCCTTCCTCGCCGGCCCCTACGTCGGCGCCCTGTCGCTGGCGCGGGCGGACGGGTCGCCGCTGGTGCTGCCGATCTGGTACCGCTGGGATGGCACCGCCGTCCGTCTCTGGACCGACCCCGCCTTTCCGTGGGTCGCACGACTCCCATCGGAGCCCCGCGTTGCGTTCGCCGTGTTCGAGCACGCCGTCCCGTTCCGGGCGGTGTCCATCCGCGGCATGGCGGCGATCCGGACGGGGACCTTCGCCGAGCTGCGGGACGAGGCGCACGCCATCGTCGCCCGCTACATCGACCCCGCCGCCGTGGACCGGACGGTCGATTCGTACGACCGCGGCACGCCGAAGGCGATCGTGACGATCGTGCCGTCGTCGATCCGGGCGCTCGTCAATTCCTGACAATGCGCCTCCGCCGGGTCGTCGTGCATCGAGCGTCCCCTACCGCGTCCGCAGCCGGGGGTCGAGCACGGCGTAGAGGACATCGACCGCCAGGCTGACCCCGACGAAGAGGGCGGCGACGACCAGGGTGACCCCCTGGACGACCGGGTAGTCGCGGTTGGCGATCGCCTCGTAGACGTAGCGGCCGATGCCGGGCAGGCCGAAGATCGTCTCGATGATGACGGTGCCGCCGAGCAGGCCGGCGACCTGGATGCCGGCGACGGTCAGGATCGGCAGCGCCGAGTTGAGGATGACGTGGCGGGAGAGGACCCGTCCTTGCGGCAGCCCCTTCGCCCGCGCCACCCGGACGTGCTCCTGGCTCAGCGTCTCCAGCACCGCCGAGCGGGTGTTGCGCATCAGGACGGCGGCCAGCGGCAGCGCCAGGCTGACCGCCGGCAGGACCATCGTCCGCAGGTTGCCGAGCGGGTCGTTCGTGAACTCGACAAAGCCGATCGGCGGCAGCCAGCGCAGCCAGAACGAGAAGACCAGCACCAGCAGGGTGGCGAGCAGGAAGTTCGGCACCGAGACGCCGACCAGCGTCGCCACCGTCGCCGCGTAGTCGACCGCCGAGTTGCGCTTGACCGCGGCGACGACGCCGGCCGCCAGCGCCGGCACCGTGCCGATCACCCCCGCCAGCAGCGTCAGCTCCAGGGTCACCGGCAGCCGCAGCCGCAGCTCCTCGTTGACCGTCCGCCTGGTCCGCAGCGAGGTGCCCAGGTTGCCCCGGAGGACGTGGCCCATCCAGCGCAGGTACTGGACCGGCGCCGGCTGGTCCAGCCCGTACGACTTGCGGACCAGCTCCCGCTGCTCCGGGGTGATCCGCTGGTCGACCCCGATCGCGAGCAGGGTGGCGTCGCCGGGGATCAGCCGGACCAGGACAAACACCACCAGCGAGACGCCGAGCAGGACCGGCACGAGGAGGGCGACCCGCCGCAGGATGTACTGGGCCATGGCGGGCTCCGCGAGCGGATAGGGGATAGGTGGTAGGGGATAGGAGAACGACGACGACGCGGCCGGCCCCGACCCGTGCTCCTATCCGCTATCCCCTACGCCCTATCCCTTGTCCAGGTAGGTCGTCCGGAACGCGATGTTGGACCCGTTCGGGATGTGCTGGTAGCCCTTGACGTAGCCCTTCATCGCCTCGTACTGGTTGGCGATGAAGAGGTTGACCCAGGGCAGGTCCGCCAGCAGGATCTCCTGGATCTGGCGGTAGATCTCGGCCCGCTCGGCCTGGTCGGTGACGGCGATCCCCTGGGCGATCAGCTCGTCGACCTCGGGGTTGGAGTAGCCGGCGAAGTTGCCGGCCTCGCCCGTCCCGAAGTTGCCGAGGATCAGGGTATTGGGGTCGACGTAGGCGCTCTCGCCGGTGACCGCCAGGTCGAACGTCTTGCCGGTGTAGACCTGCTCGACCATCGTCGCGTTCTCGACCAGGTTCAGCTCGGCCTCGATCCCGATCTGGCGCAGCTGCTCCTGCAGCACGAGGGCGGCGTTGGAGAGGAACGAGTACTGCGACCACGAGGTGATCGTTGTCGAGAAGCCGTCCGGGTACCCGGCCTCGGTCAGCAGTTCGCGGGCGCGCTCGGCGTCCGGTGCCGGGAGCTCGGCCGGCAGCGCCGCCCAGAAGGTCTCCGGGAAGAGGGTCGCGGTCGGAGTGCCGTTGCCGTAGACGGTCGGCCCCAGCATCGCCTCGCGGTCGACGACGGCTGCGATCGCCTGGCGCACGAGCGGGTTGGAGAACGGCTCCTTGGTCAGGTTGAAGCCGATGAAGCGGATGTTGGTGTTGGCGTCGCCGGCCAGGGTCAGGCTGGGGTCCTGCCGCAACAGCTCGATGTCGCGCAGCGGGGCGTACTCGATGAAGTCGACGGTGCCGGTGACGACGGCGGTGGTGCGGGAGGTGTCGTCGGCGGCGATCGTCATCTCGATGCCGTCGAGGTAGGGGAGGCCCTCCTCCCAGTAGTTCGGGTTGCGGTCGAGCACGATCCGGGTGTTGGGGACGTACTCGCGGAAGACGAAGGGGCCGGTGCCCATCGCCACCTGGGAGACGTCGTTGTTGTTGGCCTCGACGAAGGCCTGGGAGTAGATGAGGACGGAGGCGCCGGCCAGCGTCGTCAGCAGGGAGGCGTCGGGCTGGGTCAGCGTCATCACCACGGTCCGGTCGTCCGGCGCCTCGACCGACTCCATCGAGGCGAGCTCGGCGGCGCTGGTGGAGGCGGTCGCGGGGTCGACCAGCCGCTCGAAGGTGAACTTGACGTCGCTCGCCTTGAGCGGGGTGCCGTCGTGGAAGAGGACGCCCTCGCGCAGGGTGAAGATGTAGGTCAGGCCGTCGTCGGAGATTTCCCAGCGCTCGGCCAGCGCCGGCTCGACGGTGAGGTCGGGGCGGACCCGGGTTAGGCCATCGTAGATGTGCTCGACGACGTGCCAGATCGCGGTCAGGCTCTGCTTCTGGGCGTCGAGCGCGGTCGGGTCGGCCTGGAGTCCGACCTTGAGGATGCCGCCCGAGACCGGTACCGGCGACGCCTCCTGCGCCGCAACGGTCCCAAGGCGGAGCCCGGCGAACGGGGCGGCGAGGCCGAGACCGGCGGCGCCGGCGACCACCCGGCGGCGGGTGAGGGCGGCGGGCCGCTCGGCGCGGTGGTCCTGGTCGTCGTTGCGGGTCGTCATCCGATCCTCCGTTGGTCGTCGATGGCGGCGGGTGCCTCGCGGGGTCGTCGCCGATCGGCCGGAGCGCCCCGAGGGTCGCGCCCGGCCCAGCCCGATCGCCCGAGAAGTCGGGCGAGGATAGCACGGCGTCGGGGGAAGAGGGACCGGCGGCGCAGCCGCCGAGCCCGGCCATCAATGGCCGGGCTGAAGCGGGGAAGGACCCTGAAGGGCCCTGAGAACGGCATCCGTCAACCGGACGAATC
>CADCWF010000348.1 GCA_902806345.1 uncultured Thermomicrobiales bacterium
GTCGCGCACGCTCTCGTCGGCGACGACCAGCGCGTCGTGGACACCGACCGGGGAGCCGTAGCCCGGCTCGGCGCCGATCGCCCGGATCTGCTCGATCGTGGCCGGCGTCAGTCCGCCCTCGCCGCTCGCCTTGCGGAGCTTGGTCTCGTTGACGTCGAGGTCGCCCCGGATCACGGCGAAGACGAAGCGGCCGGAGTCGCCGACGAAGAAGACCGCCTTGGCGGTGCGGGAGAGCGGTACCCCGAGGAAGTCGGCCAGCGCCTGGATGGTCGGCGTGTTCGGGGTGGCGACCTCCTCCAGCGGCAGCGGGTCCTCGGCTGCCGGCACGTCGCGGCGGAATCTGGCGACTTCCCGGTTGGCGGCGTAGTCGCCGGTCGGGCAGATGAGGACGATGTCCTCGCCGTGCTCGGAGAGGGCCATGAACTCGTGGGAAGCGGAACCGCCCATCATCCCGGTGTCGGCGCCGACGACGACGAACGCCAGGCCGCAGCGGCGGAAGATCCGCTCGTAGGCCCGCCAGTGGTTGCGGTACTGGACATCGAGCCCGGCCTCGTCAAGGTCGAGCGTGTAGGAATCCTTCATCGTGAACTCGCGGACCCGGATCAGGCCACCCCGCGAGCGCGGCTCGTCCCGCCACTTGGTCTGGATGTGGTAGACGAGCATCGGCAACTGGCGGTAGGAGGAGATCTCCTGGCGGGCGAGGTCGGTGACGACCTCCTCGTGGGTCATCGCCAGGACCATGTCGCGGTCGGCCCGGTCGGTGAACCGGGTCAGCTCCGGGCCGACGACCTGGTAGCGGCCGGACTCCCGCCAGATGTCGGCCGGGTGGACGACCGGCATCAGCAGCTCCTGGCCGCCGATCCGGTCGATCTCCTCGCGGATGACCTGCTCGACCTTGCGAACGACCCGCCAGCCGAGCGGCAGCAGGCTGTAGATGCCGGAGCCGAGGGGGCGGACCATGCCGGCCCGCAGCATCAGCTTGTGGCTCGGCAGCTCGGCGTCGCCCGGCGCCTCCCGCAGGGTGCGGCCGAACAGGTGTGCCATGCGCATGAACGCGCGCCCCCTTCCCTTCTAACGAGGATCGCACCCGCGGAGCGGGCGTGCCACAACGGGGAGAGGATACCAGCGCCGCCGGCCGGATCGCGCCGCGCCGCGGCTGCGCTCCCTGGGTCAACCCGCATAGGCAGGACTCGTCAATCGGTGGGCCGTCGGCGAGCGCGTCGACGAGAGCGGTCGCTCCGCCGCGGGACGCTGGCGCGTCGGCCCCGGGGGCACTGGTCTCGACCGGGCGGGCGAGCAGCGGCCTCCAGGGCGATCTGACGAACCCCGCCCGGCCCCAACTCGCCGCCCATGCTGACCAACCCGGCCAACGCGCACGGCTGCGAGCTCGCGGGGCCGGCGGACGAACCGCTCAGACGCCCCCGGAATCCGGCTCCTCGCCATCAGTCCCTGAAGCCGATCCTCCACCCGAGATGCGATCCGAATCGACGGCGCCGCACGCAACCGTCGGGACGACTTCGAGGACCCCGGCCGGTGGATTAGGCCCCGGCGTGCTCCCCCGTCTTGGCGACGATCGCGGCTGCGCCCGCCTCGTGCTCCTCCCAGCGGGCCAGGGCAAAGAGGAGCGAGGAGAGGCGGTTCAGGTAGGGCAGCACGTGCGGGTTGCGGACCCCCAGGTCGCCCGCCGCTTCCCCCGCCTCGGCCACCGCCACGACCCGCCGCTCCGCCCGCCGGGCCATTACCCGCGCCCAGTCGAGGGCGGCGCCGGCGGTCGTCTCGCCGGGGAGGACGAACTCGCGCACGGGTGGCGCCTCGGCGGTCAGCGCGTCCGTCTCCGCTTCCAGCCAGGCGATCCGGTCCTCGCCGATCTCGACCCGGGCGGGGTGCTGCTCGGTCGTGAACGCCAGCTCGGCCATGACCTTGTAGAGGTCGCGCTGGGTCTCGACCAGCGCCAGGCGGACCCGCTCGCTGGCGACGGCGGGGCGGGCCAGCCCGATCGCCGACGACGCTTCGTCGAGGGCGCCCATCGCCTCGATCCGGGGGTCGGTCTTGCCGACACGGGCCCCGAGGAGGTCCGTCTGGCCGCGGTCGCCGCGTCCGCTGTAGAGGCGCATGGCATTCGCTCCGGGGTGATGATGGATGGCGAAGGCCGGTTCGGCCGGGAGCGGCAGCCTACCGCAATCGGCGGGTTCGCCCCAGCCCCCGGCTACCCCCGGCCGACTCCCCGGGGCCGGCGGCGTGATGTCGTCTTGCCGACTCGCCGTCGCCCCGCCTCCCGTCTTCCCGCCGTCGCGACCCGCGAGGCCCCCGGCCGAGCGTGCTACGATCCCTCCCCCCGGCGGCCTCGGCCGGGAGGCGAGGAGCCGACGGCGTGGGCGATTCGGGCGATCTCGGCGGGTGGGCGGAGCCGGTTCGGGTCGGCATCATCGGGGCCGGGCTCGCGGGGTCGCTCCACCTGGCCGCCATCCTCGCCCAGCCGGCCGCGTTCCAGGCGGTCGCCGTCTGCACCCGCCGACCGGAGCGGGCCGCCGCGGTCGCGCTCGAAACGCGGATCCCAACGCACACCAGCGACTACCGCGCCGTCTGCCGCGACCCCGGCATCGAAGCGGTGATCGTCGCCACCCCCCCCCACCTCCACCACGCGATGGCGATCGCCGCCCTGGAAGCCGGCAAGCACGTCCTCTGCGAGAAGCCGATGGCGCGCAACCTGGCCGAGGCACGCGACATGCAGCGGATCGCCGACCGCGTCGGCGTCGTCGCGATGGTCAACTTCGAGCACCGCTTCCTGCCGCTGCGCCGGCAGATCAAGACGCTGATCGACGAGGGGTTCCTCGGCGAGCCGCGCGCGGCTACGGTCGTCGTCCACCACGCCAGCCTGAACGATCCCCACGACCGCCCCTGGGGCTGGCTGATGGAGCAGGACAAGGGGGGGGGCATGCTCGGCGCCTCGGGCGCCCACTACGTCGACAACCTGCGCTGGTGGTTCGGCGAGGTCAAGGGCGTCACCGGGGCGCTCGCCACCCTCGTCCGCCAGCGCCGTCTGGCGGACGGACCCGGCATGGCGAAGGTCGACGCCGACGACAACGCCGCCCTCATCCTCCGCTTCGTCGACGGCGCCCTCGGCACGATCCACGTCTCCGCCACCGCGGCGGTGGACGACGAGGAGGAGGTCCTGGTTTCGGGATCGCGGGGTGTGCTGCGCGTCCGCAACAACGTCCTCTCCGGCGCGCGGGAGGGAGAGATCGGGCTGCGGGAGCTGCCCGTAGCGGACGCAACCGCCGGCTTCCCCGACTTCGACCACCCGTTGGTCGGCCCGACCGCGCTCCTCCACCGGGCCTGGGCGGAGGCGATCCGGATCGGCCGGATCGCCTCGCCTTCGTTCGCCGACGGCGTCAAGGTCCAGGAAATCCTCGACGCCGTCGCCCGCTCCAGCCAGCAGGGGCGGTGGATCGACACCAGCGGCCAGCGGTGGCCGATCGGGTCCTAACGGAACGGGAGGGTGCCTTGGTTGCTCAAACGCTGTCCGGCGAGCGGACGATCGTCGCCCCCGAAGAAGTCGTCGATACCCCGGCGATGGTCGTCGACGAGGAGATCCTCCACCGGAACATCGCCGAGATGCAGGCGTTCGCCGCGAGCGTCGGCGTCACCCTACGGCCCCACGCCAAGACGCACAAGACGCCCCAGATCGCCCGCTTGCAGGTGGCGGCGGGGGCGGTCGGCCTCACCTGTGCCAAGCTGGGCGAGGCGGAGGTGTTCGTCGACCAGGGTGGGGTCGAGGATGTCCTGCTCGCCTACCCGATCGTCGGCGAGCCGAAACTGCGGCGGCTGCTGGCGCTGATGGAGCGCGCCCACGTGACGGTCGCCGTCGACACGGCCGACGCGGCGAGCCGGCTGAGCGAGGCGATGACGGCCAACGAGCGGGTGCTCGATTGCTACGTCGAGGTCAACACGGGACAAGACCGGGCGGGGGCCCGCCACGGCGAGGAGGCGGTCGCCCTGGCGCGGGAACTGGCGCGGATGCCGGGGGTCCGCCCGGTCGGGGTGATGACCCACGAGGGCCACGCCGGGGCGAGCCACCCGGAGGCGATCGCCGAGACGGCGTTCGCGGCCGGCCGGGCGCTGGTGGCGACGGCCGAGGCGATCCGCGGCTACGGCATCCCGATCCGGAGCGTCAGCGTCGGCTCGACCCCCTCCAGCCCCTACACGCCGACGATCGCCGGGATCACCGAGATGCGGCCCGGGACCTACGTCTTCAACGACAACACCGCCTTCCGCCACGGTCGGCTGGGACCCGACCGCTGCGCCGCGCGGGTCGTCGCAACCGTCGTCAGCCGACCGGCGCCGGACCGGGCGATCGTCGACGCCGGGTCGAAGGCCCTGGCCTACGATCCCAGCCCCAGCCACCCCGGCCACGGCTACGTCGTCGGTCACCCGGCGGCGACCATTGCCCGCATCAGCGAGGAACACGGGGTCGTGATCGTGCCGGAGGGGGAGCCGGGGTTCGCCGTCGGCGACCGGGTCGAGATCATCCCCAACCACGTCTGCCCGGCGATCAACCTGACGGACGAGTTGCTCGTCGTCCGCGACGGGCGGGTGATCGACACGTGGCGGGTGGCGGCGCGGGGCAGGGTCCGCTAGGCTCGGCAGCCCCCGGTCAACTCGACGGCGGCGGCTCCTCGGGCGGGCGGGCGACGCCGTCTTCAAGGCTGAGCAGGAGCTTCCGGAGGAGCTGGGCGAGCCGGTCGCGCTCCTCCGGCGCCAACGGCTCCAGCACCGTCCGCTCGTCGACCGCGTGGTCGATCATCGCCGCGTCGATCCGCGCCCGACCCGCCTCCGTCAGCTCGACCATGACCACCCGTCGATCCTCGCGCTCCGGCCGCCGGGCCACCAGCCCCGCCGCCTCGAGCTGATCGACCTGGTTGGTCATCGTGCCACCGGTAACCAGGAGGCGGCGCGACAGCTCGGTCGGCGTCATCCGATAGGGCGGCCCTCCCCGACGCAGGGTCGAGAGCAGCTTGAAGGCGTAGTAGCTCAGGTCGTGGGCAGAAAGCGTGGCCTTGAACCGGCGGTCGAGGTGGTCGTCGATGCGGCCGATCCGGTTGACGACGGCCATCGCCGAGCGGTCGAGGGCCGGCCACTCGTGCGCCCATTGGGCCATCGCCTCGTCGACCGAATCGTGGTCCATACGGGCCATCATACCGTGCCCGGCGCGGCCGCCGTGTTCTTTGATGGCGAATATCTTGACATCGAATAATTTTCTTGATACTTTGATATCGAAGCAGCAAGCGGGGGGAGCGGTGCCATGGGAACGCCTCACCTTACGGAACTAACGGCCCGGGCGCTCCTTGCGGAGCGTGAGCGCTCGGCCGTCGAAGCGGCCGGGGACTTCCGGGGAGGCGCGAGTCCCGCTCGCTCTCCGAGCCGGGTGATGTCGATCCGAGTCGGCCTCGGAGACTGGCTCATCCGGCTCGGCGTCCTTGTCGCCGGCTACCGCGCCGCGGCGCCCCAGCCACCCGGCGTCACGGCTTCGATTCCTTCGTAACACCCGGCGCCCGACGATGGAGCTTGGGGGCCCCGCTCCCCGCCGTCGCGGCGGCGGCTGCCTGCGCCGTTCCTACCCCCCGGCCTCGGCGGCGCGGCGGAAGGCGTCCTCGCTCCTGGCCTTGGCGAGGGCGATCGCCTCGTCGATCGGGATCTCGCCGTAGAAGGAGCGTCCGAGGGTGGTGTCAAACGCCTCCTCGACCTCGGTCCAGGTCGAGATGCTCGGCGTCCGGCGGATGTCCGGCACCGTGTCGAGGAAGACCCGGGCGCTCGCGGGCGGGTTGAAGCGGTCGAACTCGGTGCCGGTGGCGACCCCGCCGCGGGGGCCGAGGAAGGCCGCAGATTCCGAGACCGAGACGAGGCTGGGCACGGTCCGCCCGCTCTGGGCCGCGATCGGCTGCCCCTCCGGGCCGGCCGCCCAGCGGACGAAAGCGAGCGCCGCCTCCGGGTTCTCCGACGCCGCCGCGACGCAGTAGGCATCGGAGTGGAGGATGCCGGCGGCCTCCTCCCCGACCGGCAGCGGGGCGATGTCCCAGGTGAACCCCTCGATCTCGCGCAGCGTCGGCACCACCCGCCGGCTCTGGAGCAGCATGGCGGTGGTGCCGGCCATGAAGCGGTCCTCGTCGCTGAGGGCGAGCACCTCGGGCTCGGTCGGCACCACCTTGTGGACGAGGCTGAGGTCGATGAACCACTGGATCGCGGCGCGGGCCTCGGGCGTGTCGATCGTCAGGGTGGTCGGGTTATCGGTGTCGTCGACCAGCTCGCCGCCGGCCTGCCAGATGAACGGGGCGAACCGGATCAGGCTGTTCTCGACGCCGAGGCCGTGGAGGTCGGTCAGGCCGTCGCCGTCGGTGTCCTCGGTCAGCGCCTGGGCCGCCGCCAGGAATTCGTCCCACCCCCAGCCGGCCGCCGGCAGCGGCACCCCGGCCTGCTCGAACCGGTCCCGGTTGTAGTAGACGACGAGGCTGGAGAGGTTCTGCGGCAGGCAAACGAGCTCGCCGTTTCGGGTGAACGCCGCCAGCGGCTCCGGGAAGTAGGCCGCGAGGTCGAGCCCGGCCGCCTGGAGCGGCGGCCCAACCGGGGTCAGGACATCGCGCGCCGCGAACTGCCCGTAGCGGCGGTAGTTGATCAGGAAGACGTCGGGCGGGTTGCCGGCGGCGAAGCCGGTGGCGAGCCGGGCGTAGAAGTCGCCGGAGTTCGGGACGTGGGCGATCCGGACATCGATCGCCGGGTTGGCCGCCTCGAACGCCTCGACCAGGGTCTGGTAGGCGCGCAGCTCGGCGGGGTCGCCCCAAAACGCGAACTCGAGCTCCCCGGCCGGTCCGTCCTGGGCCCGCACCGCGGTCCAGACCGGGGCCAGGAGGGCGGCCGCGAGGACGAGTGCCGCCAGCCACGCGCGCCGTCCGGTTCGTCGCGTCGAAATCATGGTCGCTCCTTCGTCGTCCGGTCGGCCCAATACTACCGCCCCAGCCAGCCCCCGACCCGGAACGGCTGGAGGAACCAGCGCTGCGCCGCCAGGAAGGCCAGGACCACGGGCGCGGTCACCATCGCCGCGGCCGCCATCAGGACCGGCCAGTTCGTCGCGTCGAGCTGGTAGAGCAGTTGGAGCCCGTAGGGCAGGGTCTGCTTCTCCGTCGACCGAATGTAGAGGAGCGGGTCGATGAAGTTGCCCCAATAGGCCACGAACGCGAGCGTCGCGACCGCGACCGCGACCGGCCGCGAGAGCGGCATGGCGACCGTCGCCCAGAGCCGGAGGGGGCCGGCGCCGTCGAGCGCCGCCGCTTCGAAGAGGTCCGGTGGGATGCGCCGGCAACTCCAGAGGAAGAGCAGCGCGAAGAGCGGCGAGGTGCCGGCGAACGCCGGCACCACCAGCGCCAGCCGGGTGTCGAGGAGACCGACCCCCTCGAAGAGCAGGAACCGCGGCAGCCAGACGGCCGTGACCGGCGTCATCTGGACGACGAACGAGAACGCGACCAGGAGCCGCCGCGACCGCGCCGGGAGCCGGGCCATGGCGAACCCCGCCCAGGACGAGACGAGCACGGTCAGCGGCACGGCGACGAGGACGACGAGGAGCGAGTTGAGCCCGAACCGGGCGAACTCCACGACCCCGAAGACGGCGGCGTAGTTCTCCCAGGCGGGGACCGCCGGCCAGGGGTCGAGCCGCCGCGACAGCGGCTGCCCGGTCGGCTGGAGGGAGGTCGAGACCAGCCAGAAGAGGGGGAAGAGGAACGCGGCCGCCAGCGGCACGACGACGGCGAGCCGCCAGCGGCTAGTCGGCATCGGTGGCGCCGATCGTTCGATCCATGGGTTCCGAGGGGGAAGGCTTGGACAGACCGCCGCCGAGCTCGGCAATCTGTGAGCGGGCTGAACCCACGAAGACCCCTGATGGCGCTCGCGTTGTTGATGCGTCCGTCGGCGCCTGCGGCCCGGCCCTAAAGGGACCGGGCTCAAGCGACGAAGGACCCTGAAGGGCCCTGGGAGCGGGGGCGCCGGTGGCCGCATCGATCCCGCAACCGCCATCAGGCCACTGATCAACCACGCCGGGGCCCGGCCCGCTGCGCGGGAGGGGCGATCCCCAGCTTTGGTGGCAGCTGCCGAACCTGTACGCCCCCCGCTGCCAACCGTCCTCAGGGCCATTTATGGCCCTTCGTCGCTTGAGCCCGGTCCCTTTAGGGCCGAGCCACGGCCGCGCTGGTGTCCATACCAGGAGCGCTTCCCCCATCACCCGGCTCCGCCAGCGGCCCCATCCGGATACCGCCACCACGTCTCGGGCCGGGCCGCTCACAGGCCGACGCTCCAGCGGCGGGCGAGGCGGAACTGGACCCAGAGCAGCAGCCCGGTCAGGGCGATCATCGCCCAGGTGACCGCCGCCGCGTAGCCGAAGCGGAAGAAGCCGAAGGCGAGATCGTAGGCGTACATCGGGAGGAAGGTGGTGGCGTAGTTGGGGCCGCCCCCGTTGCCGAGGATCAGCGCCGGCACGAAGGTCGCCTGCAGGCTGAGGATCGTGTCGCGGCAGAGCAGGATGAGCAGGGCCGGGGCAATCAGGGGGAGCGTCATGGAGCGCACCGCTCCCCAGGTCGAGGCCCCGTCGACCGCGGCCTGCTCGAGCGTCTCACCCGGCACGTCCGCCAAAGCCGCGAGGCAGATGACGAGCCCTTCCCCGATCTGCCAGAGCATCATCAGGACGACGCCGAACCTGGCGCCCCAAGGGTCGACCATCCAGGCCGGTCCCTCCACGCTGACGAGGCGGAGCAGCCCGTTGACCGGGCCGAAGATCGGGTTCAGGAGCCAGAGCCAGACGAGCGCCCAGGCGATGTCGGGCACCACCGTCGGCAGGTAGAACACCGCCCGTAGCGGGGCGCCGCCCCACAGCTTCCGGGCCAGCAGCAGGGCGACCCCGAGGGCGCCGAGCAGCCGCAGCGGCACCGCCAGCGCGACGTAGAGGAGCGAGTTGAAGACGGAGGTGCGGAAGATCTCGTCGGCGGCGAGGGCCGCCAGGTTGGCGGCGCCGACCCACTCCGGCGGCGAGAGCGCGTCGTAGTCGGTCAGTGCCAACGGCAGCGCCGCCAGCGCCGGCAGCAACCAGAGCACGGTCATGCCGACGGCATAGGGCGCCAGCATCAGCCAGAGCCCCCAGGCGGGCCGGCGCCGTCGGGTTACCGCAACCGAGCGCGCCACGGTCGGGACCTTGCCTCCAGGTGTAGCGGTGGGCCGCGGCGAGCCCGGACATGGGCCAGCGCTGAGGCTACCATCGACGCGGCCGCCCCGCCCGCCCGACCGGTGCCCCCGACCGCCACAGGAGCAGCCCGAGGATGACCGCCTCCCCGCCCCCGCCCGACTGGTTCGTCCGCATCGACGAGACGCCGGATCGGGGGTTCTACGACCAGCCGCGCTTCGTCCAGCACATCGACGACGACGCGATCGCCGGCGTCACCGACGCGATCCGGCGGCACGTGCCGCTGGGCGCCGACCTGCTCGACTTGATGAGCTCGTGGGTCTCCCACCTGCCGCCGGCCGCCGAGCTCCCGCTCGGCCGGGTTGCCGGCCTCGGGATGAACGCCGCGGAGCTGGCGGCGAACCCCCGCCTGAGCGAGTGGATCGTCCACGACCTGAACCGGGGTGGCCGCCTGCCGTACGCCGACGCCGCGTTCGACGCCGTGGTGATCACCGTCTCGATCCAGTACCTGACGCGGCCGGTCGAGACCCTGCGCGAGTTGGCGCGGGTGCTGCGGCCGGGTGGCGTCGTCCTGATCTCGTTCAGCGACCGGATGTTCCCGACCAAGGCGGTCCGCGTCTGGCAGGAGAGGGCGGCCGACCTGCGCCCGGGCCTCGTCGCCCGCTACCTTGAACTGGCCGGCGGGTTCGGAGAGATCGACATCGAGCGACCTCGGCGCCAACGGGGTGTTTTCGGTGGCCCGGACCCACTCTGGGTGGTCGTCGGGCGGCGGAACGCGGCCGGGTCCGTCCGAGCCCCGGCAGTAGGCGCGATCGGGGTCCGAGACGCCCGAAACCCGCCGCCGCGCACCCACCGGCGGGCCGGGGTCCGCTCCGCCGGGAGCCGGCCTACCCCGCCCGGAACGCCCGCGTCTCGCCGGGGGCGATCAGGTTGCCGCGGTTGTCCTCCGGGTCAAGCTCCTCGTCCTCGTCGCCGTACACGTATCCACCGTCGGACGCCGCCGCGGCCGGAACGAGCGCCTCTTCCTCGTCGCCCTCTTCGGCTTCGGCCTCGTATTCGTCGTCGTACTCGTCGTCATCCTCGTACGCGTCGGCCTCGACATCGGACCGGGGCATACCGAAACCGGCTAGCGGGGTCGCCACGTACCCGGGGAGGGCATCCTGGACGAGCGGGTGGGCGGGGTTCAGCTCCGTCGTGACCAGCTCCTGGCCCTGCCCGTTGACCGTCTGCCGCTTGGTCAGGATCCCCTTGCGGAGGAACTCCATGACCTTCGCCTCGATGTGCTCGGAGGGCAGGGTGGTGCGGTCGAGGAAGCGCCAGAGCGTCCGGCTCATGTGGCTCTGGGTCGGCACGAAGCCGCTGTGGAGCTGCTGGACGTAGGCGTCGATCGCCCGCACGACCTGCTTGTCGACATCGGCCGACTGGGCGATCTGGAGGGGGTCCTCGGCGCCGGCGGCGGCGACCAGATCCGGGCTGACCGAGCCGGGGACGCCGCTGATGACGACCTTCTTGCCGAGCCGGTTGCGGAGCGTGGTGACGAGGCGGATGAAGTCCTTGTCGCCGGTAAAGAGGAGGAACGTCTCGATGTCGGGCCGGGTGAGCGCGGTGTTGATCACGTCGACCACGAAGTTGAGGTCGGCCCGCGACTGGATCTTCTCCCGACCCTGGGCGTCGGAGGTCCGCTTGGCCGGGTAGTGCTGGGCCTCGAAGCCGGCCACGTCCAGCTTCATCCGCATGTTCGGTGGGTGCTGATCGAAATCGGCGTAGGCTCGGGCCACCGCCATCAGGCCGTAGGAGAGCGCCTTGTCGCGCCACGAGATCGGATTCGGTTCCTGGCCGAACGAGTTGATCGTCGAGTACCGGATGTTCTCGAAATCGACGAACGCGGCCACCTCGCCGCGTGCCGCCGGCACCGCACCGGGGACATCCCCGGCGATCGGTCCCAGCCCTGGTCCGGTCCGTCCCCTAACGTCGTCGTACCCCACGGGGCTGCCTCCATAGGTCGGGGAGGCCGACACCGGCGTGGCAAGCTGGAGGAGTGATCGATCGTGAAGTCCAACCGTCGAAACGCCTCAGCCACCGAACCGCGTGCGCCATCGCCCATAACCGCGAGCCATTACAACCGGGCCGCGCGCCCGTTCCATCGGAACCTCCGGCGGGACCTCTCCGGCCGGCGGCGGCAGTCTAGCACTCCGGACGAGTCGAGGAGTCGGGCAGTCGATCAGTCGAGGAGTGAGCGACGCCGCGGCGGTTTGCGCTCGTTACGTCTTCTCGACTCCTCGACTGCCCGACTCCTCGACTCGTCTCAGGCTCCCGCGCCGAGGAGGGCGGCGCCGACCACCCCGGCGTTGTCGCCGAGACCGGCGCGGACGATCTCGACCGAGCGGGCCGGCGTCGGCAGCGACTCCTGGCGGGCGTAGCGGGCGGCGACGTCGAACAGCAGGTCGACCGCCTCGATGACGCCGCCGCCGAGTACGACCCGCTGCGGGTTGAGCAGGTTGATCGCGGAGGCAATGCCCAGGCCGAGGTACCGGGCCGCCTCGCGCACCGTCTCCGTGGTCAGCTCGTCGCCCGCCTTGACGGCCTTGGCGAGGATGCCGGAGCGGATCGCCGTGCCGCCCGGGGCGTCCTGTTGGTCGAGGTCCGGCAGGAGGTCCCGCAGGGTCGTCTTCCGCCCCCGCTTCAGGTCGCCGAGTAGCGAGCGGGTGATCGCGGTCCGGGACGCGTACGCCTCCAGGTGGCCGTGGCCGCCGCAGCCGCAGAGGCGGCCACCGGCGTCGACCACGAGGTGGCCTATCTCACCGGCTGACCCCGATGCGCCCGTCAGGATCCGGCCGTCGCGGACGATGGCGCCGCCGACGCCGGTGCCGACGAAGACGCAGAGGAAATCGGCGACGCCGCGGCCGGCCCCGAAGTGGAGCTCGCCGAGGGCCGCGATCTGGACGTCGTTGCGGAGCGCGGCCGGCACCCCGAACCGCTCCCGCAGCAGCTTCGCCATCGGCAGGTCGACCGTCGCCTGGCTCAGGTTCGGGGTGCCGAGCAGGATGCCCCTGTCGGCGTCGACCTGGCCGGCGATGCCGACGCCGATGCCGGAGATCTGGGGGGGCTTCAGCTTCGCCGCCTTGAGCGCCGCCTCGCCGGCGTCGTAGAGGCGGCCCATCAGCTCCTCGGGGCGGTCCTGGGCGGAGGACTTCTTCTTGGCGGTGGCGACGACCTCGCCGGTGTCGGTGTCCACCACCGCCGCCAGCAGCTTGGTGCCGCCGAAGTCGATCCCGAGCGCGTGCCGTGGCGCCATCGCCGCCCTCCTCCTGCCGGATCCCGATCGCGAACTCCGTCGAACGCCGACGCACGAGAGCGTCCACCGGTGCGGAGGCATCGTAGCGCGTCCGCGACCGGTCGGCGCCCTACCCCCGGTCCAGCAGCTCCAGCACCGGCGCCAGCCGCTCGATCCCGGCGACGCTGTTCGGGTCGAGCACGACCTGGACGTGGGAGATCCCCTCGCGGGCGAAGCCGCGGAAGGTTTCGGCCAGTTCCGCGGCCGAGCCGGTCAGGAACGGCGGCTGCTCCCGCGGCCGGCCGGCCGCACCCGGCAGGTCGACCAGGACGGAGACCGTCCGCGCCAGCGACGCCGGCTCTCGGCCGACCGCGCGGCAGGCGGCGTCGACGACCTCCCGCACCGGCGGGATCGCGGCCGGGTCGTTCTTGCCCCAGCCGTTCCAGAGGTCGGCGTGGCGGGCGCAGAGGTCGAGCATCCGCGGGCTGGTCGAGCCGATCATGATCGGCGGCCCGCCGGGGCGGGGGCTTCGCGGCCGCAACTCGCAGTCGCGGACGGTGTAGTAGTCCCCCGCGAAGTCGACGTGGCCGTCGCGGAGCAGGCCGCGGACGATCTCCAGGGCCTCCTCGAAGCGGGAGACCCGGCGGTCGAAGGGGTAGCCGAACGCGGCGTACTCGGGTTCGTGCCAGCCGGCGCCGAGGCCGAGGACCAGGCGGCCGCCGGCGATCTCGTCGACGGTGGCGGCGATCTTGGCCAGCAGGGCCGGGTTGCGGAAGCTCGTCGCGCTGACCAGCGGCCCGAGCTCGACCCGCGAGGTGGAGGCCGCCAGCGCCGAGAGCAGGCTCCAGCACTCCCAGACGCCTTGCGGCTCCTTGCCCTCGAACCGGAAGATCAGGTGGTCGGAGACCCAGAGCGAGTCGAAGCCGCATCCCTCGGCCGTCCGCGCCATCGCCAGGAGATCGGCCCAGCGGGCGGAGCCGCCGGCCATCTCCCGCTCGGTGTCCGGCAGCATGATCCCGATCTGCAACGGCCTCCCCTGCCCTGCCATCGCCTCCCCTGGCCGATCTCCGCCCCAGCCGCCCTGGCTTCAGCCGCTGACAGGGTCCGATTCTACCCTCCGCCTACGCGGTGCTCGGCGAAACCCGCGGGGCAACCCGCCGCGCCCCTCCCCGCCGCAGCCAGAGCTCGGCCACGCCGACGTGGAGGACGAAGGCGACGGTGAACGACAGGTTCGACAGCACCGCGATCTGCTGGTCGGTCGGGTTGCCGGCGATGACGAGGGCGGGGATGAAGAAGAGCCGCATGGTGGCGATCGAGAGCCCGATCGCGAAGGCCCGCATCATCCAGGCCCGGTGCGCCGCCACCTGCCCGTCCCCGATGTGGACGACGCCCTTCACCAGGGAGGCGAGGAACAGGCCGCCGAAGAGCCCGATGACGAGGCGCTCGCCGTTCCCCGAGAACGGGACCACGAGGCCGAGGAAGAGCGCCGTCGCGCCGACCACGAGACCGACCGCGACCAGCAGCCGACCTGCCCACCGGTGGTAGCCGAGCGCCCGCGCCCGAACCTGCCCAACGAACTGGAGCGGGGCGAACGCGAGAAAAACCGCGCCTAGGATCACGTGCGCGTTGGTGATCGCCGGAAACTCGAGGAACCCGGGGTTGTAGGGCTCAACGAAGTAGTGGCCGACGGAGGCGGCGATCCCGAGCAGGGCCAGCACCCCGACGACGATGCCGATGGCGATGCGCATGGTGGAACCTCCTTTCGGTGTTCGTGTTCGTGTCCGTGTCCGTGTCGGGGCCGGTGTCCGCCACCGGAGCCGGACTGGCGACCATGGAGGGCATAGTCCGCCGGGATGGATCGCGAGCGGACCGCCGGCGTGCACCCGCTAGGCCGTCCCTGTTCCAGCCGCCGCCGCCGGAGGTGCCGCCGGGGACGCCGCCGGAGCCGGGAGCGGCGGCGGCATCGGCTCCGCCAGGAACGGCCCGATCGCCGCCCAGCAGAGGGTGCGGAAGCGATCCGTGGCGACCTCCGGGTCCGGGAAGTGCCCGGCCAGCTCCAGGGAGACGACGCCGTGGGCGGCGGCCCAGCAGACCTCGGCCATCCGCCGCGGGTCGTCGACGACCAGGACGCCGGCCGCCATCGCATCCCGGATCGCCCCGGTCAGCGGGCCGAGGCTGGCATCGGCGGCGGCCAACGACTCGGCCGAGGGAACGAACCCGGGGATCGGGTTGAGGAACATGATCCCGTAGTAGTTGCGCTCGGCCAGGGCGTTCGCCCGGTAGGCGCGGGCGGCGGCGACGGCGACGGCGACGGCGTCGCCCCCTGCCGCTTCGACCGTGGCGACCGCCGCCTGGATTGCCGCCGTCAGGCGCGCGAAGCCCTCCCGGTAGAGGGCATCGGCCAGCCCCTCCTTGCCGCCGAACAGGGTGTAGAGGACCGTCGTCGAGCAGCCGGCGGCGGCGGCCACCCGCCGCATCGAGAGCGCCTGCGGCCCCTCCTCCACCAGGAGCCGGCTGGCGGCGTCGAGCAGCGCCCGCCGGACGGCGAGCTGCCCCTCCCGCCGCGCCCGAGCGTAGGCGGACTGCTCGGTAGCCATAGCCGGCACGATAACACCGTTACTGAGAGAAATCAACGCACTTGGCTGTGCCCGCTATCCGCGGCTCAACCCCGGTCGAGCAGCTCCAGCACTGGCGCGAACTCCTCGATCGCCGCTTCGGTGTTCGGGTCCAGGATGAGCTGGACGTGGGCAATGCCGGCGCGGGCGTAGGCCCGCAGCGTCTCGGCCAACTCCTCCGTCGTGCCGGCGATCGGGGGGCTCCCCATGTCGGTCGGGTCGCCCATGATCCGCCCCTGGGCGCCGGACATGGCAATGAAGACGGCGCAGGTCTTCTCGAGCGTCGCCGGGTCGCGCCCGACCTCGGCGCAGGCGGCGTCGATCTTCGCCAGCAGCGGCGGCAGGTTCTCCGGGCGGTTGCCGAACCAGGCGTACCAGGCGTTCCACGACTGGACGTGGGGCAGGGAGATCCGCAGCATCCGCGGCCCCTCGGAGCCGATCATCAGCGGCGGCCCCTCGGCTCGCGGCCCGCGCGGCAGGAGGAGGCAGTCGGCCGCCTCGTAGTAGCGGCCGTGGAAGTCGATCTCGCCCTCGCGCAGCAGCGTCCGGATGATGGTGAAGGCCTCCTCGAAGCGGGAGACCCGGTTGTCGTAGGGGAAGCCGTAGGCGCGGTACTCGGTCTCGTTCCAACCGGCGCCGAGGCCGAGGATCAGGCGCCCCCCGCTCACCTCCTCCAGCGTGGCCGCCTTCTTGGCCAGCATCGCCGGGTTGTGGAAGGAGGTGCAGGCCACCAACGGCCCGATCTCGACCCGTTCGGTGACGCCGGCCAGCGCGGTCATCAGCGTCCAGGCTTCCCACGGTCCCTTGGGGACGTCGTTCGGGTTGCGGTAGAGCAGGTGGTCGCCGACCCAGAGCGAATCGAACCCGACCGCCTCGGCCTTGCGCGCCATGGCGGCGAGCGTCCGCCACGGCGCGACGTACTCCACCTCGGGCAACTGGATGCCGACCTTCAACGGTCGGCGACGGGCCGGCTCGGCCATGCGCGATCCCCCTGCGGCGGACCGCCGCGACGGACGGCCCGCTCCTCTCCCGGCCGCTCGTCGCGGACGGCGGCGATCATAGCGGACCGAGAAGGCCGGGGGACATCGGGCGGGATCGAAAGGCCGTCCCGCCCTTAGAGCGCGTGTCACAACCGTTTGAGGTAGCGGTGGCAGACGGCGCAGCGCGCCAGCGTGAGGAAGGCCTGGTGGATGTCGGCGCGCCGTTCCTCGCGGGTCGCCGGCCGGCGGTGGCGTTGAAGCCACGCCAGGGTCCGTTCGACG
>CADCWF010000349.1 GCA_902806345.1 uncultured Thermomicrobiales bacterium
GGCATCGAAGAGGAGGTCGGGGTGCCGCGGCTGGACCGGGCCGCCTTCCGGGTCGGGGCGCCACTGCACTACGCGGAGCGGATCCAGGCACCGCTCCTGATGCTCCACGGGGAGGAGGATCGGCGGGTCACCCTCGAGCAGTCGGAGGCGATGCGGCGGAGCCTCGAACGCCTCGGCAAGGTCTTCGAGTACCACCGGTATCCCGGGGAGGCGCACGGGTTCCGGAAGATCGACAACTGGGTGGATTCCCAGGAGCGGACCGTCGACTTCCTGGGCCGGTACCTGTGATCGACGGAAACCCGGAGCATCGGGGCACGAGGCGCGGTGGTTCTCGCTACCTAGCCGCACCAGTACCTGTGGTGTCCCGTCGGAGCCGCCGCTCGGCGATCGCCGCCGGCCTGGCCCTTGCCGCCGCGGTCACGTGGACGCCCTCCAAGGTGGGGTCCGAGCCGGACAAGGGCGACGAGGCGGGGTCGTGGTCGCGCCTGGCCGGGATGCCGCTCCCCAAGGACGACTTCGCGATCGCGGCGGTCGAGGGCCGCCTCTACACCTTCGGCGGCATGACCGGCGGCCGCGGCACGGCGCTCGACGACGCGGCGGTCTACGACCCGGCCACCGACCGCTGGAGAATCCTGCCGGCGCTGCCGACCGCGCGCCGGTCCGTCCGGGCGGCCGCCGTCGGCCCGGTCGTCTACGTCGCCGGCGGCGCCACGCCCAACGGCACCACCGGGGTGTTGGAGGCGTTCGACACTCGCTCCGAGACGTGGTCGACGGCGGCGCCGATGCCGACCGCCCGCTACGGCATCGGGCTAGTGGCCGTCGCGGGCAAGCTGTACGCCGCCGGCGGGTTCCGGGACGGGCAGGCGCTCGCCACCGTCGAGCGATACGACCCGGCATCGGATCGGTGGGAAACGCTGGCTCCAATAGGGACGCCGCGGACCCACCTCGCCGCGGTCGGACTCGGAGGGGTGGTGTACGCGCTCGGCGGTCAGTCCGGCGGCGAGGTAACGACTGCGGTCGAGACCTTCACCCCCGCGACCGGCGAGTGGGCCCGAGGGCCCGACATGCCGCGGGCCATGAACAACTTCGGCGCGGCCGTGCTCGACGGCCGGATCCACGCGCTCCGCCACCGGGAGCACGATGTCTACGACCCCGGCCCGGGCGAGTGGACGGTCGCGGCGCCGATGCCGACGTCGCGGCACGGTCAGGGCGCGGTCGCCATCGGCGGCCGGCTCTACGCGGTCGGCGGCTGCCACGAGGAGCTGTTCGACCTGGACACGGTCGAGGCGTTCGCGCCGGCGACGCATCCCTGAGGGCCCTGCCTCCGGCGGATGGTTGGAGCCGGATAGACGGCCGGCAGTCGTCCGGCGGGGCTCCCAGACCCCGGCGCCGAGTCGGTCGTCGGCGGCATCATCCCGTCGGGCAGCGAGGACCCGGGCACCAACGAGGAGGCGACGGTGGACAACGGCGACGAGGCCGGAACGCGGGACGGGATGGCGACGGTCGGGACCGAGTCAGCGCCGCGGACCGTCGGCATCCTCGTCTTCGACGAGGTCGAGGTGCTCGACTTCTGCGGCCCCTTCGAGGTCTTCGCCTCCGCCGCGCTTCCTCCATCGGCGGAAGGCGGCGAGGAGCGGAGGCTCTACGACGTCCTCGTGCTCGCCGAGCGGCCGGGCATCGTCCGCTGCCGGGGCGGCCTCCTGGTCCAGCCCCACCACACCCTGGCCGATCACCCGCCGCTCGACCTGGTTGTGGTCCCCGGCGGTTTCGGTACCCGCCGCGAGCGGGGCAACCCGGTCGTGCTCCGCTGGATCGAACGCCAACATGCCGGCGGCGTCCTGACGACCAGCGTCTGCACCGGCGCCTTCCTGCTCGCCGCCACCGGCCTGCTCAACGGCCGGGCGGCGACGACCCACTGGGCCTCCATCGACGGGCTGCGGCGCGCGCACCCGGCAGTCGCCGTCCGCGCCGACGAGCGGATCGTCGACCAGGGCCAAGTGGTCACCTCGGCCGGCGTCTCGGCGGGGATCGACATGGCGCTCCACGTCGTCCGCCGCCAGCACGGCGAGGCGGTCGCCAGGGCCACCGCAAGGGACATGGAGTACGACTGGGCGAGGTGATTGGGACTGAGGGCTGGGGGCTAGGGACTGGGACTGACGGCTGGTAGCCTTGTGGTCTGCAACGAGCAGACCGGGAGTCCCCGACCCCCAGCCCCTAGCCCCCAGCCCCAACGGGAGAACGCATGGACCGCGAGCACCTGCACGGCACCCGGATGATGGCCCGGGAGGAGCAACTGCCGACGACGAAAACCAAGGCCCAAATCCAGGAGAACCTGGAGCTGGGGCTGCCCTCGGCGGAGTCCATCCGGGACCGCACCATCCCGCTCTTCAACCGCAGCGGCTACCGCTTCAGCCACTCGACCACCCTCGGCCACCGCCCCTTCCTGGCCGACCTCCGCCAGCTCGGCGGTCAGGATGTCGCCATCGTCGGGGCGCCGCTCGACGCCGGCACCACCTACCGCTCCGGCACCCGCTTCGGGCCGCAGGCG
This sequence comes from uncultured Thermomicrobiales bacterium, assembly GCA_902806345.1. Lineage (GTDB taxonomy): Bacteria > Chloroflexota > Chloroflexia > Thermomicrobiales > UBA6265 > CADCWF01. Next base: position 2,549 of record CADCWF010000349.1, read on the forward strand.
ATGCGCGACATCTCCGGCCTCCACTCGGGCTACAACTTCGAGCGCGGGGTCGACCTCTACGAGTCGCTCGACATGGTCGACCTCGGTGACGTCTCGGTGATCCCGGCCAACATCGAGAAGAGCTTCGACCAGATCGCGAAGGCGGTCGCCTACGTCCACGAGCGGGCCGTCTTCCCGGTCATCCTCGGGGGCGACCACTCGATCGGCTACCCGGACGTGCGGGCCCTCGCCCCCTACGTCGACGGCAACATCGGGATCATCCACTTCGACCGCCACTCCGACCTCTCCGAGTACAACCTCGACGAGCGGATGCACGGCACGCCCTTCTTCCACGCCACGAACATCCCGAACGCGCCGGCGACCAACCTGGTCCAGATCGGGATCGGGGGGTGGACCGGCAACCGGACCGGGGTCAAGAACGCCCGCGACCGGAGCGCCACGGTTGTCACGATGACCGACATCGACCGCTGGGGGCTGGAGCGGGTCTGCGAGATGGCGCTGGAGATCGCCTGGAAGGATGCCAAGGCCGTCTTCCTCTCGTTCGACATCGACAGCGTCGACCCGGCATTCGCCCCCGGCACCGGCACCCCGGAGTCGGGGGGGCTGCTGCCGCGGGAGGCGTTCCGGATGCTCGACATCGTCACCCGCGAGGGCCTGGCCGGCCTGGAGGTGGTCGAAGTGGCGCCGCCCTACGATGTGGCCGGGATCACCTCGCTGCTGGGGGTCCGCGTCGTCCTCGACGTGCTGGCGACCCTGGTCGAGGCCGGCAAGCTGGGCACCCGGCCGGACGAGACGGTGAAGGCCGACGCGGCGACCGAGGCGGCAGCAGACCAGACGGGGGCGGTCGGGGGATAGGGCGTTTCTCCGCCACTCGCTGCATCCGTTCCAGCCAGGATAGGAGCCAGTGGAACCGGTCGACCAACATTCGGGCTGTCGGTGCCGCACTCGGGTCCCTCGTGACAACGGATACGGGAACCGCTGAACCGTCCTATCGCGACGCGACGCCGAGCACCGCGATCCCGTAGAGAGGCACGTCGCGGAGGCGGAGACGCTGAACATCCGCCTCCCGCTCCAGATCTCCGGTCATGCCTCCGCCGGGCGCGTGGAGGCTCAGGCGGTCGTACCGCTCGGGCAGGCGGACCTCGATGGTCAGGTCGGCGGCGGGCGGCACCGAGTCGGCCGCCTCGTCGTAGCCGTAGCGGACGAGGTGGAGGGCGATCCCCCCGGCGACCCGCTGCAGGTTGACGGCGATGTCGGCGTCGCCCTCGATCCGCACCTGCGGCCCGTCCTTTAGGTGGCCGACGCCGAACGCCTCCTCCGGGCCGAGGCGCCGGGTGCCGGCGTGGCCGAGCAGTCCCTGCCGGACTGGTTCCGGTAGGTTCAGCCCGAGATCGCCCCAGACGACGAGGCTACCGCCGCCGTCCAGGAACGCTCCCAGCCCGCTGGCCTGAGCGGCGGTCAACGCCGCGCAGTCGGGCAGAACGAGCGTCCGGTACCGCCCCAGGTCGGCGGCGGTCAGCGCGTCGGGGCGGAGCGTGCCGTCGGGGAAGAAGACGACGTCGTAGGGCTGCGCCGACTCGGCCAGCGCCCCGCAGGCGAGCCAGAACGGGATCGCCCCGCCGGCCGCGGCGTTGACCTGGGTGTTGGCGAACTCCTCACGCCGGGAGCCGCCGAAGTTGCTCTCGATCGAGTAGACGACCGCGACCTCGTTGGCGGTGGTCCGGCCGAAGAGCTCCTCGTGGTCGGCCAGGAAGGTCTGGATCTCCGAGCACAGCCCGTGCGGCGCCCAGAAGGAGTCCTCCTCGATGCTGCCGAGCCAGGCGCCGTAGGGCACGCTCATGTTGGCGCCGAGCGCGGCCGCCTCGTAGAGCGAGAGCCGGAACAGGTCGTGGCCCCGCCCCTCCTTCAGCTTCGCGACCAGCTCCGGCACGACGCCGCCGTAGGGGTTCTCCACCACGACGACCGGCTTCGGGCCGGCAAACCCGGCCACGTAGCGGTACCAGGCCGGCTGCTTGTAGCGGGTGTTGCGCATCTCGGTGATGATCAGGTCGACCTCCGGTTCGAGCGCGTAGTACTGGTCGAGCAGGTTGAAGAAGTTGCCGGAGACGAGCACGCTCCGGCCCTGGCTCGCCGCGTACTCCCGGGCGTACCCGGTCAGCTCGGCGAAGTAGCGGGTGATGGCGCCGCGCTGGAACCGGAGGTAGGCCCAGTAGAGCGGCGTCGCTTCCCGGTCCTGCTTGAAGTCGTACCCCCGCTCCCGCAGCCACGCTCCGTAGTGGAACGCCGCGAGGTCGGTGCCGGCGAGGTCGGCCGGCCGCTCCTCGGCCGGGAGGGCGAGGAGGTAGGCGCGGAACTGCGCCATGCAGTCCTTGCAGAAGCACCCGCCGTACTGGAGGGTCGTCAGCGGCAGTTCCGCCTCGTCGAGCTGGACGCCGTCGACGCCGGCGTCGATCTGGATCCGGATGACCGCCTTGAGGTACTCGCGCCAGACCGGGTTGTTGCGATCCATCGCGTAGCAGTAATGCTCGCGGTCGGGGCACTCGACCCAGTGGGCGTGGCAGGGCTCGCCGAAAATGTCGCGGGAGCAGCACTCCTCCAGGAGGTCGGTGACGGATTCGCCGAGGGCGTTGGTGAGGCCGCCGGGGAAGTACAGCTCGAACGGCGGCCACAGCTTCGGGTAGCGGTTTTGGGAGAACTCGCGGAGGCCGAGCCAGCCCGGCTTGCCGACCCCGCGCAGCTCGTTCATCGCCAGCACCCGGTCCTCGGCCTCGGAGAGCTCGACCGGGAACTCCCAGCCCTGGACCTCGAAGACGATCCCGAAGACCTTGATCCCGTGCTTCCGGCACTCGGCGATGAACTCGGCGTCGTTGACGAAGCCGTACATCCGGAACCGGGGGTCGATCTCGCCGAACGCCTCCTGCTCCAGGTAGGGCAGCGAGATCGAGCCGCCGCCGAGGGCGGACCAGACGAGGACGGTCGCCTTGTACTCGCGCAGGTCGTCGACCATCCGCAGACGGCGGGGCGGCAGGCTGGGGTGGTAGCAGTGCTGGCGGGGGAACCAGGCATCGAAGTAGACGCCGCGTTCGACCGGAGCGCGTTGCTCGGGAGATTCGCTCATGCGAGCTCCTGTTGGGCGACGAGGGACGATGGAGGACATCCCCTCCCCTACTTCAGCCCGCTCATCGCGATGCCCCGGACGAAGTGCTTCTGGAACAGGAGGAAGACGATCACGACCGGCAGGGTGGCGACGACGGAGCCGGCCATCAGCAGGTCCCAGACCGTCCGGTTGCGGACGACGAAGAGCGCCAGCCCCAGCGGCAGCGTCCGCAGCGCCTCGCTGCTGACGATCACCAGCGGCCAGTAGAAGTTGTCCCACTGGAACGAGAAGGAGAAGATCGCCAGCGCCGCCAGCGCCGGCCGGCAGAGCGGCATCACGATCTGGGCGTAGATTCGGAACTCGGAGGCGCCGTCGATCCGGGCCGCATCCAGCAGGTCGTTCGGCACCGTCGTCATGTACTGCCGGAGCAGGAAGATGGCGAAGGCGCTGGCGCCCTGGGGCACGATCAGCCCCCAGTAAGAATCGAGCCAGCCGTGGCCGCCCTGGCCGAGCCAGTCGTTGCCGCCGAAGAAGGGGATGTTCTTGAGGATGATGTAGGTCGGGATCAGCGTCACCTGGCCCGGGATCATCATCGTCCCCAGGGTCAGCAGGAAGAGCGCGTCCCGCCCCGGGAAGCGGCGCTTGGCGAAGGTGTAGGCCGCCAGCGAGGCGGTGAAGAGCTGGAACAGGGTAACCGTGACCGCGACGTAGGCGCTGTTGAAGAAGAGGCGGCCGATGTTGGCCTGCTGGAAGAAGAGGGCGAAGTTGCCCAGGTCCGGCGACCGCGGGATCCACTGCGGCGGCCAGCGGAACATGTCGCTCACGTCCTGGAGCGAGGCCGAGACCATCCAGACGAACGGCGCGATGAAGACGACCGCGAGGGCGGCCAGGACGAGGTAGATCAGCGCCTTGCCGACCGCACCGCGCCAGTCGAACGGTTTGCGGGCGGCGGTGGCCGCCGGCGCCAGCCGCCGCCCGCGGGCTACGACCGCCATCGCGGACCTCCGATCGTGGGTTCGGTGTTGCCGGAGCCGCCGTGGCGCGGCGGTCGGGGGGCGGCCATCAGTACTCCACCTCGCCCCGCATGACGCGGAGCTGGACCAGGGTGAAGGCGAACATCATGGCGAAGAGGCCGAAGGCCATCGCCGCCGCGTAGCCCATGTCGAAGTTTTTGAAGGCCGTCGTGTAGATGTGGTAGACGATCGTCGTCGTCCGCCGCAGGGGGCCGCCGCTGGTCATGATGTAGATCTCGGTGAAGACCTGGAGGGCACCGAGGACGGAGATGACCGCCAGGAAGAGGGTCGTCCCGGTCAGGAGCGGGATGGTGATGTCCTTCAGGCGGCGGAGGCCGTCGGCGCCGTCGATCTTCGCCGCGTCGTAGTAGTCCTCGGGGATCGACTGCAACCCCGCCAGGTAGACGACCATCGCGAAGCCGACGCCCTTCCAGACGGTGGTGATGATGACCGCCGGCATCGCCAGGTTCGGGTCGGAGAGCCAGCGCAGCGGCTCGGAGATCAGGCCCAACTCCAGCAGGTAGTAGTTGAGCAGCCCGTAGTCGCCGTTGTAGAGCCACTTCCAGACGATGGCGGCGATCACCAGTGGCGTCACCACCGGCAGGTAGAAGAGGGTCCGCAGGAAGCCCCGGGCCCGGATCTTCGCGTTCAGCAGCAGCGCGATCAGGAGCCCGATCCCCATCGTCAGCGGTACCGAGGCGGCCGTGTAGACGAGGGTGTTGAGGATCGCCCGGCCGAACGCTTCGTCGGCGATCAACCGGGAATAGTTGGCGAGCCCGACGTAGGGCTTGACCGGCTCCAGGATGTTCCACTGGTGGAAGGAGAGCCAGAAGGCGTAGCCGACGGCGACGACGGTGAAGACGGCGAAGAGCAGCAGCGTCGGCGCCAGGAACAGGTAGGCCGACCACTGCTTGCGCACCTCGCGCCAGACGCTCCGCTTGCGGCGCGGGATCGGGGCGCGGGGAAGCGCGGCGGCGCTTGCGGACATGGGCGAGCCCTCTGGGGTGCCCTCACCCCCGGCCCCCTCTCCCGCTGCGGCGGGAGAAGGGGAGCTTGTAGCGCGACCCCGAGCGCATCACCGATGGCTGTTCAGCAGACGCCGGTCGTCGATTGCGCCCCTCTCCTGCCGCAGCGGGAGAGGAGCAGGATCCCCAAGTAGGGGTGAGGGAGCTACGGCCGGTCCAGAATCTCCTGCCCGGTGAGCGCCGCCTCGTCGAGGGCGGTCGCGGCGTCGACCTCGCCGTAGATGGCCAGGCCGAGGGCGTCGTTGAGGGCGATCTCGACCTCGCCGTAGCGCGGGTTGGGCGCGGCGTTGGTGATGCCGCACTCCATCTGCTCGGCGAACCCCTCGAGGATCGGGTTGAGGTCGAAGACGTGGGGGTCCTCCAGGAGCGAGGTCCGTGGCGGCAGCAGGGAGCCCGCGTTGCCAGGCTCGCCCAGCGTCCAGCGGGCCATGTTCTGGGGCGCCGAGAGGAACTCGATCCACTTCCAGGCGGCGTCCTGGTTCTGCCCGAGCGCGGGCAGGGCGAGGGCGTCGCCGGCGACGGTCGTCGCGCAGCGTTCCTTCTGGGGCAGCGGCGCTGCGTCCCACTTGCCGTCGATGTCGGGGAACTCCGACTGGAGGACCGAGGCGAACCAGGCGCCGGCGACGTACATGGCGACCTGCCCCGTCGCAAAGGCGACCCGGCCGTCGTAGGAGTTGGAGTTCAGGAAATCAGGAGGCGAGTATTGGGCCAGCCCGACGTAGAACTCGGCGGCCTCCTTGCCGGCGTCGCTGTTGAACAGGATCTGGGTGCCGTCCTCCGAGAGTAGCTCGCCGCCGTTCTGCCAGAGGTAGGGGTACCAGTAGTAGGCCGCCTCCGGCGCGAACAGGATGTAGCCGTACTGGCCGTCCGCGGTCAGTGCCTCGGCGGCCGCTTGCAGCTCCTCCCAGGTCGTCGGCGGGCCGGCGATGCCGGCCGCCTCGAAGAGGTCGGTCCGGTAGAAGAGCCCGGTCGACTCGCCGTCGAACGGCAGGCCGTACATCCGGTCTTCCCAGAGGCTGGCGTTGAGGAAGGCGTCGACGTAGTCCTCCCGCTTCACCGCCAGGCTCTTCTCGACGTACGGGGTGAGGTCGACGAAGGCGTTGCGGGAGGCGAAGTCGACGACCGCGCTCTGGTCCAGGAAGACGGCGTCCGGTGGGTTGCCGCCGGCGACCTGGGTCGTCAGCCGGTCGTTCATCTCCTCGGCCGGGACGCCCTGAAACTCGACGGTGATGTTCGGGTGAAGCGCCTGGAACTCGTCGTGCAAGCGGACCATCATCTCGGACTCGTTCACCCACGAGGCGAAGGTGATCGTGACCGGCTCGGTAGGCTCCGGGATCTCCGGGCTCAGGTTGGCGAGGTCGAGCTGCTCCCCGATCGGCACGAACTCCGCCGCCGGGGTCGCCTCCTGCCGAGTTCCGGCTACCGCCGAGCGGCTCGTCGCCCCCAGCAGGGCGCCCGTCGCCGCTCCCGAGAGGCCGAGCGCGAACGCCCGCCACGCGACCTCGCGCCGGCTGATGCGGCCGGCGACTGCCGCCGCCCGGAGCTCGGCCACGAGGCGGCCGTCCACGGAATCACCCGTCGTCCGAATGCGTCCCATTCCTGGTCCTCCTCCGTTCGTTGCCGCACGACGCCGTGCGGCGGTTGACTTCGGACGAGCCGCGTGGCCCGCCGGGGCGTCCTCCACCCCTTGCCCCTTGCTCTCGCAAGGGACTGCCCTCGCCCCTCGTCCCTCTCCCTTGCCAGGGGGAGAAGAATGATGACCGGCGGCGATGTCCCACCACGCCGGTCATTCTGAGCCCGCGGGCGAAGGATCCCTTTCCGACTCGACCCCCGATGAACGAGCGCCGCCGCCGCGGGAGATCCTTCGCCTGCGGGCTCAGGATGACGAACGCTGGGGACGCGGCCGAGATCGGGGTCGGCCTCGCCGTCTCCCCTGGACCACCGCATGTCGCTCGCCGCCGACGCAAGCCCCCGAGACCGTATGGGCGCCGCACTCCTGTCGGACCGAGAGCGCAGGCGGGCGGGCGGGACCTTCTCAACCGTCGTCCACCGGCGGCGGCCCCGTGCTCTCCCGCACAACCAGCCGCGTCGGCAGTTCGATCCGTGCCCAGGGGGCGTCGGGCCAGGCGATCCGATCGAGCAGGAGGCGGACACCGGCGGCGCCTATCTCCTCGATCGGCTGGGCCACGGTCGTCAACGCCGGGTAGGTCGCCGAGGCGTGGGGGATGTCGTCGAAGCCGACCACCGAGACGTCCTCCGGCACCCGCAGTCCCGCCCGCCGGAGGGCTCCGATGGCGCCGGCCGCCATCTGGTCGTTGAAGGCGAAGACGGCGGTGAACGCCACGCCGCGGGCGAGCAGATCGCGGGCCGCCCCGCCCCCGCCCTCGGGGCGTCCGTCGCCGCGGACCAGCGCCTCCGGCGCCACCGCCAGGCCACGGTCGGCCAGGGCCTGGCGGAAGCCCGCCACCCGGCCGGCGCTAGGGGTCAGGTCGCTCGGGCCGACGATGCAGGCGATCCGGCGGTGGCCGAGGCCGACGAGGTGCTCGCCGACGAGGGCGCCGCCGAGCCGGTTGTCGACCAGCACCTGGTCGACCGGGGTCTCGCCGAGGTCGCGGTCGATGACGACGCAGGGGACGCTGGCGGCGCGGATCCGGGCCACCTCCGCCTGGCCGTCGGCTTGGCGGTTGGCGTCGCCATCGGCCTGGCCGGCGGCGTGCTGGATCAGGCCGGAGGAGACGAGGATCAGGCCGTCGACCTGCTTGGCGAGCAGGACATCGATGTAGGCCGCCTGCTTCGCCGCCGAGAGGTCGGAGTTGCAGAGGACGACGCTGTACCCCTCGGCGAAGCCGGCGTCCTCGATCGCCCGCGCCAGCTCAGCGAAGAAGGGATTGGAGTTGTCCGGCACCAGCAGCCCGATGGTGTGGGTGACCCGGCGGCGGAACGAGCGGGCCAGCAGGTTCGGCGTGTAGCCGAGGACGGCGACGGCGTCGCGCACCTTCTCTGCCGTCGTCGGGTCGACCGCGACGGCCCCGGTGACGACCCGGGAGACGGTCGAGACTGAGACGCCGGCCCGCGCCGCCACGTCGCGCAGCGTCGCCCGCTGACCCTCGCCGCGGCCGTTGGCCGGGGGGCTAGGCTTGGTCATGGGCCAGCACCCGGAAACCCCAGCCTGGGAGCGTCGTCGAGAACGCATCGCCGCCGGCCAAGGTCATCGCCTCCTCGGTCATCAGGTCCCGCAGCGTCCCGCCCGCCGCCAACTCGGCTGCCGCGGGCAGGGTCACGCTCGCCTCCAGGTTAGCCGCCGAGAAGTTCAGGAGGACCACGACCGGGTCGGCGGCCGGGTCGTCGGGGAAGCGCAGGTAGCCGAAGCAGGGCACGGCGGGCTTGACCGCGAGCGGCAGCCACTGCCGGCCATGGAGCGCTGGCGTCCCCCGGCGGAGCGCGATCAGCTCCTTGACGTAGGGGCGGAGGTTGTTCCGGTCGCTCCAGGCGATCGAGCCGGTGTCGTCGTAGGGCCGGAACTCGGCGCCGACCTCGTCGCCGGTGAAGAGGCAGGGCAGGCCGGGCAGCGTCAGGAGCATGGCCAGCGCCGCCTTGTAGGACCCGAGGCCGTGGGTGGTGACGAAGCGGTCGCCGGTGTCGTTGTTGTTCAGGAAGCGCATCACCAGCGCGTCCGGGTGGTAGCCCTTGCCGTTGTCGGTCAGCGCCGCGACCATTGCCTCCCCGATCGGAGCTTGGCCGCCGAAGACGTGCTCCCAGGCCCAGTGGCCGAGCTCGGCGGTCCAGTCGTAGGCGGCGTCGAACCCCTGTTCGGTCCAGAACGGGTCGCGGGCACCCGCCTCGGCGATCAGCAGGGCGTCGGGCTTGATGCGGTTCATCTCGACGAGGAAGTCAGTCAACCATTCGGGCCGCCGCCGCTGGATGCCCCAGACGGCGTCGATCCGGAAGCCGTCGACGCCGACCTCGCGGACCCAGAAGGTCAGTGCCTCCAGGACGAATCGACGGACCTCCGGGTGGTCGAAGTTCAGGTTCGGCAGGTGGGTCCAGTCGAAGTAGTGGGTCGGGATGCCGCCGGCGTCGCGGTCGTAGAAATCCCAGGAGGCCGACGCCTCGCCGCGGGCGGCGCCGTCCCGCGCGCAGGGGTGCTCGACCGAGGTGTGGTTCGGAACGACGTCCATCAGCACCCGGAGACCACGCTCGTGGGCCGCGTCGACCAGGGTCTTGAACTCTTCCAGCGTGCCGTAGGCCGGGTTGGTGTCGAAGTAGTCGGTGACCTCGTAGCCGAAGCGACCGGACGGGGTCCGGGTGATCGGGGAGAACCAGAGGGCCCCGACGCCCAGATCGCGCAGGTCGTCGAGGCGGGCGGCGACCCCAGCGAAGCCGGGGGGATCGAAGGTGCGGGGAACGACGCCGTAGACGACGGCGGGGGCGATCCAGGCCGCCCGCGCGTGGACCGGATCGGGGGCGCGGGCAACGCCCGCTTCGACGACAAAGAATGCCGTCGCGCGGTCCCGCCGCCCCTCCCCGTCCTCGACCGTCAGCAAGGCGAAGAACTCGCCGTCGACGGTCGGGACGGTCGCGGCAACGATGCCCGGTGCGACCTCGTCCAGATCGAGCCGTGCCGGATTGCCGGCGCGGGGCTCGACGCGCCAGGAACGGATCGGCGCCGCGTCGTAGTCGCTCGGGGTACTGCCGGTAGCGTCGAAGACGACGCGGTCGGCCTCGACCCGAGCAACGAGGCGGGCGGTCGGACGCGGCCGGAGCTTGACGTCGTAGACGACCGGCGCCGAGACCACCTCCGTGCCGTCAGGCAGCGTCGCCACGGAGACGACCTCGTTCGACCCCGGCTCGAGCTGGACGGTGGCGGCGAAAGCGTCGCCGTCCCGCTCGGCGGCCACCACCGTCGGTCCGACGCGGATCCCGATCGCGGCCTCGGGCGGGAAGCCAGAGCAAACCCCGGTAAGGCGCTTCTCCCAAGCCCAGGCATCGCCGCCGCGCTTGTCGAGGGTGATGGCGGGGGGAGCAGTCGGCGGCGTCGCGGCAGTGGGAGCACCCCGTCGGGCGTTTGCGCGATCGGCGGCGGCGAGCGAGACGGGGCCGCTGGCAAGCGCCACGGACTCGGGTCCGATCTGCGCCACGGCGACCTCCTCGTCGCGTCCCCCAAAGGGTGCCGAGTCAACGGTTCCGGCGCAACGGTGCGCCGGCCGGTCGCGTGCAATCGTTTGCACGAGGTATCGAGTCTAGGGGTGGGCCGGCGGCCGTGTCAAGTCACCGATCCCGTCCCCGCCGGCGCGCTCCCACCTGGGGTCCGGTGGGGAGGGCCGTGACCTTCTCCCAGCTGACTTAATCTTCACCCGCTGGGATCCGGCAGCGACGGATAGGCACTCCGGCGGACCGAACGCCGGTTCGACCTCGGGCGAGGCCGGGCGAGCGCACGCGCGAATGCGTCGTCCGGACCCGTCCGGATGTCGGTGCCAACGACGATCGGCAGCGACTCGGGCATCAGGAGCTCTCGGGTGGCGAACTGCGGTCAGCGGAGCCCCTGGTGCCATGACGGCTTCCCGCTCCCGCCTTCGGGAACCTTCGAGGGGGAGGGGCCGGGCGAGGAGATCGCCCGCAACCCCGGTGGACTTCCCCCCGCTCCCGCGGCCGCGCCAGCAAGCATCAAGTGTCCCGCCCTCCTCCAAGACGACCCCAGCCCGAGGGCTGGTGCTATCCTGCCCGGCCCACGCGGGCGGTAGGGTCACCCAGCAAGGGGAGAGGGGGCGGGGGCGATGGAGCGGGTGCGGGTGCGGGTCGGGGTCGTTGGCTTGGGGGAGGTGGCCCAGATCGTCCACCTGCCGATCCTCCAGGCGTTGGCCGACCGCTACGAGATCGCCGCCCTGTGCGATGTCTCGCCGGGGTTGCTGGCGGCGATGGGGGAGCGGTACGGCGTCCCGCCCGAGCGCCGCTACGCGGACGCCCACGAACTTGCGGCGCAACCGGACCTCGGCGCGGTCTTCGTCCTCAACAGCGACGAGTACCACGCCGAGCACGCCATCGCCGCGATCCGCCACGGCAAGCACGTCCTGGTCGAGAAGCCAATGTGCCTCTCGGAGCGGGAGGCGGTCGAGATCGTCGCCGCCCGCGACGCGGCCGGGGTCCAGGTGATGGTCGCCTACATGCGGCGCTTCGCGCCGGCCTTCACCGAGGCGGTGGCCGCGGTGCGGGCCCTGCCGAAGATCAACTACGCGCGGGTCCGCGACATCATCGGCGCCAACCGCCTGATCATCGAGCAGTCCAGCGCGGTGCTGCGCTTCGACGACGTGCCGGCGCCGCTCGGGGAGGAGCGGGCCGAGCGGGCCCGCCGGCTGGTGGCGGAGGCGATCGGCGACGCGCCGCCGGAGATCGTCTCCGCCTACCGGCTGCTGCTCGGGCTGGGCAGCCACGACCTCTCGGCGATGCGCGAGCTGATCGGCCGCCCGCAGCGGGTGGCCTCCGCCCGGCAGTGGAACGGCGGCCGCTTCATCGCCGCGATCCTCGAGTTCGACGGCTACTTCGCCACCTACGAGACGGGGGTCGACCAGCAGCGCCGGTTCGACGCCCACCTCGAGGTCTACGGCGACACCGCCTCCGTCCGGGTCCAGTACGACACCCCCTACATCCGTCACCTGCCGACGACGCTGGTGACGCAGGAAACCCGGGGCGAGGCGTTCGTCGAGACGGTCACCCGGCCGACTTTCAAGGATCCCTACACCCACGAGCTGGAGACCTTCCACGAGGTGGCGACGGGTAAGGCAGCTCCGAAGACGACGCCGGAGGACTTCGTCGAGGACCTCCAGCTCTTCGCCGAGATCGTCGCGGCATTGCGCGCGGCATAACCGTTACGAGGACGCCGGGCGGTTTACGGTGTTTCGGTAGAGCCAACGGTTGTCGCCGTGCTTCGGCTCGTGCGTCGAAATCCGGGCTGCGCTCTCCCACTAGGTCGCCTTGTGGGCGACGTGGCGGCGCTCCGCCTCCGCGGCGCTCTTGCCCTCGACCAGCATCACCTTCGCGTGGGAGGCCAACGAGCCGCCGACCAGCACCACGAGCCCGACGTACCAGGCCCACAGCAGCAGCAGGGCGCCGAGCGCCAGGGGTCCGTAGATGAGGTCGAAGCTCGCCCAGATGGTGTCCACCGCCACCAGGAAGAGCGCCCGCGCGACCAGGAAGAGCCCCGTCGCGACGACCGCCCCGGCGAGTGCCGCGCGGCGTACCCGCTCGCCGTGGGGGACGACGGCGTAGATGACGTAGAAGGCGCTCAGCAGCAGCAGCGCGTGGAGGAGGCCCGTCGCCACCGACACCGCCGGGGACCGCTCCTCGCCGCCGGAGGTGCCCCAGAAGAGGCCGAGGAGGGTGCCGGCGGAGAGGGCGGCGACGGCGAGGGAGCCAATCCCGGCCAGGAGGACGGCCTCGACCAGGAGGCGTCGCCGCCACGTTTCTCGCCGCTGGTCGACGTCGGAGACCCGGTCGAGCGCGGTCACCAGCGCCCCCAGGATCCGCCTCCCCGCGAACACCCAGGCACCGAACGCGAACAGGCCCACCCGGCCCTGGGCCTCGACCGCCGCCCCGACGATCGGCTCGGCATCGACCACCCCGACCGGGACGAACGCCTCAAGCAGTTGGGTCAGGCGGTCGACGGCCCAGGCCGGCTCGACGACGTAGGAGGCCGCCACCGCCGCGGCGAGCAGCAGCGGAAAGAGGGAGAGCACGGCGTAGAAGGCCAGTGCGGCCGCCAGCTCCATCAGGTTGTTGGCCCAGACATCGCGGGCCGACTGCCGCACGACCCGCTCGATGTCGCGCAGCCAGTCCCGGCCCGTCCGCGGCCGGTCCGCCGGTTCGCCCATCCCGCTCCCCTTGTTGCCGTCCCCCGGTTACGGGGCGGGATCAAGGACGCACTGGCGGTGCCATCGGGGATCGGGGACGACCCCGGCGGGGCCCTCGTGCCGCCGCGCCGCGCCGGCGTGGTCGTTCGTCCAGAGCGCCGGTCTCGGCCAGCGGCCCGACCGGTTCCCGGTGCGGTCCCTGGTTGGTGGCGAGGGCAACCCCTGTCCGCCCACGACCCCGATCCGCCGGAGGTCATCGCTCGACCGGATGGTGGCCGCCAGCCGGTTCCGGGTGGTGCCGGGCTATGGCCCGGCGGCCGAGTCCGCGTTCATGTCCAGGCTTGCGGCGTCCCCGCCGCCGGCATGACTGCCCGGCGGGGGCGCTCCGCGCTCCGCGTCGTGGCGGCGCCACAGGGCGTCGAGCCAGGGCGGCACGGACGCGTCTGGCCGGCCCTCGTCGCGGGGACCATAGCCCTTGACGTCGAGGATCGGCGTCCCATCCCAGGCGTCAATGCCGGAGACGACAAGTAGGTTGCCCGACCGCCGGAGCAGCGCCGGGCAAGCGAGGCCGATCGGGTTCGGGCGGCGGGGCGTGCGGGTGGCGACCAGGCCGACCGGCGGCAGAGCGGGCTGCCCTTCGGCGGGTGCCGGCGGCGGCACAGCGCGGGGTCGGCGGGCGCGGTCGAGCCAGTAGAGGACGATGTGGTGTCCGCAATCGCACCGTTCTAACACTGCGATGGACCGATCAGGATCAGGGAT
>CADCWF010000350.1 GCA_902806345.1 uncultured Thermomicrobiales bacterium
GAGCGGCGGCACGACTAGGATCAACCCCCCGGCGATCGCCAGGAAGATCACCCCGTAGATGAGGAGGATCGACTGCCCGCGGGAAAGACCGCGGCGCCGCAGCCAATTGACGATCGGGTCGACCGCGGCCGCCAGCAGGATGCCGAACACGAGCAGCAAGACGATCTCGGCGATCTGGATGAAGAGCCAGACGAGGCCGATCACGAACAGGACGGCGAGGGTGATCTTCATCGCCCGGGCCGGCGTCATCGGCTCGACCACGACGACCGTGCGTGACGGGTCGGCCACGATTTCCGCGGTGTCTCGGCTCACCATCGCCACCTTCTCCGCGCCCCGCCCCGCTCCCTCATGCCGCAACCGCGGAACACCCCCGTTGCCTTCGCAATCACCGATCCCCGGTTGCGATGCCGACAGGTCCCTAGACTGGCACCAGCGTGAAGTGGCTGCCACCCTCTGGTTCGGCGAGCAGATCGTCCCGCAGTCCTTCGTAACCTTCGCGACCCATCAGGGCGTAGGTTGCATTCTTGCCGGCCTCGACGCCGGGCTGCCCGAACGGGTTGACGCCGTAGAGGGCGCCCGCCATCACCGTCTGCAGCTGGTGGAGGAAGAACAGCTCGCCGACGACGGCGGCGTCGATCTCGGGCGCGGCGATCGTCAGGTTCGGCCGCCGTGCCTCGGTCAGCGCCCAGGCGGTGGCAAGCCGCTCCCGGTCGAGCAACTGCCCGAGCTCGGCCCCCTGGAGGTAGGCGAGCTCCGGGGTACCGGCCGGGGTGCCACCGATCTCGACCCGAGCCCGGCACCGCTCGACGGCGACCAGCGCGATCAGCTTGTCGTTCGGGCCCTCGGTATAGAGTTGGATCTGGGAGTGCTGATCGATCGCACCGAGGGCCTTGATCGGGGTCTGGCCGGCAAACACCTCTTCGCCGGAGACGGACAAGCGCTTTCCGAGGCTCTCGGCCCAGAGCTGGCGGAACCAGTCCGCCACCCCGTAGAGCGCGTCGGCGTACGGCATCGTCACCAGCATCGACTTGCCAAGCCTGGTGTCGGCCAGCACGGCAATCGCGGCCAGGAGGTAGGCCGGGTTGGTCAGGACGTCGTCGCCCCGACACCGCTCGCGCATCGCCGCCGCGCCCCGAAGCAGCCCGTGGATGTCGACGCCGCAGAGCGCTGCCGGCAACATCCCGACCGCGCTGAGCACGGTTTGTCGGCCGTCGACGCCTGGGGGCACCGGGAAAGTCCGATACCCCTCCTCGTCCGCCAGCTTCCGGAGCAAACCCTCCTTCGGATCCGTTGTCGCGACGATCTGTTCGCTCGCCCGTTGCTTGCCGACCACGGCCTCCAGCGCTTGGCGGGCGACGAGGAAGTTCGCCATCGTCTCGGCCGTCTGGCCCGATTTGGTCACGACGTTGACGAGGGTGTGTTCGAGGTCGACGACCTCGAGCGTCGCCCGCACCTTCTCCGGGTCGGGGTTGTCGAGGACGAAGAAGCGGGGGCCACCGCGGCGGTCGTCTGGCAGCAAGTTCCGGTAGGGGTCGGCGAGCGCCGCGATCGTGGCGATGGCGCCGAGGGAGGAGCCTCCGATGCCGATCAGCAGGTAGTCCTGGTATCGGCTGCGAGCCTGCTCGGCGAAGGCGGCGATCTCGTCCGCCAGGGCCAGATCGTCCGGCAGGTTCATCCACCGCTGGCCGCCGGCGGCGTGCTCGGCTGCGATCCGGGCATGCTCCTCACGGACCTTGGACGCCACCTCCGCGAGCATCGCCGGCGACACGCCGTGCTCCTCCCCGACGGCGCCCGCGGTGGCGTTTCGGTAGTCAATCGTCAGCCGGGACGACGTCGCTGCGAGCTCGGTCACACCACTCTCCCCGCGCGCCGGAACGGAGCGCGCCGAACGGGATTGTCGCATGGGAGGTCGACGGCACAGCCGAAACGGGCGCCGTGTCCGGTTTGGGTTCGCGGCGTGACCGAACCTGTCAGCCTTCGTCCTCAATGACGGAGTCCGCGACCACCTCGAGCGGGATTGGCCTGACCGGCGGCCGCGCCGTCATCAGCTTGGGCAACGCGGCCTGGGCGTCTTCGTCGCCCAGCATGCCCGCGATTGTCGGGACGCAGAAGATGCCCTGGCAGAGGCCCATGCCCGCCTTGGTCCGTCGCTTGACATCGTCGACGGTGCGGGCTCCGTCCGCGATCGCGCGTCGGACCTCCGCCCCGGGAATCTCCTCGCACCGGCAGACGAAGCAAGGCATGGCCTCGGCCTGGTCAATCATCGGGTGGCTCCGCGCTACCGGTACGGCTGGACGTAGGTCGGCTCCCGATCCGACCGGACCGCGCGGCGATCGGCCAGCACCCCCCGCTCCCGCTCCAGCGCGTCCCGCAGTTGGTCGTCGGTCGCGCAGCCGATTGCGGCTGCGGCGGCGAGCCCGGCGAGACGACCCTCCGCCATCGCGACCGCCGGCGAGCAGATGCCCGCGGCGTCGCCGGCGACGAAGACACGGCCGGCGGTCGACCTCCCGAACGCGTCGACGACGGGGACGAGGTCCCCGTCGGGACCAGGGCCGAGGGCACACCCGGCCATCGCCGCCAGCGCGGCGTCAGGCTGGCGGCCGGCCGCGACGGCGATGCAGTCGACGGCGATGCGCCGTCCGTTGACGACGACCGCCTCGATGCCGACGGAGCCTTCGGCCGCGATCGTGTCTCCGGCCGCCGGCTCGGCTCTCGCGGTCACCTCACCGCCAGCTCGAGTAATGGCCTCTTCGACCTCGTCGCGCTCTGGCCCCTCCCCGACCATCGCCCAGCGGCGGCCGGGTCTGATCCGCCAGGTGTTGATCGCCAGCAGGACGGCCCGAGCCGAGAAAACCCCGGGCAGGGAACCGCCCGGAAACGGGAATGGCAGATCCGTCGAACCCGTCGCGACCACGACGACCGCCGGCTGCAGGAGCAACGGGTTTCCGTCGGTTGCGACGGCGATCGACCCGTCGTCGAACAGCGACCAAACGACCGCTCTGGCGGAGACGACGGCGCCGGCCGCCACAGCCTCCGCCTCCAGTCGAACGGCCATCGCGGTTGGAGGTTCCCAGTCACCATCAACCGCCGCCTGGACGGAACCCGACCGGTAACGGAGCTGACCTCCCGGAGCCAATCCCTCGTCGAAGAGCCTCACCCTGGCGCCGGTCCGTGCTGCCGCGGCGGCGGCGCTCAGCCCCGCCGGTCCTCCACCGACGACCGCCACTAACGGACCGCTCACGAACCTTCCCCGTTGTCGCCAGCGATCGGGGTGTTGACACCGGTGGCGATGGACGGACCGAGGCCGATCTGCGTCTCGACCCTCATCCCCGCTCGCAGCGGTGTTACGCAGGCCCGCACGTTCGACCGACCGTCGACGACGACCATGCAGTCGGTGCAGCGGCCGACAAGGCAGTAACCACCTCGTGCCTCGCCGGTCTTGGGCATCGTCCGCAGCACGCGCACCCCTCCGGCGAGGATCGCCGCGAGCAGCGGCTCGTCTTCGCGACCGGCCACCTCCCGGCCGTCGAAGGTTATCCTCGCCGGGCGAGCGGGTGGAAGCAGTCCGAGGACTGGATCGGCGTCCAGCCGTCCCGCTCCGTGCCCCCCGGCCGCGCTCGGATGTCCGGCCGCTCCTCTCGACTCCCCCATGTATCCCTCACGCGTCGGTACGGCGGCACGCCATGCGAGACGCAGTGTAGCCAGCCGATCTCCCCCCGGGGACCTCCACGACTGCCGCCCGATGTTCGACGCGGCGGGGGAGTCCGCGGGGACGGTGGAGGCGCCCTGCTATCATCCCGCAAGCGTCGATCGTCGCCCGCCTTCGAGGCGGGCCCGAACGCCCGGATGGCCGGAGAGTTCCCGGTCCGGAGCAGGAGGCCGTGGTTCATGGTGACCAAGATCGCCCCGTCCGTCGAGCAGCAGGCGCCCACCAACGCCCACCTCGCCCACGCCCTTAACGGCGATGGCGCGGAAGCGACCGCCGTCACCGGCGCTGCCCGCGACCACGTCTGGGTTCACACGCTGACCTGGAACGAATATGAAGGGGGCGGTCTCCACGTCTTCGACCGCGGCGAAGGCAGCACGATCTGGGACGTCAACGGCAAGGCGTACCTGGACGGCATCGCCGGGCTTTGGGTGGTCAACGCCGGTCACGGCCGGGCCGAGATCGCCGAGGCGATGGCCAAGCAGGCGTCGAAACTGGCCTACGCCAACGCGATGAATTTCACCTCGACCCCGACCGCGTTGCTGGCCGAGAAGCTCTGCGACCTCGCGCCCGGTGACCTCAACCGGGTGTTCTTCTCGTCCGGCGGCTCGGAGGCGGTCGAGACCGCGGTCAAGATCGCCAAGCAGGTCCAGGCGATGCGCGGCTTCGGCCGCCGGTACAAGATCATTGCCCGCCGCCGTTCCTACCACGGCCAGACGATGGGCGCGATGAGCCTGACCCACGCCAAGAACGAGCACTGGTTCGGCCCGTTCCTGTACGGCGTCTCCCACGTCCCACACCCGGACAAGTACCGCTCCGACTTCGGTCTGGAGGGGGAAGCGGCCGACGTGATGGCCGCCCGCTACGTCGAGCAGGAGATCGAGAACCAGGGTCCGGACACGGTGGCCGCCGTCATCGGCGAGCCGATCTCGACCGCGGCCGGGGTCCACGTCCCCTCACCCGTCTACTGGCAGATGCTCCGCGAGATCTGCACGAAGCACGGCGTCCTGCTGATCGCCGACGAGGTGATCAACGGCTTCGGTCGCACCGGCACCATGTTCGCCACCGAGCAGTTCGGGTTCGTGCCGGACATCATGACGATGGCCAAGGGGATCACCTCCGGCTACGCGCCGCTCGCCGCGACCGTCGTCGCCGAGCATGTCTACGAGGTGTTCAAGGAGCAGGGAACCACCCCTCTCGGCCACCTGCTGACCTTCGGCGGCCACCCGGTCTCCTGCGCGGCAGCCCTCAAGAACATCGAGATCTTCGAGCGGGAGGAGTTGGTCCAGCGGGGCGCCGACACGGGGGCGTACCTCAAGTCCCAACTGGAGGAGTTGCGCGCCCATCCGACCGTCGGCGATGTCCGCGGCGTCGGCATGGTTTACGCTCTGGACCTGGTCAAGAACAAGGAGACCAAAGCGAAGCTGGGCAAGGACTCGCCCTTCACCAAGCGGCTCAACGCGCTGCTGATGGAGTACGGGTTGGTGACTCGGGTCTGGGACGTCATGCACCTCGCGCCGCCCCTGGTGATGACCCGGCCAGAGGTCGACCAGATGGTGGACATCGTCGATCGCGCGTTGACGGGCGCCGAACGGGAATGCGCCGACGAGATCGAGGGATAGTTCGAGGCCCGTCCGTGCTCGTTTGGGCCGCGAAAGCCCTCCTTCACCCCCACCCCCCTCTCCCTGGCCCGGGAGAGGGGGCGGTTGCCCTTCGCGGATCGTCAGCGGCCAGTCAAGGTCGCGAGGCACGAGCGGCAGAAGAGCGGTCTCGATGGATCCGGCGCGAACGGCACCCGGATGTCCCGCCCGCATTCGGCGCAGCGGGCGGGGACCAATGACTCGCGCCCGCCGGGAGCGGGGCTTTTCGGAGACCGGTAACTCGGACGTTGCCCCCTGGCTACCGGGAGGTTGGTGACGTTCCGCTCCGCCCGCCGACGTTCCCGACACGCCTCGCAGCGCTCGGGCGGCGGGAGCGCCGGATCCCGCCTCTCGGACGCCTCGTAGGTTTCGCCGCAGTCCACGCAGACGGGCTGGCGCTTCGCCGATTCGACGAACTCAGGCGGCAGGGCAGTACCCTGCTTCCCCTGCCCCGACCCGACGTTGCACGTCGGCCGGCGAGCCATCATGCTCCGTGCGGGCCGGTCTCACCCCAAGCTGAGAACTTCCGCCGTGCGCTCCCGCTCGACGACGTTTGTCGGTTTCGGTCGCCGAGCCGCGACCGCGGCGGGACGCGAAGATCGTGCAACCCGGTTCGGACATCGTGGATTCGCTCCTGGTCGCGCGTCTGAACGGAGACGCTCTGCTGCATATTGGGCAAAGCGGCCTCGTCGCCTTCGAGTCTACCGCCGCCGGCTCGACCGTCGAGCTTGGTAGTCCGAGAGGGAGGAACAGGTGTGGTCGGGATCAATCGGTCGCGGCCGGGGAGATATCGATGGATCTCCATCGTCGCCCTGATGGCGATCGTCCTGCCGAGCATCGTCGCCTTGGCCGACGCCGCCGCGGCCCAGGCCGAAGGGGTCGAGCAGGTCTCCGGCGAGGTGGTCATCACCTCGCCCTTGATCGGCCGAGCCTTCTCGCAGCCGTTCATCCTGCTGACTGACCTCACCGCGTTCGTCGAGCGCGACCTGCTGATGCCCCTCCCCTCCCCGGTCCAGGTGACGGGCAACCTGGAGGGCGAACTGGGCGACGGCGCCAGCTTCACGATCCCCCTGCCCCAGCGACCGCTCGGCCAGGCCAACGACCTCGATCGAGACGGCGAGGGGGGAGTCCAGCTCTACGCCGTCGACTTCCAGATCAACCTCGTCGGCGATCCCTTCCTCGGCCCCCTGGAGATGCAGGGGTGGCCGACGGCGATCACCTCGCTCCGGGTTGAAACGGGGACAAACGAGGTCGTCGGCGGCCGGTTGCTCGCCTGGAGCCCCGACGACGTCCAGCGGTTCCCGGT
The DNA here is from genome assembly GCA_902806345.1 of uncultured Thermomicrobiales bacterium. Classification (GTDB taxonomy): domain Bacteria; phylum Chloroflexota; class Chloroflexia; order Thermomicrobiales; family UBA6265; genus CADCWF01. The sequence continues at coordinate 6,653 of CADCWF010000350.1, forward strand.
CGGGTTCGGTGCGGACGGGCTGCTCTTCACCGAGGACGACCCGCTGGAGCCCCTCGCCGCCGGCTGGACCGTCATCGACCTCAACCGCGAACCGTTTGCCCGGATCCGGGACGCGGCAGTCGAGGTCCCGATCATCGAGGGAGACCTGGAGCTGAACGACCTCTCCGATCGAACCTACACGGAGGCGTTCTCGGCCCTGGTCGACGAGTTGCGGCGACGCTACCCCTTCACCGCATACAAAGGGATCGACTGGGACGCCCTGCACGCGGAGTTCGGACCGATGGTCCAGCAGGCCGAGGAGGCCGGCGATGCCGAGGCGTTCAACATCGCGGTGATGCGGTTCGCCAATGTGATCGGCGACGGCCACGTCGCGGTCAGCCCACCGGACGCCTTCGTCGCCGAACGCTTCGGCGGCTCGCTGGGGATCGCGCTCGGCCGGACCGACGACGGCGCGGTCGTCGTCCGCTGCGTCGCGCCCCGCGGCCCCGCCGCCAAGGCGGGCATCGCCGCCGGCGCCGAGATCACGTCCTGGGGCGGGGAAGTGCCCGCCGACGCGCTGGCCGCCGTGCCGCAACTGTTCAGCGAATCGACGGAGGCCGGACTGGAAGAACAGCGGCTGCTCCTGCTGCCCCGGCAGCCGGCAGGGGAGCGGGTCGAGGTCGGGTTCGCCAATCCGGACGGCGACTCGAGGCAGGTACCACTCCGCGCCGCCCGCGATCAGGCTGGGATCGGCCGCCCCTGTGGCGAGGACCTGGTCGACCCGGCCGAGATGCCGGTCACCGTCGATGTCCTCCCGTCGGGCATCGGCTACATCAAGGTCAACTCGTTCTCGGAAGACCTGACCCTGACGTTGCACGCCTGGGAGTGGGCCCTGCGGCGGCTCCGGCAGCTCGACACGCCGGCCCTGATCATCGACATCCGGGACAACGGCGGCGGCTTGAGCAAGCTGCCGATCTATATGGCGGGGTCGTTCTACGACGAGCCCTTCACCCTGGCCGAGCAAGTTTTCATCGACGAGAACGGCGACCAGGCGATGACCGCGATCGACCGGGTCGAACCGGCCCCGACCCGGTGGCGCCGGCCGCTGGCGGTGCTAATCGGCCCCGATTGCGTAAGCGCCTGCGAAATCTTCGCCGCGGCCCTCGCCCACAACCCCGCCCACGCGATCGTCGGGATGGGCGCGACCGCCGGCGTCGAGGGCGGCGTCTTCCCCTGGTTACTCCCCGGTGACCTGGCGTTCCAGGCACCGCTGATTGGGTTCCGCGATGATGCCGGCGCGGTCTTCCTCGAAGGCACCGGCGTCCAACCGACCGTTCGGGTGCCGAGAACAGCCGAGACGCTGCTGCTGACACCCGGCACGCCCGATGCGGTCTTGTCGGCGGCCGAACAAGCGCTGCTCGCTCTCGACGACGCCGCTCTGCCCGGCGCCGACGCACCCCAAGCGGCGACGCCGGAGCCCCGCTGATCGTTCCGGCCCTCGCCGGTATCGCAGGAGTCCACCAGCCGTGGTTGCCAATCTGGAGCGGGCCGAACCGCTGACCCGTGAAGACCTTGCCGAGGAAGACACCTGGGATCTCTCGACCGTCTACGGCAGCGGGGACGAGTGGGAGGGCGATGTTGCGCTGGTCCCAGCCGCCACCGCGGCGGCGACCCACCATCGCGACCGCCTCGGCGAGAGTGCAGCGGGTCTGGCGGCTGCCATCACGTCGGTGATGGCGCTCCGCCAACTGATCGAGAAGGTGCGCGTCTACGCGACGCTGCGCCACCACGAGGACATGACCGACGGCGAGGCCCTGTCCCGCTACGAGCGCTCGGCCCGGCTGGCAGTGGATGCCGGAGAAGCGCTCGCCTTCTTCGAGCCGGAGTTGCTGGCGCTCCCGGCGGACCGCTTCGAGGCGCTGGCCTCGGCGTCGGACCTGGCCCCGTACCGGCATCTCCTGGACGACCTGGCCAGGAACCGGCCCCATGTCCGGTCGGTCGAGGTCGAGGAGATCCTTGCCCAGGTCGCCGATGTCGAACGCGGCGCCGCGGAGTCGTTCGCCGCACTGGACAACGCCGATCTGACATTCGACACCGTCCGTGACGAGGCGGGCAACGAGGTGACGCTAACCAAGGGGCGCCACGCGCTGCTTCTGCGCTCGAAGGACCGCTCAGTGCGGCAGGCCGCCCACGAGGCGTTCATGGCGCCCTACCTGGCCCACCGCCACACGCTGGCCGCGCTCTACGCCTCCTCCGTCCGCGGCAATATCTTCGGCGCTCGCGTTCGCCGCCACGCCTCGGCCCGCGAGGCGGCGCTGTTTTCGACGAACCTGCCGGTATCCGTGTACGACAACCTGATCGCCTCGGTGCGCGAAGCGACGCCCGTGGTCGGTCGCTACCTGGAACTTCGGCGCCGGGTGCTCGGGCTCGACGTGCTCCGCGCCTGGGATCTCCAGGTACCCCTCTCGCCGGAGCCCGAGCGGCGGTATCCCTATCGCGACGCCGTCGAGATCGTGTTGGACGGACTCGGACCCCTCGGTGAAGGCTACGCGGCGGACCTCCGCCGCGGGTTCGACCGCCGGTGGGTGGATGTCTACGAGACCAAGGGCAAGCGATCCGGCGCCTACTCGTGGGGTGCCTACGGTGCGCCACCGGTGATCTTGATGAACTGGAACGGCACCATCGGCGATGTCTTCACCCTAGCCCACGAGGCAGGGCACGCCATGCACAGCCTCTACGCCGACGCCGCCCAGCCCTTCCACGCGGCGCAGTACCCGATCTTCCTGGCCGAGATCGCGAGCACGGTCAACGAGACCCTGCTCAACTGGCACCTGGTGGGCCGGACCCGGGACGAAGACGCACTCGGCCGGTTCGCCCTGCTCAATCGGTTCGCCGATACCTACCTCGGCACCGTGGTCCGCCAAACGATGTTCGCCGAGTTCGAGGCGCGGGCCCATCAAACCGTCGAGGCCGGCAACCCGTTGACGGTGGATGGGCTCGACGCCCTCTACGGCGATCTCTACGCCGCCTACTCTCCGGGCGTGGAGGTCGACGACGCGATCCGCGCCACCTGGGGCCGTATCCCCCACTTCTACCGCGCCTTCTACGTCTTCCAGTACGCAACCGGGCTCTCCGCGGCGGTCGCCCTCGCCGCCGCCCTGCGCGATGAGGGGACGCCGGCACAGGAGCGGTATCTCGCCTTCCTTGCGGCCGGCGGCAGCGACTATCCGCTGGACACGCTCAGCCGAGCGGGCGTCGACCTGAGATCGCCGGAGCCGGTCCGTGCCGGTCTCGCCGAGTTCGAGCGCGTGATTGGGGCGATGGAGGAGATCGAGGAGAGCGGCGCGCTCGCCTCGTAGGCAAGAGATCGCCTGCGTAGTTGACGAGAACGGCAATCGGCTCTACTCGGCCCGAATCGAGTCGAGCCCGACAAACACGTCCGCCGCCAAAATCCGAAGCTCGGGAAGCACGTTGGACGTGATCGCCTCGGCCCCTCGAAATGTCCTTGCCCGTTCACCCCCGTCCACAAGGAATGGAACGACCTCGACCGAGCGTTCCTCGCCATCGACCATCCAATACTCGCCAACCCCACCCCGGCGGTAGAGCTCCCGCTTGGTCAACACGTCGTGGGTGCGGTTGGACGGGGAGAGCACCTCGATCACGAGGTCGGGTGGCCCTTCGACCCCGCGCAGCCGCTGCCGCGCCGCCCCGCCGGGCAGAACCACGACGAGGTCCGGCTCGACGGGCTCTGCCCCCTGGAAGAACACGTCGACAACCGCCGAAAAGATCTCGCCGCCATTGGCGCGAGCGGCGGGACCAACGAGGAAGAACAGGTTGGTGATGATCTTGGCATGGCGCAGGTTCGGGCCGGTCAGCTCGAACAACTCCCCCTCGATGATCTCGTAGCGCTTGCCGTCGTCGGGGAGTGCCGCCAGGTCGTCGTAGGTCCAGCTTCGCTCGGGTCGCCGCAGAGCCACCGCCCGCCTCCTCCTTCGATCGTGTCAGCCACCCTGGCGCTGGAACGGAGCGCGGCCAGGGTAGACCGCGTTCTCCCCCAGTTCTTCCTCGATCCGCAGGAGCTGGTTGTACTTGGAGACCCGGTCCACCCGCGAAGGAGCACCCGTCTTGATCTGGCCGGCGTTCGTCGCCACCGCGAGGTCGGCGATGAACGTGTCGTCGGTCTCGCCGCTGCGGTGGGAAATGACGGCATTGAAACCAGCCCGCTGCGCCATCTCGATCGCTGCGAAGGTCTCGGAGAGGGTGCCGATCTGGTTGAGCTTAACCAGGATCGCGGTGCCCGCCCGCTCCCGGATGCCGCGCGCGAGGCGTTCCGTGTTCGTCACGAAGAGGTCGTCGCCGACAAGCTGGACGCGTTCACCGATCTGCGCTCGCAGCGCGGTCCAGCCCGCCCAGTCGTCCTCCGCCAATCCGTCTTCGACCGAGGCGATGGGATAGCGCGCGGCCCAGTCGGTCCAGAACGCGACCATCTCGTGGCCCGACAGCGTCCGTCCCTCACCGGCGAGCACGTAGGAGCCATCGGCGTAGAACTCGGTGGCGGCTGGGTCGAGCGCGAGCAGCAGGTCGGTGCCGGCCGCGTAGCCCGCCTTGGCGATCGCCTCGAGGATGATCTCGACGGCGGCCTCGTTCGACGGCAGGCTCGGCGCGTAGCCGCCCTCGTCGCCGACGCCGGTCGGCATCCCGCGGCCGTGCAGCACGTCCTTCAGGGCGTGGAACACCTCCGTCCCCCAGCGAAGCCCCTCGCGGTAGCTCCCGGCGCCGACCGGGACGACCATGAACTCCTGCATGTCGACGCTGGAGCCCTCGGCGTGCTTGCCCCCGTTGAGGATGTTCATCATCGGCACCGGCAGCGTCCGCGCCGCCGGCCCGCCCAGGTAGCGGTAGAGCGGCAGCCCGACCGCATCGGCCGCGGCGCGGGCAACCGCGAGCGAAACCCCGAGGATCGCGTTCGCTCCGAGACGTCCCTTGTTCGGCGTCCCGTCGACCTCGCACATCACCCGATCGACCGCGAGCTGGTCGAGCGCATCAAGGCCCACGACCGCCTCGGCCAGCTCCTCGTCGACGTGATGCACCGCGTTCAGCACGCCCTTGCCGCCGTACCGTGTCTTGTCGGCGTCGCGCAGCTCGACCGCCTCGTAGGCCCCGGTCGATGCCCCGGAAGGCACGGCGGCCCGGCCGCTCGCGCCGCCCACAAGCCCGACCGTCACCTCGACGGTCGGGTTGCCGCGCGAATCCAGGATCTCGCGCCCGAAGACCGCCTCGATCGTCGTGTCCATCCGCCGTCTTCTCCCCTTCCCTCGCCTCACCCAAGGATCGCCCGAGTATAGGGGCCGACCGAACCCGTTTTGCTATACTCCGGCCAGTCGAAGACTGAGAACGGTGACGACGGAGAAGAGTACCGGCGTCCGCGCCTTCAGGGACCGGCGGCCACCGACTGCGAGTCGCCGGGGAACGCGGGCCGCGAAGTTCGCTCCCGAACCGGACGGTGAACCCGACGCGATCGAGCGCGCCTCGGCGGTAGTCGTTCCTGGTGGACCCGCCATTACCGGGCAGCCCGTGGAAAGCGCGGGCACGAGCGCGCCGGACGCCGGCGAAGCAGGGTGGCACCGCGTGGAGACCCCTCGTCCCTGCCGAGGGGTTTTTCGTGCCCGTTGCCCGGGCACCACACCAGCGGGAGCGCCATGGCCACCTCCGTCCAGCACGACCTCGAAGAGCTCCGCACCCGAGCCTTGGCCGACCTGGCCGACGCCGTCGACGCTCCGGCTGGCGAGATCTGGGAGAAGACCTACCTTGGCCCGAAGGGCGAACTGACGCTGTTCCTGCGCGGCCTCGGCGCCCTCCCGGCCGATGAGCGGCCAACCGCGGGGCGCGCCGGCAACGCCCTCAAGCGCGAACTCGAGGCGGCCTGGGACTCACGCCATCGCATCCTCGCCGCCGCCGACCTCGACCAGCACCTCGCCGCCGACGCGGTCGACGTGACGCTGCCCGGGCGACCACCGACCATCGGCGCCGCCCACCCCGTCAGCCAGATGATCGACGAGCTGAGCGAGATCTTCGCCCTGCTCGGGTTCCAGACCGTCTTCGGCCCCGAAGTCGAGACCGCCCACTACAACTTCGACCTCCTCAACATCCCGGCCGACCACCCAGCGCGCGATGTCTGGGACACGATCCACGTCGACCTGCCCGGCGAGATCGTGATGCGTACCCACACCTCGCCGATGCAGGCCCGGGTGATGGAGCAGACCGAACCGCCGGTCCGCGTCGTCGTGCCAGGGCGCGTCTACCGGTACGAGGCCCAGGATGCCTCCCACGAGTGGATGTTCCACCAGCTCGAAGGGCTGGCGGTCGACCGGACGATCACCATGGCGGACCTGAAGGGGGTCCTCGCCGAGCTCGCCCGTCAGCTCTTCGGACCGAATCGGCGAATCCGGTTTCGGTGCGACTTCTTCCCGTTCGTCGAGCCCGGCGTCGATTTCGCGGTCGACTGCGCGATCTGCGGCGGCAAGGGGTGCCGCGTCTGCAAGCAGACCGGCTGGCTGGAGATGGGCGGCGCCGGCATGGTCCACCCCAAGGTGCTCGCCGGCGTCGGCTACGACCCGGCGGTCTACACCGGGTTCGCCTTCGGCCTCGGCATCGAGCGGATGACGATGATGCGGACGGGGGTCGACGACGTCCGGGCGTTCGCCGGCAACGACCTCCGCTTCCTGCGGCAGTTCGCCGGCTTCGCCTAGCGCTTCCCTCTCCGGCGTCTCGGGAGAGGCGTTGGGGGTGAGAACTCGCCGTCGCCACCTCCGGTCTACCTTCGGCGCCCCGCAAGAGGAAACCCAACCATGCGTGTACCGCTCTCCTGGTTCTCCGATTTCGTCGACACCGGGCTCTCGCCCCGCGAGCTGGCCCACACGCTGACCATGGCCGGCCTGGAGGCCGAGAAGATCACCACGATCGGCGACGGCTGGGACAACGTCTTCGTCGGTCTCGTCGCCCGCGTGGAGCCCCACCCCGACGCCGACCGCCTTGTCCTGGCGACCGTCCAGGCCGGCGACCACGCCCTCACCGTCGTGACCGGGGCACCGAACATCGCCAGCGGCCAGAAGGTGGCCCTGGCCCTCGCCGGCGCCCGCCTCTACGACGGTCACGTCGAGGGCCAGGTGCTAAAGACGCTCAAGCCGGGCACCATCCGGGGCGTCCGCTCGGAGGGGATGGTCTGCTCGGAGAAGGAGCTCGGTATCTCGGAGGAGCACGAGGGCATTCTGGTGCTCGAAGCGGATGCCCCCATCGGGGCACCGCTCGCCGAATGGCTCGGCGACACCGTGATCGAGTTCGAGATCACCCCGAATTTGGTCCACGCCTTCTCGATCCTCGGCATCGCTCGGGAGGCCGCGGCGCTCTGCGACAAACCGCTCCGACTGCCGGATGCCCCCAGCCTCTCGGCGGCGCCGACCGGTCCCGCCGACCTCGTCACGATCGAGGCGCCCGATCTGTGTCCCCGGTACGCCGCCGTCGTCATCGAGGGAGTCACGGTCGCGCCGTCGCCCCCTTGGTTGCAGCGGCGGCTCCTTGCCGCCGGGCTGCGTCCGATCAACAACGTCGTCGACGTGACGAACTACGTGATGCTCGAGTGGGGTCAACCGCTCCACGCCTTCGACCGCGACAATCTGGCCGGCGGCCGGATCATCGTCCGCCGGGCGCGTCCCGGCGAGCGGATCGAGACGCTCGACCACCAGCACCGCGACCTCTCCGACGAGACGCTGGTCATCGCCGACGCCGAACGGGCGGTCGCGATTGCGGGGGTGATGGGCGGCGTCGACAGCGAGGTCTCGAACCGCACAACCACGGTCCTCCTCGAATCCGCCAACTTCGCGATGGGCTCCGTCCGAGCGACGGCGCGAGCGCAGAAGCTCCGAACCGACGCCTCGGCGCGGTTCGAGCGGGGGATCGACCAGAACCTCGTCCTCGACGCCGCCGGCCGTGCCACCCGCCTCCTGCTCGACCTCTGCCCCGGGAGCCGCGTCGCCGCCGTGTCGGATGTCTACCCGCGGCCGGTCCTGCCGCGCGAGATCCAGATGCCGTTCCGCGAGTTCGAGCGCCTGCTCGGCGTCCGGCTTGAACCGGAGACCGTCGTCGACGCGCTCGCCCGGCTCGGGTTCGGCGCCGAGATCGACGGCGACCACCTCCGTGTCACCGTTCCGACCCGGCGCGGCGACGTCACCTTGGCGGCCGACGTCGTCGAGGAGGCCGCGCGGATCGTCGGTTACGAGACGCTGCCCGAGACGCTCCCGACCGGGGAGACGCCGCCCGTCCGGCGCGACTCTCGCCACCGCCTCTCCCGGGATGTCCGTGACACCCTTGTAGGGTGCGGCGGGTTCGAGACGGTCTCCTACGTTACGCTCCACGACGCGGACGTCGCCTGCTTCGCCGATGGCGCCGGCGTCGGGTTCCTCCACACCGTCCCGCGCGATGGATTGCTCCGCCTGCGGAACCCCATCCAGAGCGACCGCGCAGTGCTTCGCCCGACGCTCGTGCCAAGCCTGCTCGAGGTCGCCGCCGCCAACCTCCGCCACGAGTCCGGCGTCCGCCTCTTTGAAATTGCCCGGACCTACCTCCCGTCGGGAGACACGCTGCCCTCGGAGCGGACGGTAGTCTGCCTGGCAATGGCCGGGCGGCGCGACCCGATCGGTCGCTTCGGGAGCGATGACCGCCGATTGGCGGACGGTGATCGCCACCCGACCGACGACGGCCACCTCGACTTCTTCGACCTGAAGGGTTCGGTCGAGGCGGTTCTCGACCGTGCCCGGGTCGCGGTCCGGTTCGAACCGGCGACGCACCCGGCCCTCCATTCCGGTCGCACCGCCGCGGTCTTGGCGGGCGAGCGCCGGATCGGCCTCCTGGGCGAAGTCCGCCCCGACGTCGCCGCGGCGCTCGGGATCGAGACCACGCGCGTCGCCGTCGCCGAGCTCGACCTGGACGCGATGCTCGACCTCCGCGAGCCGTTGGCCGGGGTCCGGATCCCCCGTTTCCTACCGGTCGCGCAGGACTTCGCCGTCGTCGTAGCGGAAGCGACCCCGGCGGCGAGCGTCGAGGCGGCGCTCCGGGCGGCGGCCGGCCCGCTCGCAACATCGGTCGATCTCTTCGATGTCTACAGGGGCTCCCAGGTCGGCACGGACCGGAAGAGCCTTGCCTACCGCGTCGTCTTCACGGCGCCCGACCGCGCCCTCACGGACGCCGAACTGGTCAAGGTGCGGGACCGGATCGGGAAGACCCTCAAGCAGCGGATCGGCGGCGAGTTGCGGGCATGAATCGGATGGCGAACCTGCCGGCCCTGGTCACCGATCCCGAGGAGGCGCGGCGGCGCCTCTCGCGGCGTCGCGGCTTCGAAGAGCCGGACCTCTCGCCCCGGATGCGCGAAGGCATCCGCCACGTTTTCGGTGCCGACCTCTCGGCCGACCAGGTCGTCCAGCGGATCCTGGCCGAGGTTCGCACGGAAGGCGACGGGGCCGTGCGCCGCTACACCGCCGCCTTCGACGGCGCCTCGCTCGACGGACTGGAGGTACCGCGCGAACGCTGGCGGGGCGCCCT
>CADCWF010000351.1 GCA_902806345.1 uncultured Thermomicrobiales bacterium
AAGGGCATCCCGCAATCGGTCGTCCAGCTCTGCCTCGGAGACAAAACCCGGCGTTTCGATTACGGATGCCAGACCGAGTCTCCGTATCAGACGCTCGAGACGGGACCGTTCCGGACCGTCGCCGAGGATCTCGGCACGCAACGTCCGCAGGGAGCGCCGAGCAAGCACAACCGCCGGCGGAATGGCCTCAGGCCGTTTCTCGGGGATGTGCCGCCCGACGAACACGACGACCTGCCTTGCCTGTTGCGCCGCCGATTCACCGTGATGGGGGTGCGGCCCGAATGAGGGGCTAAGTCCGGGATAGACGCCGCGGACGATGGACCCGGAAGGACCGCCCGTTGCTCGGAGCCTAGAGGCGTGGAGCCGCGAGAAGCAGACCGCTCGGTGGGGCAGGCGGGCAAGGAGGCCTTGGACGACGGACCCGAGTCGCCCCTTGATGGGCCCGAGGTAGTCGACCCAGTAGGAGGATGTCCACACCTCCCACCAGTCGATGACGAGACGGTAGCGACCAAGTGGCTGGGCCACCGCCCCGGCGATGGCCGCGAAGTACGGGAACGAGGCAGAGTGGACGATATCGTGGCGCTGCCCATAGCGAGCCAGGTAGGCGAAGACGCCAAGACCGAACCGGAGCGGAGGCCAGATTCGCCGCCGGCCGCCGTCGTAGAGCGAGAATCCGGGGCCGACCGCGACGACGCGCACCCCAGGGATGACGGGCGGCTCCGCGACCGGCCACTGGCGGAGGGTTAGGTAGGTGACCGAATGGCCCTGGCTGCCCAAATGCTCGGCCAGCGACCGGTACCAGCGCTCGGCACCGCCCACGGTCCAGGGATAGAGACAGTCGTAGACGAGGCAGATGCGCACGCCGGCGGGCTGGGGTCAGACCCGGAGGATGAAACGGGGGACACCGCAGACCGGGTCGCGGTCGCGCTCGATGTCCGGGCCGTAGGAGGCAACCGACTCAGCCACCGAGCGGGCGACATCGGCGCAGGCCTGGTCGACGGTCGCTGCCCACTCGGCGGGGATGCGCTGCGAGGCCACCTCGGCCTCGAACTCGTCGCGATCGAGCTCGGTCGCGGTCCCGTCGGGGTCGACCCAAAGGTCCAGCTCGAGGTCAAGGTCGCGGTAGTAGTTGTCTCGAAGCAGCGCCAGCGGCAACGAGAAGTTCACGTAGTAGCCGACGGTCTGGTCCGCGTCGGTGACAAAGCGCAAAAGGGAGAACCAGCGGTCCGGAAAGAACCACTGCTCGGCGCCAGTGCGGTGGAGGCGGACGACACCAGTCGGGGTGCGGACATCGACTTCTCGCGGCCGGTAGAAGGCGAACCGGTGGCGGAGCAGGTGCCGCTCGCCCGCGGCGCAGGGGACCGCGATCCAGCCGCCTTCGATCTGGTATTCCCAGCAGGCGCCGCGGAGTTTCTCCTTCCGGTAGAAGATGCGCTGGCCGTAGGCGGTCATCTGCGGCCGCCTCCTGGTCCGGAATCGGACCGTGCGGACGAGGGCAGGCCACCGATCGGTTGGCGAGTGGGGATGCCGGCGCGGCGGGGGAAGCGTCTCGAGGTGGCGGATGTCTTGCGGGCCACGATCAGGCGAGTCTCGCCGCCCGGCAGTACATCGTCGGCGATCAGCGCCGATCCTACCAGCGGTGCCGCCCGTTGCCCGGCGGGGAGCTCCGTCGCCAGATCCAATCCTTTCGGGAAGAGGGCGATACCACCCTCCCGGAGCAGCGGCATCGACAGCTCAAGCAGGGCAGGGAGCGAGGCAACGGCCCGTGCTGTCGCCAGGTCGTAGGAGCCGCGATGGGCCAGTTCGTGCCCAAGCTCCTCAGCTCGGGCGTGGATGGCGCGGGTGTTTTCCAGGTCCAGCTCGACCGCGGCGGCGTCCAGAAATGCCACTTTCTTGGCAGTTGCCTCGACCAGGGTGACGGCAAGGTCTGGCCGGCAGATGGCAATCGGCAGGCCAGGGAACCCGGCGCCGGAGCCGATATCGACCAGCCGCGGCGTCCGCGAGGCGCCATCGAGATCGAAGGGAGCAAAGCGCTTAAGGGCAGGGAGGAGGCGCACCGCGTCGAGGAACAAGCGCCGCTCGATCGCTTCCGGCTCGACGACGGCCGTCAGGTTGAAGCGGGTGTTCCAATGCCGCAGCAGGTCGCGGTAGCGGTCGAACCGGTCGAGCTGCTCGCTCGTCAACGCCACGCCGGATGCCCGCGCGGCCTCCGACAGTCCCGGCCACGCACCCGGAGGGGCGGACACACCGATCACCGATGAGATGGAGATGGGCGTCGCGAAGGGTTCGGTCGCGGCCACGCAATTGCCTCGCTCGATCGTCTCCTCGCTCGCGTCGGTTCGCGGCCTGACCTGAGTCTACCCGAGGCGCCCGGTGGTTGCGACGTTGGCCATCACTGGCCTATGCCCGACGACGTCCGCCGCGGCCGACGCGATTGAGGCCGGGGCGAGACCGGCGAGCTCGCGCAGCCGGTTCTGCGACGCCTGCTCGAAGACTCGATCCGGAATCCCGAGAACCCGCGTTGGCAGACTGAGACCGTGCTTCGAGAGGGTCTCGAGCACCGCCGAGCCAAAGCCGCCGGCGGCCGCGCACTCCTCCACGGTGACGATCGCCCCGCATCGACCGGCCATTTCGACCACCAACGCCTCGTCCAGCGGCTTGACGAAGCGGGCGTTGACGACGGTCGCCGCGATGCCGTCCGCCCGCAGCAGGTCGGCCGCCCGCTCGGCCGGGAGAACCATCGCACCAACGGCCAGGATCGCCACGTCGGCGCCCTCCCGAAGCACCTCACCGCGGCCGATCGGCAATGCGTGGAGCGGCTCGTCGGTGGGAACCCCGACGCCGGCGCCGCGGGGATAGCGGATGGCGATCGGCCCGCCCTCGACCTCGAAGGCCGTCTTCAGCATGTGGCGCAGCTCGTTCTCGTCCTTCGGCGCCATGATCGTCATGTTGGGCAGGCATCGGAGGTAGGAGAGGTCGTAGATACCGTGGTGGGTGCGCCCGTCGTCGCCGGCGAACCCGGCGCGGTCCAGCGCGAAGACGACCGGCAGCTTCTGGATGCAGACATCGTGGACGATCTGGTCGTAGGCCCGCTGGAGGAAGGTCGAGTAGATGACAGCGGCTGGCCTCATCCCTTCCGCGGCGAGCCCGGCGGCGAAGGTGACGGCGTGCTGCTCGGCGATGCCGACGTCGAAAAAGCGGTCGGGGTAGACCGCCTGGAACCTGGCCAGCGACGTCCCGGTCGGCATCGCCGCCGTGATCGCCACGATCCGAGGGTCGTCCTTCGCCAAGTCGATCAGCGTCTGGGCAAAGATGTCCTGGTACTTGGGCGGAGACGCCGGGGCGCCTACCTTCGCCGGGGCCGAGACGGCGTGGGCTCGCTCCCGGTCGTGGGCCGCCGCGGCGAGGCCGTGGCCCTTCTCGGTGACCACGTGGAGGAACACCGGCCCACGGACGTTGCGCGCCTGGGTCAACCCCTCAAGCAGGTCCGGGATGTCGTGGCCGTCGATCGGGCCGACGTAGGTGAATCCGAGTTCTTCCCAGATCTGGGCGTGGTAGACGAACTCCTTGAGCGAGTCCTTCCACCGCTTGCCCAACTCCACGAGGAGATCGCCTTGCGGCAGCCGCTCCGTCAGGCGGGCGAGCTCGTCCTTCGCCTTGGCGTAGCGGCGGTCGGTGCGGACCCGATCCAGGTAGCGCGAGATGGCGCCGACGTTCGGGGCGATCGACATCTCGTTGTCGTTGAGGACGACCAGGAACGGCAAACTGAGGATACCGGCGTTATTGAGACCTTCGAAGGCCATGCCGCCGGTGAGCGCCCCATCGCCGATGACGGCGGCAACCCGGCGGTCGGTTTGCCCCGTCTGCTCGAACGCCACCGCCATCCCGAGCGCCGCCGAGATCGAGGTCGAGGCGTGACCGGCGCCGAAGGCGTCGTGTTCGCTCTCGTCGCGCGAGAGGAAGCCGGAGAGCCCTCCCTCTTGACGGATGGTGTCGAATCGGTCCCGGCGACCGGTCAGCAGCTTGTGGACGTAGGCCTGGTGGCCGACATCCCAGACTATCCGGTCCCGCGGCGACGAGAGGACGGCGTGGAGGGCGATGGTCAACTCGACCGTGCCGAGCGATGCACCGAGGTGACCGCCATTGCGGCTGACCACCCGGATCAGTTCGCCGCGGATCTCGTCGGCAAGGGCTTCCAGGTCGGCAGGGGAGAGGTGGTGAAGGTCGGCGGGACCGGCGATCCGATCGAAGAGCGGGGTTGCGGGGATGGTGGTCTCCGTCTCTGCGGCGGCCCCGTGACCGATGGACATGAGCGAACTCCCTGGGCGGCGACGGCGAACGCCGGACTCGCCCGCGCGACGGTTCCCCACGGTCGGCGGCCCGGAAGCGTGGGACGGTTCAACATCTGACAGTAGCGCGGGTGCTACCGCGCGTCAAACCGAGGACGTAGCCTGCGAACCTGCCCGCACAGGTTTCGGTCCAACAGGACGCTGACCTTGGAACGCATGCCCGGCCTGGGCCGTTCCGCCGGTACTTGGTCTGGCTGGCAACGCCAGGCGAGGCAGGAGTCAAAGACTGCTACGCCTCCGAACTGGCCACGGTCGGACAACGGTCCTAGGACTGACCGCTCGGGTTGCCACCGTTGCGGGCACCCGGAAGCGCCCGTACACTCGACCCGGAGACCGGCGGCAGAGCGTCGACAAGGAGCGGTGGGTATGCTGGCCTTGACTCGGGAGGACGTGAGGCGCCTGGTGCCGATGCCGGACGCCATCGAGCTGATGAAGACCGCGTTCTCGGAACTCTCGGCCGGCCGCACCGTCTCTCCCCTGCGGACTGTGATCCCCGTCGCAGCACATAACGGCGATGCGCTCTTCATGCCGGCCCACGTGCCGGGGATGGACGCCCTCGGACTGAAGGTCGTCTCCGTGTTCAAGGACAACCCGGCCAAGGGGTTGCCGGTCATCCATGCCCTCGTCTGCCTCGTCGATCCGGAAACGGGGCAGCCGCTCACGATCATGGACGGCACCTACTTGACGGCGCTCCGCACCGGCGCCGTTTCGGGCGCGGCCACCGACCTGCTCGCCCGCCAGGACAGCCGCACGCTTGCCACGATCGGGGCCGGTGCCCAGGGTGCGACCCAGATCGCGGCCGTCTGCGCCGTCCGCCCGATCGAGCGGATCATCGCGGTCGACCTCTTCCCGGAGGCGCTGGAGCGGCTGCGCGGAATCCTAGCCCGTGATTGGCCGGACGTGCTGGACCGCCTCGAGACCTCCACCGACGCCGACGCCGCGGTTCGCCAAGCGGACATCGTTTGCACGGCGACCACGTCGAAGAGACCGGTCTTCGATGACGCCAGCGTCCGCCCCGGCACCCACGTCAATGCGGTTGGCGCCTACACCCCCGAGATGCAGGAGCTCCCCGCCGGCCTCGTCGTCCGGGCGACGGTCACGGTGGACGCAGTCGAACCAGCCCTGGCCGAGGCCGGCGACTTCATCATCCCCCTAGAGCAGGGGCTCGTCGATCGTGGCCACTTCTCGCGGGAACTGGGCATGGTCGCCGCTGGCACGGTTCCCGGCCGTCGCGACGACGCCGAGGTCACCTTGTTCAAGTCGGTCGGGAACGCCGTGCAGGATGTGGTGGTGGCGCGCCGAGCGTACGAGCGGGCAAGCGCGGACGGGACTGGGACGTCACTCGACCTCGGGTCGTAGCCGTCCCGGAACCTCGCGAACTCCGCATTAGCGCTTGACGAACAGCTCCCGCGGGAAGTCGCAGAACGGCTCGGCCCCATTCGGCGCCACCTTGAAGCACTCACTGATCTCGATGCCCCAATCGTCGCGCCAGATACCGAGGATGGCGTGGAGCGTCATGTTCGGCTCGAGCACGGTCCGGTCGCCGGGGCGCAGGCTCATCGTGTGTTCCCCCCAATCCGGCGGGTAGTTGAGCCCGACGGCGTAGCCGATCCGGCTCTCCTTGGTGACCCCGCCGCGGGCGGCCACCGTCCGCCAGGCGGCTTCGACCTCCTCGCAGGTCGCCCCCGGCCGGGCCGCGTCGAGCGCCGCCTGCAACCCTTCGAGGACCACCCCCTCGGTCGCTCTGATCGCTTCCGGCGGCGTCCCGAGGTAGAGCGACCGGGCCATCGGGCAGTGGTAACGGTGGCGGCACCCGGCGAGCTCGAGGATGGTCGCTGTCTCGGCGGCGAACGGTTCATCCGTCCAGGTGAGGTGCGGCGTCGAGGTGCCGATCCCGGTCGGCAGGAGCGGCACGAAGGCGGGGTAATCACCGCCGAACTCCTCGGTGCCGACGATTTGCGCGGCGTAGATTTTCGCCGCCACGTCGCACTGGCGGACGCCCGGCTCGATCGCGGCGAAGGCGACGGCCATCGACCGCTCGGCGATCCGAGCCGCCTCGCTCATCACGGCGAGCTCGGCGTCGCTCTTGACGGCCCGGATCCAGTTAACGAGGAGGCTCGCATCCGAGAAGTCGGCATCAGGGAGACCCCGCTCCAGGGCTACCTGCGCGCGCGGGGAGAAGTAGTAGACATCCTGTTCCGTGCCAATTCGACCCCGACCAAGTCCGCGGCGCTTGAGGTCGGCGGCGATCCAGTCGAACGGGTGACGGTCGGAAGCCTGGACGTAGCCGTCCGGGTATCCGAGGACGCGGTCGGGCGGGAGGAACGAGGTGCGGAGCCCCCCGTTGCGGTCCATCCCGCGGACGATGCAGAGCGGGTCGTCCTCTGCGAGCGCCACGACGACGCACTGAGGCGTGTAGAACGACCAGCCGTCGTAGCCGGTCAGGTAGTTCATGTTGGCGGGGTCAGCAACGACCAGGGTGTCGAGCCCCATCGCCACCATCCGCTCTTTGGTCCGCCGGATGCGTTCCCGGTACTCCGACTCGGCAAACGCGGCCAAGTCCGTCACCTCTGGGCGTTGAGCTAGCTTCTGTCAGTCGGCCGCAGCGGCGACGGTCTGGGGGACGCCGATCGGGCAGCTTCCGGCCGGGCAGACGCCGTCGACGATGTGGGCGCGGAACTCCTCCGGGTACATCTGCATCATCCCAAGCAGCGGCATCGGCGCCACTTGGCCGAGCCCGCACAGGGAGAGGTCAATGATGTGCTTGGAGGTGCGCTCCATCAGCGCCAGGTCCGCGAGAGAACCCCGGCCGAGCCGGATTCGGTCCAGAATCTCGACCAGGGCTGGGTTGCCGAGGCGGCAGGGGACGCATTTGGAGCACGACTCGTAGCGGTTGAAGGCTGTCAGGTAGCGGGCAAAGTCGACCGCGCAGACGTCGGTATCGAAGACGGCGAAGCCGCCCGAGCCAAGCATGCCGCCGACATCGGTCAGCGAGTCGAAATCGACCGGCAGGTCGAAGTGCTCTTCCTTCAGCGGGCCCGCCGAGACGCCGCCGGTCTGGATCCCCTTAAAGGTGTGGCCGGGTCGCATCCCACCCCAGCACTCGTTGATCAGGGTGCCGAGGGTGATCCCCATCGGCACCTCGACCAGCCCCGTGGTGGCCATCGGCCCCTGGACAGTCATCAGCTTGGTGCCCTTGCTCTTCTCGGTGCCGATCGAGGCGTACCAGGCCCCGCCCTTGGTGATAATGTCGGGGATGTTGGCGAGGGTCTCGGTATTGTTGGCGACGGTCGGTCGCTTCCAGATGCCCTCTTCCACCGAGCGCGGCGGCTTCGTCCGGGGCTGACCGCGGACACCCATGATGGAGTACATCATGGCCGAGCCCTCGCCGCAGATGTAGGCGCCGCCGCCGGTGCGGACCCGGAAGAAGACATCCTTGCCGGAGCCGAGCACGTTCCGCCCGATCAGCCCCAGCCGCTCGGCGTCGGCCACCGCCTTTCGGAACCGCTTGATCGCCAAGGGGTACTCGCCGCCGATGTAGTTGTAGCCGCGCTCGGCACCGACCGCGATGCACGCGATCAGGATCCCTTCCAGGATGCGGTGGGGATCGCTCTCGTGGATCTTGCGGTCCTTGTAGACGTTGGGCTCGCCCTCGTGAGAGTTGCAGACGACGAACTTGGGAAGTACCCGTGCCTTGCGCCCGCTCTCCCACTTAATCCCGGCGGGGAACCCGGCGCCGCCCCGACCACGGACGTTGGCCGCGGCCACCTCGGCGATCGTCTCTTCCTGGGAGAGATCGAAGAGCACCTTGAGATAGGCGCTGTACGCGCCGCGGGCGACCGCGTCCTCGACCGACCACGGGTCGATGATGCCCATGTTCTGGAGGACGATCCGCTGCTGGTGCCTGAAGAACGGGTGGGCGGAGAGCGGCGGGATGCCGCCGAAAGCCGACTCGGCCCGGACCCCGACCGCCCGCTCCCGCAGTCCCCCGGCGAGCAGGACCGGCACCTCCTCGGGGGCGATGTTGGCGTAGACGACCGGCGGCTCGCCCGGGCGCATGATCTCGACCCACGGCTCCATCCAGAGTGCGCCGTTGCCGCTCACCTCGCGGACGATCGCGTCCGAGGACGACAGAGCGGCGCGGCACACGGCAAGCACCCGGTCGGCGCCCTTCGGGATCGAGGAGCTGTCGAGACCGACGCTGACCACCGTCCCGGCGCCGTCCCACATGCCCTGCCAGCGTTCCTCAGCACGGGAGCGGAACGTCTCAAAATCGGCGCGGTTGGTCAACCGAGGCAGCACGGACTCCGTCTCAGTGGCCATGGTCGGCGTCCTTCCAGCTCCCCCCGGCGTCGATGGTCCGGCGGAGGACTTCGTTGAACGACTCGGTGGTCAGATCGCCGTGGTAGTCGGCGTCGAGCTTGACGAAGGGCGCTCGGTCGCAGACGCCGAGGCAGCCGTTAACGACCTGGACGGTCAGCTCCCCATCGGCTGTCGTCTCGCCGTCGGCGACGCCCCAGGTGTCCTTCAACTCCTGGACGAGCCGTTGGGAGCCGAGGGCGTAGCAGGACATCCCATGGCAGAGCAGCATGAAGTGCTTGCCGCGGGGCCGGGTCCGGAAGTCGGCGTAGAAGGTGAGGAGGCCGTAGACCCGGGATGCGGTGGTACCGAGGTGCTCGGCGACTACTTCCGCCGCCGCCAGCGAGACGTAGCCGAAGTGCTCGTTGACCTCCTGGAGGGCAGCCAGGATCAGTTCCTGCGCCTCCTGGTGGTCCCCTGGCTGGATGTGGGCAAGCATTGCGCGGACGACGTCCAGGTCGATCTCGTCCCCGGTTGTCGCGGGCATCGACCCTGGAGTTGCCGCTTGCGTCACGGTCTACCTCGCTGCCTGGAGCGGCGCTCCCGCGAGGAGCGCCGGCACGCCGAATCGCTCGCGAGTATAGGAACGGGACGGGAGGCAGTCAACGAGGTGGCAGTACCGGGCCGGGCGGCGGTGCTCGGACCTGCTCCCTGCGTTACCGCGACCGCCAAAGCGGGCGGCTGGAGCTGGCAGGCATCGCGGGCCGTTTACGACGAGCGGAATAGCCGCTCGAAGTCGCCGTCGAAGCCGGCGAGGAACTCGTGCATGTCGATCACGTCGTCGACCGAAACGGGCGGGCCGGCGGAGACCGCCGCTTCCCGGATCTCCGGGGTGTCGAGGCCGATCTGGCCGCCCTCACTCAGTTTCCGGAGCGCCAGTTGGGCCTCGTCGGGGTCACCATCGCCGAGCACCGCCGCGACGAAGTTGCGGCCATGGCACTCGTTGCAGGTGACGACCATCATCCACATGTCGGCCCGCCGCGAGACGACCTGGATGTCGTCGGTGGCGAACTCGCTGTGGCAAACAGAGCAGCGCTCCATCCGGTTCAGCACGACGCGCTTGATTTGCTTTTCCGAGGTGTCCTTGTCCATGGGTGCCCGAGAAGGGCCTAGTTTCCTTTCTTGCGGTCGAAGTCGTCCAGGTCGAGGCTGTTGATGAAGTCGCGGAAGACCGTCAACCGCTCGTCCTCCGCGCCGCCTTCGACCTCCTGGGGATCGGCCGAGTCATCATCGGCGTCGTCGTCGGCGCCGAGGGTGACCCCAGCCCGGTCCATAACCGACTCGTCGACGAGGATCGGCACCTTTGCCCGGACGGCGAGTGCGATCGCGTCGCTGGGGCGGGAGTCGATTTCCACTGTGCGCCCGTTCTGCTGGATCACGATCCGGGCGTAGAACACGTCCTGGGAGAGATCGGTGACCACGATCCGGTCGACCAATCCTCCCATCTCGCCGATGGTGTTGCGGATCAGGTCGTAGGGGAGGGGCCGGGCGGCCGTCACTCCCTGGAGTTCCATCGCGATCGCCTCGGCCTCGTAGGCGCCGATCCAGATTGGCAAGTGACGCTCGCCGTGGACCTCCTTGAGGATGACCACGCGGTGCTGGGTGACGAGGCTCACCCTGATGCTTTCAACGACGGTCTCGATCATCGGCAAACCCCCGCGGCTGGTTGCCTGCAGCCGGTGTGCGGGTCGGAGGGTGCGGCGGGTCTGCAGAGCCGAGATGCGGTACCGGCGAGGTCGTCGCCGGATGCGGTCAGTTTACACCGCCGCGGGAGCGACGGGCCAACACCTACCGGCGGCGTTCTTGATGGGGTGCCAGAGTTACCGCGCGATAGCCGTAGCCATGTCCTCGTCCCGGAGGCGGTCCCGTCGAGTCCGGTCCGGCCGCTCCCTGGCCGCCCGCTCGGGCTGCGGAGTCGCGACCGCTGCGGCCGCGTTCGGGGCGGCCCCGGAGGCGACGGAGCGCTCGGAAATCTCGATGTACTCGTAGTGGGGGACGAACCCGAGGTCCGACGGCGGCCAGTAGGAGAACCAAGCCTTGCCGACGACCCGATCGACGGAGACCGGACCAAAGCTGCGCGAGTCGGACGAGCTGTTGCGGTTGTCGCCGAGGACGAAGACGGAGCCTTCGGGCACGATCACGTTGCAGGCATCGTTCCCTTCGCACGTCGTCCGGTCTTCGATGTACGGCTCGTCGAGTTCGGTGTCGTTCACGAGCACCTTCCCGCCCCGGAACGAGATTTGTTCGCCGGGAAGGCCAATGATCCGCTTGATGTAGGGTTGGTCGGAATTGGTCGGGGGGTCGAAAACGATGATGTCGCCACGCTCCGGCGGATCGAACGGGTAGAACGTGTTGGCGCCGTCGGCGTCGTCCCCGGGTAGGAGACCGTCGATCGGCGAGAGGTCGAGCGAGCGATAGGCATTCCGGTTGACGAGCAGCATCTGCTCGTTTTGCAGGTTCGGCACCATGCTCTGGCCGTCGACCCGGAAGTTGAGCACGACCAGCCGCACCGCGAAGAAGATCAGCGCCGCGAGGATAAGCGTTTCAACGATCTCTCGTACCGCGCGCCCGGCTTTGCGGCCGGAGCCAGGTTTGGCGGCGGTCTCGTTCGTTTGCGCCAGGTCGGTCCCGCGCGCTGAAAGACCCTCGACCGTTGGCTGTCCGTCGTGGTGCGTCATTCATCTCTCTCGTGGTCGCGGCATCCGGGGCAAACGACGCGAGCGGGGCTCGATCGCCCCGCTCAGTCGCATTCGTCCTGGTTGTGGCGGAGGGCGGGTGCCGGCGCGATGCTAGACCTCGTCGGCCCGGAGCTCGCGCTTCACGCTCCCGTCGGCCCCCGGCTCGACGATCACACTGCCACCCGCCGGAACCGTCGTCGACCCGCCGACGGTGCTGGCGGTAGCGGCGGTGCCGGCCGGGATGCCATCGACCCCGGTGGTCGCCTCTTTCTTGAACTCCTTGACGCCCTGACCGAGCGAGCGGGCGACTTCGGGGAGCTTGCCGGCGCCGAAGATGATCAGGATGATGACGAGGACGATCCCAAGTTCCCACGGGCCAAGATTTGGCATCGAAGTCCTCCTACAAATCGGCCCCGCCGACGCGGCCGGCCCCTGTCGCTGCGGGCGGAGTATACCTACCCGCTCGTCGCCGCCACAACCTGGGGGTGGCGCCCACTCGTTCGGCTAGCCCACGAGGCTGCTCACCATGGCCAAGAGAACGAACACCACGGCGGCCGCAATGGTGAACTGAAAGAGCGTCTTCTCGACGCCGCGCCGGGTCCGGTTGATGCCGCCCGCATCACCGCCGAAGGCGCCGCTGAACGACGACCCTTTGGTCTGAAGCAGGATCACCAGGGTCAGCACCACGGAGACGAGGATCGTGACGAGGTTGAGCGCGGTCTGCACAGTCGTTGATCCTTCGGTTTCAAGGTCGAGGTCCACCCGCTAACGGTGCCGACCACGGCACTGGGGTGGTCTAGGTGCGCCGCGAAGACTAGCAGTCGCGCCTGGAGGGGGCAACCTCGCCGGCCGGTTCTTTGCCCCAGAAGGGCGTCGATCAGGCGTCGGGGAGCACCGCCAGCCCCGGCAACGTGCGGCCCTCAAGCAGCTCTAACGAGGCACCGCCGCCGGTGGAGATATGGTCGATCGCCTCGGCCATCCCGGCTTGTTCCACAGCGGCGACGGAGTCGCCACCGCCGACGACCTTGAATGCACCGGACATCGCTACCGCCCGCGCGATGCCGAGCGTTCCACTGGCGAAGGGGGGGCGCTCGAAGACGCCCATCGGTCCGTTCCAGAAGATGGTGCCGGCGTCGACGATGCTCTCCCCATATCGCTCTACTGTGCGCGGCCCGATGTCAAAAATGGATTGGTCCGGCGAAACCTCGCCGGCCGCAACGGCGGTCCCCCATTCGGCCGCGATCGCCGGTGCGACGACGACATCCTCCGGGAGGACGATCTCGACACCTCGCGATCGGGAGTGCTCCAGCATCGCCTTGGCGTCGTCCATCCGTTCGGCCTCGGCTAGGGACCGCCCGATCTCGAACCCCTCGGCGAGGAGGAAGGTGTTCGCCATCCCACCGCCGATCAGCAGCCGGTCGACCCGGTCGAGCAGCCGTCGTACGACGCCTAGTTTGTCCGAAACTTTCGCCCCGCCGAGGATGGCGACGAACGGCCGGGCGGGACGTTCCAGGAGGCGCCCGAGGGTTTCCGTCTCGCGGAGCAGCAGCAACCCCGCAAAGGATGGCAACCGCTCCGCCACGCCGACGATCGAGGCGTGGGCTCGGTGGGCGGCGCCGAAGGCATCGTCGACGTAGAGATCACCCAGCCGGGCGAGCGAATCGGCAAACGCTGGGTCGTTCGTTTCCTCCCCGGTATTGAAGCGGAGATTCTCGAGCAGGAGCACGTCCCCGTCCCTCAGTTTCGCGACCGCCGCTTCCACATCGGGTCCGGTCGTCGTCGCGGTCGTCGTCACCGGGGCGTCGAGGAGCTCCCCGAGACGCTCCGCCACCGGGGTCAGCGACAGCGCTGGGTCCGGCGCTCCCTTCGGCCGCCCGAGATGGCTCATCAGGACGACGCGGGCGCCCCTCTGGCGAAGGAGCTGGATGGTGGGCAGGGCAGCTCGAATCCGGGTGTCATCCGCGATCCGATCCCCGTCGAGCGGCACGTTGAAGTCGACCCGGACCAACACCCGCTTGCCGGCGACATTCGCCTGAACCACCGACCGCTTCGCCATCTCGTTCCTTACCGCGTCGGGGAGCTTCGTGCGTCAAGCCCCCCTCTCCCTCTCACCGGAGCGAAGAGGGTAGGGGTAAGGGCTCGCTTGCCGCTTTAGCCGCGCCCACCCTCGACCGGCTGCTCGCCGGTTTGGTCGGGGCCAACGCCGACCTCTTCCGCGGTGACGGGGACAGTTGCGGGCTCCGTCTCGACGTCGTCCCCGTCCTCGTCTTCGTCGTCCAAGTTGGGGAACCCCTTCTCGCATACGAGGGCCGTCAACTCGGCGACACGGCAGGAGTAGCCCCACTCGTTGTCGTACCAGGCGACCACCTTCACTAAGTTGTCGCCGATGGTCATCGTCGAACCGCCGTCGACGATGGCCGAGCGGGAGTCGCCCCGGAAGTCGGTCGAGACGAGGGGTTCGGTGGTAAAGCCGAGGATTCCCTGCAGGGCGTCGCTCTCCGCCGCCTCCCGGAGGGCGGTGTTGACGGCGCGGACCGTTACCTTCTCGTCCGTCTCGACGACAAAATCGACCAGCGAGACGGTTGGCGTCGGGACCCGCAGCGAGAACCCGTCGAACTTTCCCTTCAGCTCTGGGATGACCAGGGCCAACGCCTTGGCCGCGCCGGTCGAGGTCGGGATGATGTTCAACGCGGCGGAGCGGGCCCGACGGAGGTCTTTGTGAGGCCCGTCGAGGGTCACCTGGTCGTTGGTGTAGGAGTGGATGGTCGTCATCAACCCCTTGCGGATGCCGAACCGGTCGAGCAGCACCTTGGCGACCGGGGCCAGGCAGTTGGTGGTGCAAGAGGCATTGGAGATGATGTCGTGCTCGACCGGGTCGTAAGCGGCCTCGTTGACCCCGAGCACGAGCGTGACGTCCTCGTTCTTCGCCGGCGCGGTAATGATGACCTTCTCGGCGCCGGCGCTGAGGTGATCCTCGGCGTCCTTGCCGTCCGTGAAGAATCCGGTCGATTCGATGACGATGTCGACCTCGAGGTCGTCCCAGGGCAGCCGCTCGGGGATCTTCTCGGCGACGGCCCGAATCTCCTTGCCGTTGACCCGGATCGCCCGTGGCCGGACATCGACTTCACCGTCGAAGCGGCCGTAGGTCGAGTCGTACTTGAGCATGTGGGCAAGGGACTTGGTGTCCATGAGGTCGTTGATGGCGACGACCTCGTACAGGTCGTCGAAGCCGCCCTGCTGGATCGCCTTGAACACCTGGCGGCCGATCCGGCCGAACCCGTTGATCGCGACGCGATAGACCATGATGATTGATCCCTTTCTCGGTGCAGCGCTACGCGCGGTTTCCGGTGGCCGCGGCAACCACGGGCTGGGCGGACAGCGACGATGGCGGCAGCGACCAGGGCGGACCGGTGACCACGCCGAGCCCCGGTTGCCGCGCCAGTTCGAGCAAGGCAAGGGCGAGTTTGTCGGGATCGTGCCGGAGCGGGTTGCGGTTGCTGATCAGGTCTTGGGTGACGAGCCGGAAGCCACCGTCGAGGTTGGCAAATCCGTCGGGAAGCACTGCCGAGACGGTGTCGGCCAGCCCATCGGCCGCGATCGCCTCGACGATCGCGGCGTTGTCGTTGACGAGGACGACATCGATCACGTCCGGGCCGAGTTGGTCCAGGAGGACGCGGACGTGGTCGGCGGCGGAGAAGTGGTCGGTCTCGCCCGGTTGAGTCGCCACGTTGCAGACGTAGACGACCTTGGCCGGAGACCATCGGAGCGCCTGGGTGATGCCCTCGACGAGGAGGTTCGGCAGGACGCTGGTGTAGAGGCTGCCCGGCCCCAGGACGACCAGGTCGGCGTTGAGGATGGCGCCGAATGCGGGCTCGTAGACGGGTGCCCGGTGCGGGTCGAGATAGACGCGCTTGATCGGCGCCCGTCGATGTCCAATCTTCGACTCTCCGCGGAGCGTGCTGCCGTCGAGCAGCTCGGCACAGAGGTCGACGTTGGCCAGCGTCGAGGGAAGCACCCGGCCCCGGATGTTGAGGACGCTGGCGCTCTCGATCACGGCGCGCTCGAAGCTGCCGGTCACCTGGGTCAGCGCGGTGATGAAGATGTTGCCGAAGGAGTGCCCATCGAAGTCCGAGCCCTGCTGCTGGAAGCGGTGCTGGAACAGGCGGGAGACGAGCGATTCGTCGTCGGCAAGGGCGGTCAGGCAGTTGCGGATGTCGCCGGGGGCGGGGATGTCGAACTCGCTCCGGATGCGGCCGGTGGAACCGCCGTCGTCGGCGACCGTGACGATCGCGGTGATCCCGACCTCGTGCTTCTTCAGACCGCGCAGCAACGAGGAGAGGCCGGTGCCGCCACCGACCGCGACGACGCCCCGCGACGGAGTTTCAGGACCGAAGCGATGCTCGGCCAGGATCTGGGCGAGTTCCTTGCCGGTCTCCGAGTGGTCCATGAACGGGCTCACGAGCGACAGGCTCATGCGACGGATGCCGTAGACCATCAGTGCCACCCCGCAAAGGAGCACAACCAGGAACCGGGCTTCGCGGGGGAGGGCCTGGAGGGTTACGGCGCGGACGACGTCCGCGAACTCGGGCGGGAAGGCGACGTAGCGGATCGCGAAGACGACCGCCATCGCGAAGGCGACACCGGTCAGCACCGATCCGATGAGGATCAGGGCCGCCCACCGCTTGACTCCCATACCCGGCCGCAGCCAGGTCCGCCATGCGCGCAGGGCAGCGTCTCCTCTTCGGGGGGACGGTGGCGCGAACGCGGCCGGGACCCCCCTCCATCGGTCCCGTCGGCGGCCGCAGTATAGCAGCGCCCACGGGCGATTCGGCTCCTCGGAGGGACTACGGTCCCGAACCGTCGACAACTTGCTGAGAGAGCGGAACCCGGAGCCGCGGCCGGTCGTTCAGGGGATGATGGAACGGAAGTGGGGTCGACAGGAGGCGGCGCGGTGCGACGCCCGGGAGGGATCGGCATGGACGCGGAGCGGTTCGATCGGCTGGTGCGGGCGGCGTCGCGGGGCATGAGCCGGCGGCGGGCGGTGGCGGCGGTGGGAGTCGCATTCGGCTCCCTGATGCTCGGGCGGGGCACCCAGCCGGCGGCGGCGACTCCGGCGTACATCCACTGCGGCGGCATCGCCGGGACGCCGTGCCCGTCCGGATACACCTGCGTCGACGACCCGTTCGATAGCTGCGACCCGCTGTCCGGGGGCGCCGACTGCGGCGGAGTCTGCGTGCCCGAGCCCGACTACAACCCCTGCGCCGCAATCCTCTGCCTTGAGGGGACGACCTGCTGCCCGAACTGCGGAGGCATCTGCGTCCCGGCCGGCACCACGTGCAGCGAGTCGCTCTGTGCCGGGGAAGCCTGCGGCTCCACCTTCTGCGGGACTGGGGAGTACTGCTGCAACCCGAGTTGCTCGATCTGCGCCCCGATCGGCGGCGCCTGTACCGCCCAGGTCTGTGACGATGGTGAACCGTGCGGTTCGACGGTCTGCGGGGCGGGCGAATACTGCTGCAATCCGAGTTGCTCGATCTGCGCTCCCCTCGGCGGCGGCTGCACCGAGCAGTACTGCGGCAACGAGCCGACGGGGGAGGTCTGCGGGGACACTTTCTGCGCCTTGGGGGAGGTCTGCTGCAACCCGAGCTGCGGCATCTGCACCCCTCCGGACGGGGTATGCATCCAGATCGCCTGCGTCTAGGCGCTTCGGTTCAACTCGGCGAGGAGATAATCTTCGCGGCCTCGCTGAGCGCCTGCTCCTCGTCCATGTCTTCCAGGATGATCGAGCGGACGATGCCGTCACCGTCGATGAAGATGTGGGTCGGGAAGTTCAGGATCGGGTAGGCGGCCCTCGTGTCCTCCCGGTCCGGGTCACTGAGCACCAGGAACTCGGCCTTGTTGAGGCCGGCGTAGGCGCCGGCCTCGAGGGGGCCCTCATCGAGGCTGACTCCGAGCAGGTGGACGCCCTGCGGTTTGACCTGGCGGTAGGCCGCCTGGATGTCCGGGAACTCGGCCCGGCAGGGCGGGCACCACGAGCCCCAAAACATCAGCCAGACCGGCTGCCCGGCGTAGTCCGAGAGGCGCACCGGGTTGCCGAACACGTCTTCCGTCGCGAAGTCGGGAGCGGGCTCCCCGACCTTGGGCAGGAGCCGCTGATTGATGCCGCCCTGGCCGATCGACTCCCAGCCGGCCCGCCCGCCGATCCACCAGGCGGCGGCGACGATCAGGGCGGCGATGGTGAGACCGGCAATCGCCTCTCGCCGGACAGGCCGAACGACGACAACCGGATCCACGACCGATCCCGAAGGAACGCTGGCGGGGGAGTTGGCGGACGCGGGGGTGGAGGTGGACGTACCCATCGTCACGGCGGTTGCCTAGACGCCGCCGTAGGCGTGGAGGCCGCCGAAGATGTAGTTACCGAAATAGGTGAAGAGCACCGCCCCGAACCCGATCAGGAGGACCACCGCGCTCCGCCGCCCGCGCCAGCCGCGCAGCGAGCGGGAGTGGAGGTAGACGCCGTAGATGAGCCAGGTGAAGAGCGACGCGGTCTCCTTCGGGTCCCAACTCCAGTAGGTGCCCCAGGCCCGGTGGGCCCAGACCGAGCCGAGGATGAGGACCAGGGTCATGGCCGGGAAGCCGACAGTCACGGCGCGATAGGCGAGGTCGTCCAGCAACGCCGGGCTCGGTAGCCACCCGATCCGTCGGCCGTCCGCGGCTAGATAAAGCACGGCGGCGGCAAAGGAGACGGCGAAGGTGGCGTAGGCCAGGATCGCGAGCGAGACGTGGAGGGTCAGCAGCGGTGGGTTCTGCAGCGCCGGGATTAGGGGGTCCACCTCCCGCATCGAGACCGGCAGCGACCAGACGTAGAGGGCCATCCCGACTGCAATCGGGAGCACGACGGTGCCGACCTGGCGGACGCCGTACCACCGCTCGAAGAGCAGGTAGACGAGCACGATCAAGAAGATGAATGTCTTCGAGAACTCGTACATGTTGGAGAGCGGCAACCGGCCGGCAGCGACCGACCGTAGCGCGATCGAGAGCCCCTGAAAGAGCACCGAGAACCAGGCGAGCATCGTGGCGAATCGGCCGAAGCTCTCCGCCATCGCCCCAATCCCGAGCGATACTGCCGGTCCGCCGACGCTGGCGCCAGCGCCGGCCAAAGCCGGTTGCCGATCGCGCACCCAGCCGAAGGCGAAGAGCAGGTAGCAGACCGCCGACCCGGCGAGGGCGATCGACGAGGCGGCGAAGCAGTAGAAGGCGAGCCGGACCAGCGCGTCCATGCCGAGAAGGGTCCTTTCCGTAGGAGGCGGCGGGAACTAGGCAATCGGCTCCAGGCCAACGGCTGTCTGAGCGGAGGTTCGTCCCGGCTCCGCTCGTTCGGCCGCCTCGCGGTCGGTGCGTTCCACCGCGACGGGCAGCGCCTGCCCGATCTGGTCGATCACCTGACCGAAAACCTTCTGGGCGCTCCAGTCACGGCGAGCCATCGGCGCCAGCGTGGCGACGGTGCCGTCCGGCGCAGCCGCCACGATGCCTCGGATGCGGCGGTGCGGGAAGTAGAAGCTGACCGCCAGCCCGCCGACAAGCAGCAGCGAAGCCGCGATGAAGATGGGGATGCCCGGGTTGCGAGCGACCTGGAGCACGGTGAACCGCTTCTCCCGGACGAAGGTGACGGCGAGGTCTCCGAGCGCCACGGTTTCGCCCTGGCGGATGACGGACTCCTCGACCCCTGCGAGCGGGCTGGAGCCGTTCACCGGTCGTACCTGGAGGTACATCTGGCCGCTTCGGAGTCGGAGTTGGTCCAGCTCTGGCTGGTTGGCCGGATTCGCGTCCGGGGCGATCACCGTCAACTGGACCCCGGCGGGAGGAATGTCGAGCACTGCCGCCGGCGCGTCCGGGTTCGTCTTGGCGGTGTACGGTCCCAGCGGCAAAGACTCGTCGAGAATCAGGGCGCCACTCTGGTCGGCCACCTGGAGCCGGACCGCTTGGCCGAACCCGGACTGGTAGATCGTGGTGTCGCCAAACGTGAGGGGGTTGTTGACGGTGATCGAACCGGTCGAGACCACGTCCTCCTCGCGAAGGATGGTCAGGTCGCTGCGGTACTCCTTGGCGACGCCAAGCTCGTCGTAGACCTCGCTGAAATCGTCGACCCGGATGCTCACGCCCGTCTCGTGGCCGAGCTCGCGGGTGACCCCCTCCGGCACGATGAAGTCCGTCTCGCGGAACCCCCAGCGGGCACCGACGACGCCGCCGACGAGCACCAGGATCAGCGCCAGGTGGAACGGGAAGGTGCCGAGTTTGCCCCACCGGAAGCGGTCGGCGTAGAGGTGCGTCTCGCCGTTCCGCTCCTCGGTCAGGACGCGGTACCGCTCGGCTCGCATCATCCGAGCGAGGTCGGCGGCAAGCTCCTGCCGTGGCCGCTCCGAGGTCAGCCTCGCCGACGATTCCGCGTTTCGGAGGAAGCCCTGGGTGGTGGCGACGGTCGGCCGGGAAATCGAGGTCCAGATACCGGGCGCCCGGTTCGCGGTGCAGATCGCAATCGCGACCGCCAACAGGGTCAGGATGCCCATGAACGGCAGCGAGACGAAGACGTCCCAGGCGTACCAGCGGACGACAAGGTCTTCGGTGAACGGGACGTGGTCGGCGATCCAGCGGGGGACGGAGCTGCCCCGGAGGGTGCCGACGAGGACGAGCACCGCCAGGAAGGCGATCTCCCAGATCGCGGCACGGACCGAGCAGAGGAAGCGCCAGACCCGATCGACCGCCACCTCCAGCGGGGGCCGACTGGGAACGGAATGAGCGAGGCTGGCCTGGGCCATGCGGCGGGTGCTCCCGACGGGCAGGCGCCCGCTACAGCGACGGCTCCAGGGGGGTCCAGGGAGAAAGGGCGACGAGGCGGGCGAAGAACTGCTGGTATAGCCCCAGTAGCATGACCGCGCCGAGCGCCACCATTACCCCGCCGGACAGGCTGGTGACCGCTGGGAGGCGGCGGTTGAGCAAGCGGATGATAGCGGGGGAAGAGCCGTAGGCAACCGCCGCCGCCATGAACGGAACCGCCAGTCCAAGCGAGTAGGCGGTCAGGAGGAGTCCCGCGCGCTCGATGCTGCCTTGGCCCGCCGCCATCGTGAGGATGGCCCCGAGGATCGGGCCGACGCAGGGCGACCAGCCGGCACCGAAGGTGACCCCGACGACGAACGACGACCCGATCTGGCCGGCTGGCAGCGACCCGGTCGACAGCCGACGCTCGCGGTCGAGCAGGGGCAAACGGATGATCCCGAGTTGGTGGAGCCCGAGAACGACGAGAAGGGCACCGCCCAGGCGGACGATCCAGAAGCGATTGCCGGCGACCAGGGAGCCGGTCTCGACGAGCATGCCGGCGGCCCCGAGGGCGACCCCGAGCAGGACGAAGACCAGGGCGAAGCCGGCGACATAGGCGGCGGCGTTGGCGACGATCCGGCGGCGGACGGCTGCATCTGCCTCACCCGTCCCGACCCCTGCCAGATGGGCAAGGTAGATCGGTACGAGCGGCAGCACGCACGGCGAGGAGATGGAGAGCACCCCGGCCCCGAACGCGGCCAGGAGGGAGACCTCGACGTTCATGAAGGCAACCGTACCACCCGCCCCGAGGGGGGTCAATTTGCTCGGTCGGCCCGTCCCGGAACCCCTGCCGGACCCGCCGTTCCTGATATACTGCTGAACATAATGAACGAAGCCGAGAGCGCACCAAGGGGCGTCGCGGGGTGACCGAAAAAACCGCGATCCCCCTCAACGAGCGGTTGTACCGCACCGAAGCGATCGTGCTGTCGCGCCTCGATTACGGGGAGGCGGACCGAATCGTGACGGTCTATACGCCTCGCCGTGGCAAGTTCCGGATCATCGTCAAGGGCGCCCGCAAGCCGCTCAGCCGGCTCGGCCCGCACCTCGACTTCTTCTGCCGCTCGACGCTCCTGCTGGCGAAGGGGCGGGAACTCGACGTCGTCTCCGACGCCGCAACCATTGCCCCGCACGAGCGACTCAGGACCGACCTCGACGCCCTCGGCCATGCCTCGCACATGGCCGAGATGCTCAACCGCCTGACCGACGACCGGCAGGAGAACGAGGCGATCTTCGATCTCCTCGCCCAATCGTTGCGACTGCTCGAGGACGGGGTGGATCCATGGCTCGTCACCCGCCACTACGAGTGGGCGTTGCTCGCCCTGCTCGGCTACCGCCCCGAGCTCTACCAGTGCATTTCCTGTGGGGCGGAATTGCATGGCGTTCCGAACGCATGGAGCAGTCGGCTCGGCGGCGCCATCTGCCCGCTCTGCCGCAGTGCCGACGCGGGGTCGCGGATGGTCTCGCTCGATGCCCAGAAGATCCTCCGCCTGTTCGACCGCCAAGGGATCGCCGCGGTCGCCCGGGTCAAGATCGCGTCGGCGCTGAGGGGCGAGATCGAAGGCGTCCTCGGCGATTACCTCCGCCACCTCACCGAGCGCGAATTGGGAAGCATGAAAGTGCTTCGGGCGATCCAGCAATCGTAGTCAGTGACCTCATGAGCCCCATACGTCTACGTGGAGCCAGTTGACTGCTCGGTTCGTCCACCCCTGCGGAACCCCCTCTCGCTGGCAAGGGCGAGGGGGCTGGATTCGCACTCGGTGACGGTAAGGGCTAGCCGCAGGCTGCAGGCCCTGTCTGATCGGATGCAGTACCAGCAGTATTCGCCTCCCGCCGCACCTCCTCGACCAGCAACCGCTCGTCCTCCGACAGCGACGCGTCTGACAGCAGGTCCGGCCGGAGTGCCGCGGTCCGACGGATGGCTTCCACCCGCCGCCACCGGGCCACCTCCCCGTGGTGTCCGCTCAGCAACACTGGCGGCACCACAAGTCCACGGAACTCGTGAGGCCGAGTGTAATGCGGGTACTCGACCAGACCCCTCTGGTGGGACTCCTCGGCGACGGACGAGGCATGGATGACGCCGGGGAGGAGTCGCGCCACCGCGTCAACGACGACCATCGCCGGCAGTTCGCCGCCGGTCAGCACGTAGTCGCCAACCGAGACCTCTTCCGCCCCGAGTACCTCGACCACCCGCTGGTCGATCCCCTCATACCGGCCACACACGATCGCGATCCGGCTCGCCGTGGCAAGTGATGCCGCCGTCCTCTGGTCGTACAACCTGCCGCCCGCCGCCATGAGAAGAACTCGAGCCTTCGGCAGGTCGTCGCCAAGCGTCTCTTCGACGGCGGCGACGATGGGAGGCGCGACCATCACCATGCCGGCGCCTCCGCCGTACGGCGTGTCGTCGGCGGTCCGGTGGCGGTCGTGCGTCCAGTCGCGGATGTCGTGGATCCGGATGTCAATTGCCCCGCTTTCCCGAGCGCGCCGAACGATCGACTCGTCGAAGGGACCGCGAAACATCGCCGGGAACAGCGTGAAGATGTCAACGATCAGTCCTGACCGCACTCTTGCCGGAAGTTCGGCAGAAGCGGTCATGGTGCCGGGTTTCGGAGCAACGCCAGGAGGGGACGGGCGGCACCGGCGAGGGAGGTCAGGGTGAGATCTGGCGGTCGGCCCCCGGCGGGGACGGCTGGGTCGCTCGCGATCCATACCGCTCGGAGCCCGGCGCCCTGGGCCCCGCCGACATCCCATCGAAATGAATCCCCGACATGGACGACGGCTTCCGGCTTGAAGCCGAG
This sequence comes from uncultured Thermomicrobiales bacterium, assembly GCA_902806345.1. Classification (GTDB taxonomy): domain Bacteria; phylum Chloroflexota; class Chloroflexia; order Thermomicrobiales; family UBA6265; genus CADCWF01. Next base: position 23,053 of record CADCWF010000351.1, read on the forward strand.
GCGATCCACGGCGTGCAGGTAGATCTCCGGTCTACTCTTGTAGAAGCCGGCACTGGCCGAGGTGGTGACGTCCACGAACCGATCCCGGATCCCGAGCTTGCTCAGGGACCACTCCAGGAACGGATGGTAGACCGCACTGGACACCACCCCGAGCGGCACGCCGGCGGCGTGGAGGGCGAGCACCGTCTCGACCGCGCCTGGGGTTGCCTCGGCCCCGTCGAGCGTCGCCCGCATCAGTTCCTCAATCCCGGCGGCAATCGACGCGCCGTCGCGATGCAGACCGAGTTCGGCCAGGACGAGAGCCACGCACTGCTCGGCGGGTTCCTCCACCCCGTGGTCGACGATGGTAGTTCGGAGCCGGCGGTAGGCGGCGTCGGCATCTGCCAGTGTCTCGTCGGAGATCGTCGTTCCGCGTCGTCCCGCGTCCCAGACGAGATAGGACGAGACAAGCGACCGAATCTCGAGCTCGAACCATGCGTCGCAGTGGACAAGGGTGTCGTGGAAGTCGAAGGTGATCGCCCCGATGACCTGCATTTGCCCGCCTGTCGACCCTGGCCGTTCGCAGGCAGAGGCTAGCACCGGCGGAGGGGGGGGGCAATTCGCGCCGCGTCTCGTTCGCGGGTCGGAGGACCCGGCAGGGCAGTCGTATAAACTTGCGGTGGTAGCGGACGCGTCGCGCCGCCGCGGGACGAGATGAGCCCGAGGCGGGTGGCGTCAGGAGTTGTCTCATGGACGCGATCGTTTCGGCCCGACCCGACCCGTTCGGGGCGCGGGCCTCCCTGACGACCTCGGAGGGCACGACGGTCGCCTATTACAAGCTGGCGGTGCTCGCCGAGTCCGGGATCGCCGATCTCGACCGGCTCCCGTTCACGATCCGGATCCTCCTCGAGAACGCGCTCCGCAACGCCGGCTGCGAGTTCGTCGACGCCTCCGACGTCGAGACTCTGGCGCGGTGGCGGCCGCGCTCTGCCGGCGAGATCGCCCAGGACGTCGAGTTGCCCTTCCTGCCGGGCCGAGTCGTGATGCAGGACTTCACCGGCGTCCCGGCGGTCGTCGACCTGGCGGCGATGCGGTCGGCGGTGGCGCGCCTCGGCGGCGACGTCACTCGGATCAATCCGCTGGTGCCGGTCGATCTCGTGATCGACCACTCGGTCCAGGTCGACAGCTTCGGGACGACGATTGCGTTCGCCCGCAACGTCGACCTTGAGTACGAGCGGAACCGGGAGCGCTACGGTTTGCTCCGCTGGGGCCAGCAGACGTTCCAGAACTTCCGGGTGGTGCCACCCGGCACCGGGATCATCCACCAGGTCAACCTGGAGTACCTGGCCGACGTCGTCTCGACCCGTCGGGTCGGCGCCGAGACCATTGCCTTCCCGGACACCCTGGTCGGGACGGACTCCCACACGACGATGATCAACGGGCTTGGCGTCCTCGGCTGGGGCGTCGGCGGGATCGAGGCGGAGGCGGTCCTGCTCGGCCAGCCGCTCTACCTGCTCGAACCCGAGGTCGTCGGTGTCCGCCTGACCGGCGAACTGCGGCGGGCGGCGACTGCGACCGACCTGGTTCTGGCGATCACCGAAATGCTGCGCAAGCATGGGGTTGTCGGTCGGTTCGTCGAGTTCTGTGGCAAGGGCCTGAGCAACCTCACCCTGGCGGACCGCGCCACCATCGCCAACATGGCGCCCGAGTACGGGGCCACCGCGTCGTACTTTCCGGTCGATGCCGAGACCCTCCGCTACCTCGAGCTGACCGGGCGGACGGCCCACGTGATCGATCTGGTCGAGCGGTACTGCAAGGAGCAGACGCTCTTCCGGACCGACGAGACGCCGGACCCGGCGTTCAACGAGTTGCTCGAGCTCGACCTCGCCTCGGTCGAGCCGAGCGTCGCCGGTCCGCGCCGGCCGCAGGACCGGGTGCCGCTGGGGAAGGTCCGGGAAACGCTCCGGACCGCCTACTCGACCACGTTCGCCGACGCCTTGGATGAGCTCGAGATCGCCCAGATGGAGACCGAGGGCGGCGACGCCACCCTGGCCTCGGCGACGACGGCAAAAAAGAAGGCGAGGCGTCACGTTGGCCATGCTCCGGTCTCGGTCGATGGCAGCGAGATGACGCTCCACCATGGGGCCGTCACGATCGCCTCTATCACCTCCTGCACCAACACCTCCAACCCGTCGGTCATGCTCGGTGCCGGTCTGCTCGCCCAGAAGGCGGTCGAGCGTGGCCTGGATGTGCCGGGATACGTCAAGACGAGCCTCGCTCCAGGGTCCCAGGTTGTCACCCGTTACCTCCAGAAGTCGAACCTGCTGCCCTACCTGGAGGCGCTCGGGTTCCACGTCGTCGGGTACGGCTGCATGACCTGCATCGGCAACAGCGGTCCGCTGCCGGAGGTGGTGGGGACGGCGGTCGACGAGCACGAATTGATCGTCGCCGCGGTGCTCTCCGGCAACCGGAACTTCGAGGGTCGGATCCACCCCCAGGTGCGCGCCTCGTTCCTCGCCTCGCCGCCGCTGGTGGTGGCGTACGCACTGGCGGGCACCGTCGATACCGACCTCGAAAACGATCCGATCGGCTTCGACCCGAACGGGGACGCGGTCTACCTGCGCGACATCTGGCCGACTCCGGAGGAGGTTCAGGCCACGATCGAGCAGGCGGTCGACCCGGCGATGTACCGCGATGAGTACGGGTCGGTCTTCCGCGGTGACGAGCGCTGGCAGGAGCTGCCGGTGCCCGAGGGACAACTCTACGATTGGGATCCGGTCTCGACCTACGTCCAGGAGCCGCCCTACTTCCAGGACCTCTCGCCCGAGCCGACGCCTCCGACGGACATCCAGGGAGCGCGGGTCTTGGCGATGCTCGGCGATTCGGTGACGACGGACCACATCTCCCCCGCCGGCTCGATCGCGAAGACGAGCCCGGCGGGCCGCTACCTGGTCGAGCAGGGCGTCAAGCCCTACGAGTTCAACTCCTACGGTGCCCGCCGGGGCAACCACCAGGTGATGATCCGCGGCACGTTCGCCAACATCCGCCTCCGCAACCTCCTCACCCCCGGCAAGGAGGGCAACCGCACCGTCTACCTCCCGACCGGGGAGGAGACCTCGATCTACGATGCCTCGGTCTGGTACCAGGAGGAAGGGACGCCCCTGATCGTCCTCGGCGGCAAGGAGTACGGCTCCGGGTCGTCGCGCGACTGGGCGGCGAAGGGGCCGCTGCTGCTCGGGATCAAGGCCGTAATCGTCGAGAGCTTCGAGCGGATCCACCGCTCCAACCTCGTCGGGATGGGGGTGCTGCCGCTCCAGTTCCTGCCGGGCGAGACCGCCGAGTCGCTTGGCCTTACCGGTCACGAGACGTTCGATATCGGGGGAATCGAGGCCGTAGCGCCGAAGGGCCGCTTGACCGTGCGGGCGACGGCGGATGACGGGACATCCAGGGAGTTCGAGGTCGTCGTCCGTATCGACAGCCCGGTCGAAGTGGCCTACTACCGCAACGGCGGGATCCTGCCGTACGTCCTGCGCCGGTTGCTGGGAACCGCTCCGGCCGCGTAGGCATCCCCCGACCGGATCGGTCGCTCTCGTGGTCGCGACAAAGGGCAAGGGGAGCGTCCGATGGAGTTGCCGCGCTACGCGGAAACGGTCGTGGTCGGCGGCGGCACAAGTGGTGCCGTCGTTGCCGGCTTGCTGGCCGAGCATGGCGACGGCAGCGTCCTCGTGCTCGAAGCCGGTCCCGACTACGGTCCGGTGGCGAGTGGCCGCTGGCCCGATGATCTTCTCAACGCCGCTGCCCTGGGCTACACCGGGGACTGGGGCTACACGAGCGAGGAGACCTACGCCGACCGGGTCCTCGGCTTCGAACGCGCCAGAGTCATCGGCGGCTGCTCCGCCCACAACGGCTGCGCCGCCATCTGGGGCAGTCGGATCGACTACGACGGCTGGGCCGCCGCCGGCTTGGCGGGCTGGTCGACGGACGACCTCTTGCCGCTGTTCCGGGAGGCGAACCGGCGGATGCGGGTTCGCTTCTACGACGCCGAGGAGGTCACGCCGTTCCAGGCGGCGTGGCTGGAAGCGGCGGCCGACTCCGGCGTTCCGCTCGTCTCCGATCTGAACGATCTCGACGCCGACGTGGGGATGGCGGCCAGCCCCGTCAACATCGTCGGCGGCGTCCGCTGGAACTCGGCCTTCGCCTACCTCGATCCGGTGCGCGGCCACTCGGGGCTAACCGTCCTCGGCGACACCCCCGTTTCCCACCTCGTGCTCGACGGCAATCGAGCGAGGGGCGTTGCCTGCCTCACGTCTAACGGGATCGAGACCGTCGGCGCCGGACGCGTTGTCGTCTCAGCAGGCGCCTATGAGTCGCCGGCGGTGCTGATGCGGTCCGGAATCGGCGATCCAGATGACCTGCGGGCCGTCGGCATTGAGCCGCGCCACGCCCTGCCTGGAGTCGGCAAGAACCTGCACGACCACCCATCGGCTCGGCTCGCTTACCGGGGCTCGCCGGAGATGGAGCGGCGGATGGAGGCATTCGCCGGGCAGCGCTGGATGCCGGAGGAGCAGACGATCGCCAAGCTGCGGTCGCCGCTCTATCCGCAGACGGAAACCGGGTTCGACCTCCACCTCTACCCGGTCGGCGGCCCGATCGTGGACGGTGGCGGCTGGCGCTGGCACGTCCCGGTTGCCTGCATGACGCCGCGATCCCGCGGTTCCGTCTCACTCCGCTCCGCGGAACCCGGCGACCGACCGCGGATCGACCACCGCTACCGGTCGGATCCGGATGGATACGACACGGCCGTCCTCGCGGCCGGTCTCGGCATGGCACGGGCAATCGCGTCGCGCCCGCCGCTCAAGGACTTGCTGGGGGACGAAATCGAGCCGGGAGCCGACATCATGGATCACGGCGCGCTTGCCTCCTGGATCAACCAAACGGGCGAGCACTACTACCATCCGGTCGGCACATGCAAGATGGGTGTCCCGGACGATCCGCTGGCGGTCTGCGACCCGCGCGGCAAGGTCCACGGTTTGGACAACGTCTACGTTGCCGATTGCTCGGTCATGCCGGTCATTCCGCGGGCCAACACCAACATCCCGGCCGTCGTCGTCGGCGAGCGGATCGGCCGCTGGCTCCTCGACTCGAACCCTTAACAGCGCGGGCGAATCCAGGAGGGAACCGGGTGACGGCCGAGGTCGGGTTCGGCATCATCGGGCTGGGGCGGATGGGCGCGTTCCACGCGTCGCTGCTGCGCGGGCCGGTCAAAGGCGCGAGGTTGGTGGCAGCGACCGTGGACCCGGGGCATCGCCAGCTCCTACTCGGTTCGGGACAGGCACCCTGTCCGTTGGTCGACGATGTCGATGCCTTGTTCGCGATGCCCACCGTCGATGCGGTCGTTGTCGTCTCGCCGGCCAGCCTCCACCACGACCACATCCCGCGCGCGGCCGCAGCCGGCAAGGCCATCTTTGCCGAGAAGCCGTTGGCCGACTCGGTCGAGCGGGCACACGCGGTCGCGGACGATGTGCGGCGGTCCGGCGTCCCGTTCCAGATCGGCTTCCAGCGGCGGTTCGACCGGGGCTACGCCCGCGCCCGCGAGCTGATCGCGGAAGGCGCAATCGGCAAGGTCGAGATGATCCGGGCGTTGACCTGCGATCGGATGCCGCCGGTGGAGTTCCTGCGGACCAGCGGTGGTCTCTTCTGGGACCTTGCGATCCACGATTTCGACGCGGCGCGGTTCCTGACCGGCGAGGAAGTCTCGGCGGTTTTCGCCGTCGGGTCGATCGCGGTCGAACCGCAGCTGACCGAGTTCGACGACATCGACCACGGCATCGTCACGCTCCGGTTCGCGAACGGCGCGCTCGGGGTTGCCCAGAGCTCCTGGCGCGCCCCGGCCGGGTACGACATCCGAGCCGAGGTCCACGGCTCGCTCGGCAAGGTCGTCACCGAGGTGGACGAGAAATACCCGACCCATCTCTACCGGGACGGCGGCGTTTCCCAGGAGCGGCACGACCAGTTCGTCGAGCGTTTCGCCGATGCCTACCGCGCCGAGTTGCAGGCGTTTGTCGATGCCCTCAGGGCCGACCGGGATCCTTCCCCGAACTTGGACGACGCGCTGCGGGCGGTCGAGATTGCCGACGCCGCGACCCGGAGTCGGCGCGAAGGGCGGTGGATCGAGCTCGCGTGAGCTCTGATGGCGCCTGCGCGATTCGATCTAGCCGGTCGCACCCTTGCGGTGAACTTGGCCTTCGGCTTCACGGGGGAATGACTATCCCCCGATCCCCTGGAAGCAGAGAGCGGGCAGGGGAGGGAGGGCTACCCACCTCCAGCTCCCCCTCGACTCCTAGACCGGGAGAGTTGAGAGGGGTACGGGAGTTGGCGGACGAGCGACGTCCCAGCTCCGAGGGCAGGGTAGAATCCTGCGTCCGAAATCGAGCGGTCACCCGTGAGCGCGGGTCCGCCACGCAGGAGGAACAGACTGTGGTCGCGGCCCCGACCCGCGCCGAGACCGGCGGCGGCGTACAGACGTTCGGCAACTACATCGCGGGAGAGTGGCGACCGGCGGCGACCGGCGAGACGCTGGAGAACCGCAGCCCGAGCAACCGGGACGACCTCGTCGGTCTCTTCGCGGCGTCGGGCCCGGACGATGTCCGGGCCGCCGTGGACGCCGCCGCCGAGGCGTTCGAAACCTGGGGTAAGGGCTCGCCGATCGCCCGTGCCAACATCCTCCATAAGGCGGCGAACATTCTTGAGGGGCGGATCGAGCAGATCGGTCGCGAACTGGCGCGGGAAGAGGGCAAGACTCTCAAGGAGGGGATCGGGGAGACCACCCGTTCCGTCCAAATCCTGCGGTACTACGCCGGCGAGGCGCAGCAACCCACCGGCGAGCACTACCCGTCGGTCAATCCGTTGACGCTCCTCTACACCGTCCACGAACCGCTCGGCGTCTGTGCCGTCATCACCCCCTGGAACTTCCCGATCGCGATCCCGGCCTGGAAGATCGCGCCCGCGCTGGCATTCGGCAACACCGTCGTATTCAAGCCCGCGAGCCAGACGCCGCTCTGCGCCGTCCGGCTCGTCGAAGCCCTGGCCGAAGCTGGTCTGCCGCCCGGCGTCCTGAACCTGGTGACGGGACGGGCAGGCTCGGTCGGAGATCCCCTGGTGAACGACGAACGGGTGGTGGCCATCAGTTTCACCGGCTCGAACGAAGTCGGCGCCAGCCTCCGCAAACTCGCCGGGGAACGTGGAGCGAAGATCCAACTGGAGCTCGGCGGTAAGAACCCGGCGATCGTGCTGGCCGACGCCGATATGGACCACGCCCTGATGCACGTCGTCAACGGTGCCATGATGAGTACAGGGCAGAAATGCACCGCGACCTCGCGGGCGATCGTCGACCGGCGGGTGGCCGGCGAGTTCACCGAGATGTTGTCGAAGAAGATCACCGCCCTCCGAGTGGGCGATCCGCTCGATCCGGAGACGCAGATCGGTCCGCTCATCGACGAAGCGGCCGCCGAGCGGGTTGCCGGCGAGGTGCAGCAGGCCAAGGATCAAGGCGTCTCCCTGCTCGCAGGTGGTGAGCGGCTACGCGACGGCGGGCGTAAGAACGGGGCGTTCGTCGCGCCGGCGCTGTTCGCCGAAGTGGACCCGTCGTCACGGATGGGCCAGGAAGAGCTCTTCGGCCCGGTCCTCGGGGTTATCCCGGTCGATGGCCTCGACGAGGCGCTTGCGGTCGCCAACAAGGTCCGCTACGGCCTCTCGGCGTCCCTTTTCACCCGCGACCTTTCGACCGCCCTCCTCTTCGCCCAGGGGATCCAGGCCGGGATCGTCCACGTCAACAGCGAGACGGCCGGTGCCGAGCCGCAGGTTCCGTTCGGCGGCATGAAGGGCTCGTCGTCCTACTCGCGAGAGCAGGGAAAAGCGGCCCGCGAGTTCTATACCCAGATGAAGACCGTCTACATCGACCTGCCGCCGGCCGAGCAGCCGAGCCCAGGAGGGCGGGGTTCGCTGGCGTAGCGGTCGGACACGGTGCGGACAGTTCCGGCATGTTCAGAGCGCTCTGGAGGGCGCCCGTTCGGGTAGGACGCCGGCCGGAGCGGTTGGCGCCGAGGTGGACGAGGAGGACGGGAATGGCAGTGCACAAGAAGGCCCAGGCGGAGCGCGAGGCGAGCGTCGTCTGGCAGGGCGACCTGTTGAGTGGGTCAGGCACGATCGAGACGGTCACCAGCGACGCGTTTGGCGGCTTGCCGGTGAGCTGGGCCAGCCGGACCGAGGAAGCGAACGGCCAGACGAGCCCGGAGGAGTTACTGGCGGCGGCCCACGCGGCCTGCTTTTCTATGGCCCTGTCGCACGAATTGATGGGCCGGGGCTCTGCCCCAGAGCGGCTCGAGGTGTCGGCCCGGGTCGGGTTCGACCCGAAGGTTGGCGGTGGCTTCGAGGTCAGCTTCTCCCGCCTGACCGTTCGCGGGCAGGTGCCCGGGATGGAAATGGCGGTGTTCGAGCAGGCGGCCCGCGAGGCGAGCGAAGGCTGCCCGATCTCGCAGGCGCTGAAGGGCAACGTCGAGATCACCGTGTTGCCGACCCTGGCGTAGCCGGTCTCGACCGCACCTCGCGGAGCACGGTGACGCATACCGGGCGTTGCCGTAGCGCCCGCCCTCACGATCAGCCCCACTCCCATGCCAGGGAGTGGGGCGCCGAGTAAGGGACTGGCTTCACATCGGACGCGACGGTGTGCCTCCCGATTCCGCATCGAGCGGCGCCGCCCCCGCCGGCGCTACTCGTCGGTCGTCCTCATGTGGGGACTGCCAGCAGGCGGAGGCGCCGCTGGTCGCCGGGTAGCTTCTGGCACCGCGGGCAGTAGGAGGTCGTGCGACCACCGACCGTCACCTTGGCCAGCGGGTAGGCGCAGCGGAGGCAGGGCAGCCCCTGGCGGCCGTAGACCCGCAGGTGGTGCTGGTTCTCCCCCTCGCGGCCGGCGGCGTCCTGGAACGACGAGAAGGTGGTGCCGCGACGCTCGACGCCGTCCTTGAGCACCACCCGGATGGCACGATGGAGGCGACGCGTCTCGGGAGGGGTCAGCCCGTTGGCCGGACGCTCCGGGTGGAGTCGCGCCCGGAACAGCGCCTCGTCGACGTAGATGTTGCCGAGGCCGGCGAGGAGCTCCTGGTCGAGCAGGACGCTCTTAAGTTTTCCCGGGCGGCGGGCGAGCGCGGCGGCGAGGCGCTGGGCCGTGAACGCCCGGCCGAGCGGCTCCGGCCCAAACCTCTGCTCAAGGCGGAGGAGATCGTCGCGCCCGACGTGGAGGACACGGCCGAACTTCCGCTGATCGGCGTAGCGGAGCTCGTTGCCGTCGTCGAGGGCGATCGCAAGGTGCTCGAACCGGAGTGGCGGCGAATCGGCGGGTACCACCGCAACCCGGCCGGTCATCCGCAGGTGGACGACCACACCCGTGCCGTCGTCGAGGTCGAGCAGCAGGTACTTGGCGCGTCGTCTGATGGCCACGAAGCGGCGGCCGACGAGCCGCGCCGCCATCTCCTCGGGTCGCACTTCGCCGATGACGCCGGCGAACACGCCGAGCCGCAGGCCACGCACGACCCGCCCGACGAGGGGGTCCTCCAGGGTGCGACGGACCGTTTCGACCTCGGGGAGTTCTGGCATACTCGGGGCGACGGTGGGATGGTGCGGGTGGCAAGAGGCGCGATGGTACCACGCCTCGCCTCCTGGCCTGTGACGATCGAGGGTGGCCGGTGTGACCGACGGCGACTGCATCTTCTGCCAAATTGTGCGCGGCGAGCTCGGGACCGAGTTTGTCGGAGAATCCGAGAACGCCGTCGCTTTCCGCGATGTCCAGCCGCAGGCCCCGGTCCACCTGCTGGTGGTGCCGCGCCAGCACGTGCCCGCGCTCCGCGATCTCGGGTGGGAAGGCGGCTCTGTGGCGACCGAACTCCTGGAGTTGGCCGTTGACTTGGCACGCCAAGAGGGACTCCACGAGGGCGGCTACCGGCTCGTGATCAACGATGGGCCGGACGCCGGCCAGACCGTGTTCCACCTCCATGTTCACGTGCTCGGGGGTAAGAAGCTCCACGAGCCCCTCGGCTAGCCGGGGTTGGCCCCCGAAGACTCGCACGTGGCGGTCACTGGCCGAGCTGGTCCGTAGCTTCGGGTCGTCGAACCGCATCGGCGGCGAGCCGCAACCGAAAGGGACGATCCGGGAGACTGTCGATGGAGCCGACCATACGGTCACGACTCGAAAGCGATCTCAAACAGGCCATGCGGTCGGGCGACACCGTATCGCGTGACGCCATCCGCTACATCCTCGCCGCGGTCAAGAACGCCGAGATCGACGCTCGCGGCGGGAGCCAGCCGGTCGATGAGACCTCAACCCTGCGGAAGCTGGGCAAGCAGTTCGCCGACTCCCTGGAGCAGTTCCGGGCCGCCGGTCGCGACGACCTGGCCAACCGCGAAGCGGCCCAGCTGGCGGTGTTGCAGCGCTACCTGCCGGAGGAGATGGACGACGAGGAACTGGCAGCCACCGCCGATGCGGTCGTCGCCGAGACGAGCGCGACCGGGCCAAAGGACATGGGTAAGGTGATGCCGGTGCTGATCGCCCGGCTCGCAGGGCGGGCCGACGGTCGCCGGGTGAGCGCGGCGGCCAAGGAAGCGCTCGCACGTGCAGGAAGCTGACCGGCGGAGCAGTGGGTTTGCGCAGTGATGACAACTCGCTCGCCCTGGACCTCGACGTGCTCGTCGAGGCCGCCGTCCCGAGCGGAATCGATCGAACGCGGTTGGCGTCGCTGGCGAGGTTCGTCCTGATCACGGAGGGAGCGGCCGGCTCCTGGGTGGTCGCGGTGGCGCTGATCGATGACCGGCGGATACGGATGTTGCACCGGGAGTTCATGGACATTGACGAGGCCACGGACGTGATGACGTTTCCGCTCGATGCGGAGTCCGGCACGTTTGGCGGGGATATCGTCATCTCCGTCGAGCGAGCCGCCGAGCAAGGCCCCGACTTCGGGCTTTCGCCCGCGGACGAGGTTGAGTTCCTCCTCGTCCACGGATTGCTCCACCTCTGCGGCTGGGACGACGCGGCCCCTGCCGACCGGGTCCGGATGCTGGAGCGGCAGACTGAACTGGTGGCCGCGTTCGAGTCGGGCCGGACGAGATCGGTCGAGGCGAGCGGGAACTAAGGGACGACGGTGGCGTCGTCCGCGACCAGCACCGCCCGCCGCAGTACGTCCGCTGCGTGCATCGCCGCTCGCCGCTGGAGCTCGGGGAACGCGGCCCGGATCGGGAATTGTTCGTGGGCAGTCACTGCGCCGACGAGCGCGACCTCCACGACCCCCTCGAACAATCCCTGCGCCACCGGCGAGGCCGATGCCAGCAGGCCGACGCCGAGCGGGGTCTCGAATCGAGACCGGGCCGAGTCGGCAAGGACCCGGGCATCGTCGCCGCCGACTGCGGTGGTCAACGCTCCGACAACGGCATCGCCGGCGTCCGGCTCGCCGAGGAGCAAGCCGGCAAAGCGGCCGCCCGTCCCGGACTCAAAGATCCCGAGCGTGAGCCCGTTCGCGCGGAGATGGTCGAGCAACACCGCGGGTAGCGATCGGTCATCCTCGGCGTAGATCCAGTCTGCGAGGCGAACCCGGACCTCGTGGATGGTCCCCGTGAGCAGCGCCTCGGCCTCGGCGTCGGTCGGCGCCGAAGCGGTGACCCGGACGTGGACGCCGTCGTCCTTTGCGTACGTACCGACGTACGGGTTCTCGGTCTTGGTCAGTTCGCCGAGCTGCTCCGAGACCGCCGACTCGCCGATGCCAAGGGTCCGGATGTTCGTCGAGCGATAGGCGCGGCGGGGGAGGAGGGGCGCCAGGCGCGGCAGGGCTTGCTCCTTCCACATCCGGACCATTTCCCGCGGTACCCCTGGCATCGCGATCACGACCGCGGTGTCGCGGCGGACGAACCAGCCGGGCGCGGTGCCGACCGGGTTAGGCAGCGGTTCGGCGCTCGGGATCAGCCAGGCCTGCTTGGCGTTGCGCTCGGGCATGTCCAGGCCGCGGGAGGCAAAAAACCCGCGGACCGTTTCGAGTAGCTCCGGATCGATACCCGGCTCCTCGCCGAGCACCACGGCGATGGCTTCGCGGGTGAGGTCGTCGTCCGTCGGGCCAACGCCGCCGGTGCAGACGACCAGGTCCGATTCGGCAACGGCTCGCTCGATCGTCGCCGCCAACCGGCCGAGGTCGTCGCCGACCTGGACCACGTGGAGCAGCTCGATCCCCTGGGTGACCATCTCCTGGGCGAGAAAGGTGGCGTTGGTGTCGGTCAGGTGCCCGTGGATCAACTCGCTGCCGATCGAGAGGATGTAGGCCCGCATCGATATCGCCTGTCGGGTTCGCTCGCTGGTTGCCGGGGTCGGAGCGCCGCGGTCAGAGGCGGATCACCGAGCGGAGCGTTTCGCCTCGCTCCATGGCGTGGAACGCCTCCTCGACCTCCTCCAGTGCGATCGTCCGGGTGACGAGGCCGTCGAGGTCGAGCTTTCCCTGGCGGTACCACTCGGCCAGGAGCGGGAAGTCGCGGGTGGGGAGACAATCGCCGTACCACGACACGCGCAGGCTGCCGCCAAGGTTGAAGAAGTCACCCAGCGGGAATGTCTGAATGGTTGAGCTCGGCCCGGCCACGCCGATGATGACGCAGGTGCCGGCGAGGTCGCGGCAGAGGATCGCCTGGAGCGTCGTCTCGGGTCGGCCGACCGCCTCAAACGAGTAGTTGACGCCGAAGCCGCCCGTCAACCCCTTGATCGCGGCCACCGCGTCGCCGGCGCTGGCGTCGACGGTGTGGGTGGCGCCGTACCCTTTCGCCCACTCGAGCTTCTGGGGATCGATGTCGACGCCGATCACCGTCGTCGCACCTGCCAATCGAGCGCCCATGATGACCGAGTCGCCGACGCCGCCGCAGCCGAAAACCGCGACGGAGGTGCCGGGTCGGACGCCGGCGGTGTAGAGGGCGGCGCCGACGCCGGTCATCACACCGCAGCCGATCAGGCTCATCTGCTCCGGCGGCAGGGCCGGGTCGTACTTCACGCACTGCCGACTGTGGACGAGCGTGTGGGTGCAGAAGGTGCCGATGCCGAGGATGGGCGTCAGGAGCTCGCTGTCGCTCGTCCGCATCCGCTTCTCGGCGTTGAGACTAGCGGCGCACAGGTGCGGCTGGCCGACGAGGCAGAAGCGGCAGTTGCCGCACGGCGCCCGCCAGGCGAGGATGACATGGTCGCCCGGCGCCACGTTGGTGACACCCTCACCGACCTGCTCGACGACCGCGCTCCCCTCATGGCCGAGCAGGAACGGGAAGCCCTCGGTCCCGAAGACACCGTTCTTGGCCGAGAGATCGGTGTGGCAGACGCCGCTGGCGATGATGCGAACCAGCGCCTCGCCCGGTCCGGGCGAGTCGATGGTGAACTCTTCGATCGTCGCCGGCTTGCCCGGTTCGCGGGCGATTGCCCCGCGGGCAACGATTTGACCGGACCGCTCAGCCATGCTCAGACCTCCCCCCTGCAGAACAACTCGAACTTCTGTCGGCGGCATGGTCAGCGGCGTTTCCGCCTTCGTCAAGTCCGAGGTCGCGGTCAGCGGAAACGGCAGCCGGACCGACCCACGTTCTGGGTAAGTGAGTCCTTGAATATCCTCACCTTCGCGTGGTCGAATCGTGGTAGGCCATGGGGTTCCGGTTCCTCTAAGCGTAGCGCCAATCCCGGCGGGTCGAGCATCCCTTCTGCGGGCGGAAGTGGTAGCGAGGCGACCTCGAGGATAAAACGTCCCCGACCATTGGCTTGGTGGGACCGACGGGTCAGGTCCGACCACGAAGCCGCTAGGATGGCCCACCCGGCTTGACGCCGGACTGGGGTCCATCCCTTCGTCGAATTCTGGGCAGGCGTCGGATCGATGTCGCCCTCGAACCGGTCTGAAAGGAGGCATCGATGAGTGGCCAAGCGCTCGAGTCATATCTGCCGGAGGCGTCGTGGTTCCGCCACAACCCGTTCGGCATCCACGGCGTGGCCCACGCCGCACGCGTCCTCGTCTGGACGGACTGGCTTGCCCGGGCGATCGGTGGGCCGTCGGCGCTGGCGATCGAGGAACTCCGCTGGGCCGCGGCCTGCCACGACGTCGGTCGCGAGAACGACGGCGTCGATGCCGAGCATCCCATCCGCTCGGCGGAGTGGGTTCGGCAGAACCTGGGTCGCGTTCGACCGGAGGTCGGGGTTGCCGTCGACGTGGACCTGGTGGCGGAACTCTGCCGCTGGCACACGGAGCGTGATCGGGCAATCCCCGCGCTCTCCCTTGAACTACTGATCCTCAAGGACGCCGACGCCCTCGACCGGGCAAGGCTCGGCGACCTCGACGAGCGGCGGCCACGGCTGGCCCGCTCACGTGATCTTGTCGAGCCTGCGGAAGTGCTCTACAACCGAACCGGCGAGGGAAGCCACGTCACCGGGTCGATGGTCCTGAAGGCGGCGGCATCGATCGAGGCGGGCTAGTCCACCGTTGCTGTCGTTCGAGCCAAGAATCGACTCTCGCCAACTCGACGTGCCCTCGCCCTGCCCCCTTTCCGCTGGACCAACAGGATTAGCGATTGCCAACCGGAAACCCATACTGCTGACGTCGAATCGGCTCACGAGGCACGCAGCGCCGCTGCCACGGTTTCTTCCTCGCCGTCGAGGAACAACGATCTGCTCGCGACCCGATCCGCGACGAGATCGACCGCGTCCGAGGTTGGCATCGCGCCCAGATCACGGCCATTGCGGAGCCGGACCGCCACCGCGCCGGCCTCGACCTCCCGCTTGCCGATGACGAACATGTAGGGGATCTTCTGGAGCTGGGCGTTCCGGATTTTGGCTTGCATCCGATCGCGACTGTCGTCTACCTCAACCCGGATCCCGACCTCCGTCAGTCGGCGCTCGACATCACGGGCGAAGTCGACTTGGTCGTTCGTGATCGGGACGACGGCGACCTGGACCGGCGCCAGCCAGGCCGGGAACGCGCCGGCGTAGTGCTCGACCAACCCTCCGACGAACCGCTCCATCGACCCGAGCAAGGTCCGGTGGATCATGGCGACGCGGTGGCGCTCGCCGTCCTCGGCGACGTAGGTGACGTCGAACCGCTCCGGCAGGTTGAAATCGGCCTGAATCGTCGGCCCGGTCCATTCCCGACCGAGCGCGTCGACCCACTTGATGTCAATCTTCGGGCCGTAGAACGCGCCACCCCCCTGGTCGAGTTTGTAGGGCAGACCGCGCTCCTCCATAGCTCGCCGAAGATCGGTGGTTGCCCGCTCCCAGACCTCGTCGCTGCCGACCGACTTGGCTGGCCGCGTCGCGAGGTAGGCCTGGAAGTCGTAGCCGAAGACGCCGGCCATGTGGACGGCGAGGTCGATCACGCCGCGGGCCTCGTCGACGACCTGCTCCGGCGTGCAGAAGATGTGGCTGTCGTCCTGGGTGAAGCCGCGGACGCGGAGCATGCCGTGGAGCGTGCCGGACCGCTCGTAGCGGTAGACAGTGCCCAACTCAGCGAACCGGATCGGCAAGTCGCGGTAGGAATGGACCCGGCTCTTGTAGATCATGATGTGGCCGGGGCAGTTCATCGGCTTGAGGTAGTAGTCGACCTCCTCGATCGACATCGGCGCGTACATGTTCTCGCGGTAGTTTTCGAGGTGCCCCGAAATCTTGTAGATCTTCTCGGAGGCGATGTGGGGCGTGTAGACGAGGTCGTAGCCGCGGGCGAGTTGCTCCTGCTGTTCGAACTGCTCGACGAGGTAGCGGACGATGCCTCCCTTCGGATGCCAGAGGATCAGTCCGGGGCCGATCTCCTCGCTGACGGAGAAGAGGTCGAGTTCCCGGCCCAGGCGGCGGTGGTCCCGCTTCTGGGCCTCCTCCAACCGGAGGAGATGGCCTTCGAGCTCGGCCTGGGTCGGCCAGGCCGTGCCGTAGATGCGCTGCAGCATCGCCCGCTTCTCATCGCCCCGCCAGTAGGCGCCGGCGACCGAGAGCAGCTTGAAGGGGCCGATCTCGGCCGTGGACGGGACGTGCGGGCCCCGACAGAGGTCGAGGAAGGAGCCCTGCTTGTAGGTGGTGATGATGTCGTCGTCGGGCAACCCCTCGATCAGCTCGACCTTGTAGGGGTTGTCGCCGAAGATGGCGAGCGCCTCGTCCCGGCTCACGACTTCGCGGACAAACGGCTCGGCCTTCGCCCGGTTGGCCCGCATCCGGTCCTCGATCGCCACCAGATCGTCCGGGGTCAGCGGACGGGGCAGGTCGAAGTCGTAGTAGAAGCCGTGCTCGATGGCGGGTCCGATACCGAACCTGGCGTCCGGGAAGACCTCCTGGACCGCCTCTGCCATAAGGTGGGCGCAGGAGTGGCGCATCCGGGCAAGCTCGTATGCGTGGGCATCGACCGCCTCGACGGCGATGTCCATCCCCGCGATCTCTTCGTCGATCGGTTCCGCTGCCATCACCCACCTCCGCTCTCGGGACAAAAAAATGCCGGTCCGCCCCGTCAAAGGGACGCCGGACCGGCGTGGTTCCACCCTTCTTTCGGCGCACGGTCGGTGCGCCGCTTGATGGGGTCGATAACGGGACCTACCCGGAGCCGCCTACAGACGAGCATGCACGCGCCGTTCGGGACCCGGCTCGCAGGTGGTGTTCGCCGCCGCTCGCTCCGGGCACCCCTCGCAGCAAACGGGGCGCCTCTCTGACGGTGACGCGGAAGCTACTCGTCCTGGTCTTCGCCACTACCTTAAGGATAGGAGGGCCGTGCGCTGCCTGTCAATCGGTGAGGATAGGCGAGGCGTAGCCCGCGTCAGAGGCGTCAGGCAGCCGGCGAGCCGGCACCGGTGGCAGTCCGGCGAACACGGAGGGCGCTGATGCCGGCGAGAAACGCGGTGATGAGCAGGGCGAAGCCGAGACCGTTTACCGATGCGCCGGAATGGAGGCGGATCGGGGCTTCCGCCTGGACCTGATTTGCAATCGCCGTGGAGGACGCCGCGGTCGGCGGTTCGCTTGCGGGAGCCGACCCGGCCGCGAAGGCGAAAAGAGCGGGGTCCGGGACGGGGGCAATGTAGGAGTTCGAGCGGGCAAGCCGGGCGATGACGGCGGCGTCTGGGTCGAGGTAGCGGACAACCTCCGCGCCGAGCTCGATTGGGGAATCACGCCGGGCGGCCTTTTGCTCGAAGGCATAGTCCAGCAGCGCTCGGTTGTCGTCATACCAGACATCCGGGGCAACGCCGTCAAGGGTCACGGCGATCATCGTGTCGTCGCCACGGCGGGCGACCTGCATCAGGCAGTAGCCAGCGGTATCGTCGTAGCCAGTTTTGCCCCCGATGAGGTCGTCGTCGACGCCGAGCCGCTTGTTGGTGTTAACCAGTTCGTAGCCTCCGGTCGAGGTCTCGTAGGTCTCCGTGGAGATGGCCTCGACGAACCGGGGGTACTTCAGCGCGTACATCGTGAACGCTGCCAGATCGTGTGCCGACGACCGATGACCGGGAACGCCCCAGCCGTCAGGGTTGACGAGGGTCGTCTCGGTCAGCCCCATGTCCCGGACGCGCCCGTTGATCCGGTCCATGAACCGGCCGACCGCCTGCTCGGCGCTATCGCCCTCTCCGGCGCCGAGGGCACGAGCGATGGCCCTCGCAGCGTCGTTGCCCGAGGGGAGCATCATGCCGTAGAGGAGATCCTCCGCGGTGAACGTCTCGCCTGGTCCAAACCCCACCTGGGTGGCGTCTAACTCGACCAAATCCGCTTCGGAGGTGACGATCTCGTAGCCTGGGGGGGCCGCCTCGATCGCCTCGATCGAGGTGAAGATCTTGGTCAGGCTGGCCGGTGCCACGGGTTCGTGGGCGCCACGCTGGGCGAACACCTCACCTGTCTCGGCGTCGACGACGATGTAGTACTTGGACACGATGGAAAGATCGGGATCGGTTTGAGCGGGCGCGGGGGTGGTAGCCCACAACGAGACCGCGAGGAATGCCAGGATGACGGCACCGCACGTCCGGAACAGCGCAGATCCTGATTGGTGGCACGCGCTCATGATACTCCTGCGACACGCCGAACCAGGCCGCTGCGCTCGTCCGCCCGGTCGTCGATCAAGAAGTCACGGTCGATGCTAGCGACGGCCGGCGGGGATCGTCAAGCCGAGGTGGCTCACGGTCGGATAATGAGGCAGGCCCAAGGGCAAGTCCGGGGAGAACGATCGCGTGGTCCTGCTGTTGATCCTGCGAATCTTCGTGACATTGATAGCGCTGGCGGACGGCGGACCGCCCGGTGCGGGAGCGCCTCGTCCGTCGGCGCGACCTCCCAGCGCACCCCCGTCGACCGCGCCGGAACCAGCGCCTTCCGAGTCGGTTCGCCCTCGACCAAGCCGGCGTTCGTGGTGGGCGCGTCTCCTGGCGCGGGCGTTCCCCGCATTCGCCGTGGCGTTTGTTGCCGCGGCGGTCGCTCTTTGGCTGGCGAGGGCGCAGCAACCCGAGATTTTGCCCGAGGGCGTTCGCGAGGAGACCCAGCTCCCGCTCGGTTTGCTCCTGCTCGGCTTGTCGCTCTCGGCCGTCTGGGTGCTCTGGCGGGTGCCGCAGTGGCAGGCGGCCGCCTGGGCCGAACAAGCCGGCGCCAACCCGCGCGAGCGGTTCGAGATCGAGAACGCTTCGCGTGGCACGCTCGGTCAGATTCTGAGCGGCGTTGCGGTGCTTGCCGGGCTCATCTTCGCTTGGCAGCAGCTCGGTTCGACAACCCGCTCGGTGCAGTTGAACGAGCAGGGACAGATCACGGATCGATTTACCCGAGCGGTCGACCAATTGGGGAGCGACAACGCTTCCGCCCGGCTGGGTGGCATTTATGCCCTGGAACAGATCGCCCGCGACTCGGAGCGTGACTATCTGCCGGCGATGGAGGTCCTCGCGGAGTTCATCAGGGAGTCGGGCGCAGCCCCCGCCGAGGGAGGAACTCCGGTGGCGGCGGCTGGTCCGCGGCGAGAGACCGTGGCGGCGATCCGGGTGATCGCGCGACGAAACCCCGAACAGATGGAGCTGCAGGCCGAGCAGGGGATCGGGTGCATCGACCTCTCAGGGGTCAACCTGACCCAGCTTTCGCTGGCGGAGGGCGCCAACTTCGATGCGCTGTGCTTCGACGACGCGGACCTCTCGGGGGCGGTCCTGCCCGGAGCAACCTTTGCCGGTAGCAGCCTGACCAACACCCGTCTGGTCGATGCTCGGCTCGAGGGAGCAGTGTTCCTCGGCACCGACATGACGCGCGTGGATCTTGAGGAGTCCGATCTGACCGATGCGCGTCTCGATGGAGCCGCCCTCGGTGACGCCAACCTCTCCGGAGCGGACCTGTTCGCCACCAACCTGCGGGACTCCCAGTTGCTCGGGGCGAGTCTCGCCGGCGCCTCGCTCGTCGGCACCGTGTTCGCGAATGCGGACCTGACCGCCGTCGATCTCACGAGCGCGTTTTTTGCCGGGGCAGACCTATCGAGCGCCCTGGGGGTTACCGCCGAGCAGTTGGCCGCCGCCGACCTCGACTCCGCAACCGTGCTCCCGGCCGGGGTCGCGGCTACTCCTGACTTTTGACGTATCGGCGACGCTTCGGCAAACGCCAAGACTGAACAAAACGTCCGTAGGAACCGGTCAGGAATCGGCTTCGCCGATGAGCAGGAGATCGCCGCCAATCAACTCCCCCTCGGCGGCGTAGCCCCAACCGCCGGAGGTCGGCGTCCCCGTATCGCCGATCAAGTTGCCAGCCTGGATGACGCATCGGTCGGGCGGCGACTCGGTGCTCCCCTCGACCGTGTTGTCCGTGACGAGGAGGACGAAGGGCGCCTCGAACTCGCCGTTGACGCTGGCGATGCCGCGCACCTCGCGGCTGCGCTCGTCGCCATCGACATCCTGGTAAACAATCGCCCCCGTGCTCTCCAGGGAAAGTCCGCCGTCGAACGACGGGTCGAGCCAGCGGACCTTGCCTTCTGCTGGTTGCCCGTCGCCCTCAACGAACCGGCTCGCGAACAGGACGAGGGTGATGTCAGATCCCGTCGTCCGGATCACGCCGCCGCCGGTCACGCCAACGATTCTGCAGGCAACCTCGTCGCCCTGGGCGGTCGCCCGCCTGCGAACTCCCAGCGCGGCACCCATCGCCGCCGCACCGCTGGCGGCGAACCGGCCGAGGAGACCGCGGCGCTGGTGGAGGCGACCGGCGACGGAATCGAGACCGGACTTCCTGCAAACCGGACCCTGCATGGGACCCTCCCGTTCGTGCCGACGCTCTGCTGGAGTGACCGCCAACCATCAGCCTACGGTGCTCGATCACGAAGTCAACCGATCTGGATGGAGGGGCAATTGACAGGCCGATGGGAATCCCGATAGGATGCCGGAGTTGGTCAACCACTCCACCTGTTGAACCCCGTAGCCGGGCAATGGCGCCCCGGTCTGCACAGGAGCGGGCATGACGCTCACGCTCGACCACGTCGGAGTGGTTGTCGGAGACCTGGAGGAGGCGACTCGGCGATTCGCCGTCGAGTTCGGCTGGAGCCCCATCGGCTCGCCGGAACGACTCGACGGCCTCGGAGTTCGTCTGGCCTACCTGCGTCATGGCACCGACGGGACGCTCGTCCAGTTCGTCTGCCCGATCGGACCAGGTCCTCTTCAGGAGCACCTCGAAACGCACGGTGAAGGACTCCACCACCTTTGCTTCGCGGTCGAGGATATCCGGGCAGCGGCAACCGCGCTCGCTTTCGGTGCCGAGGTGCCAATCGTCCGCGGAGGGCGCGGCCGGCTCGCCTGCTTTCTACCCCGGCCCACGGCGGGCATCCGAATCGAGTTGACCGAGGCGAGTCCGTCCTTCGGAGGGTTCGATGGGGAGGCTTGAGGGGAAGGTCGCGGTCGTCAGCGGGGGCGGCAGCGGCATCGGCCAGAGCGCCGCCGCGGCGCTCGCTCGTGAAGGCGCCGTCGTCGGCTTGCTCGATCGGAACGAGGCCGCGATCCAGGAGACGGCGCGGAGTCTCGGCGAGGCCGCGTTTCCGCTCGCCGCTGATGTCGCCGACGAGACCAGCGTCGCCGCCGCGTTCGATGAGGTTCGCCGCCGCCACGGACGGCTCGACGCGTTGCTGACCTACGCGGCGGTCCAGTTGGTGGGCGAGGATGCTCCCGTCCACGATCTCGAACTTGCGGTCTGGGAGCGGACGCACGCGGTCAACCTGCGCGGGGTCTTCCTGACTTGCAAGCACGGCGTCCGACTGATGATCGAGGCCGGCAACGGCGGCAGCGTGGTCAACTGCGGGTCGCCGACGGGGGTAACGATGTCCGGCGGCGGTTGGGCCGCCTACTCCTCGTCCAAGGCGGGGGTGATGGGGCTGACCCGGACGATGGCGGCGGATCTCGCCGGCTACGGCATCCGGGTCAACGGCATCGTCCCGGGGTCGATCGTGACCCCGCTGACCCAACCGCTGTACGACGACCCCGAGACTCGCGCCCGGCTGACGGCACTCCACCCGATCGGCCGAGTTGGCGCGCCGAGCGACATGGACGGCATCGCGGTCTTTCTCGCCTCCGACGAATCGGCCTTCGCGACCGGCGCCCACTTCTACGTGGACGGCGGTATCTCCGTCCGGTGAGGGAGATGGCCGAGCCGTACCGCGTCGCCATCTCGCCCGATCTCTTCGCGGCCGACGGCAGCAGCGTCCTCGGTGATGTCCGGCTCGACCTGCTCGACAACGCTCCCGGCGTCGAGTGGCGATCCCTCGGCCCGGTCGGTCGGGAGCTGACCGCCGACGATCTGCGCGGTCTCGACGCGCTGGCGCTCTTCGGTCAGAAGGTGACCGATGCCTCGCTCCAGGGCAACGACCGATTGGCCATTGTCGCCCGGATCGGCGTCGGCTACGACAACGTCGATGTCGCCGCCTGTACCCGGCACGGGGTGATGCTGACGATCACGCCGGGGGCCGTCCGGCGGCCGATGGCGCTGGCCAACCTAACGTTCCTCCTGGCGCTCGCCCACCGCCTGCTCGAGCAGGATCGCCTCATCCGGGCGGGGGAGTGGTCCCGCAAGTTCGAGGTCCGCGGCAGTGGATTGACCGGGCGGACGGTTGGCACGATCGGGTTTGGTAACATCGCCCAGGAGTTCGTGGCGTTGGCGGCGCCGCTCGGCCTGCGCTTCCTGGCGTCCGACCCGTTCGCGTCGCCACCTGCCGCGGAAGCCGCCGGGGTCGCCCTCGTCGACCTGGATACGCTGCTCCGTGAGAGCGACTTCGTGGTGGTCGCCTGTGCCCTCACTCCCGACACGCTGCACCTGCTGAACGCCGAGCGCCTCGGGCTCATGAAGCCGACCGCCTTCCTGATCTCGACGGCACGCGGCCCGATCGTCGACCAAGCCGCGCTGACCGCAGCGCTGCGGGAGCGACGGATCGCGGGGGCGGGGCTCGACGTGTTCGAGCGGGAGCCGATCGACCCCGACGATCCCCTCCTGGCTCTGGACAACGTTGTCCTCAGCCCGCACAACCTCGGCCTGACGGACGAGTGGGCGCAGTTGAGCGGGGTCTCGGTGTTCGGCGGCATCCTGGAGGTGGCCGCCGGGCGGGAGCCGCCGCACGTCGTCAACCGCGAGGTCCTGGAGTCGCCGGTGCTGGCGGAGAAGCTACGCCGCTATCGGGAGGCCGCAAGGTGAGAGTGAACGGTCCGAAGCGGACGGTGGGTGGAGGCGGCGTCTCGCTCGGCACGATGGTGTTCGAGTTCGCAACGCCGGGGATCGGGCGGATCGCGGCGGCGGCAGGGGCCGAGTTCGTCGTCTACGACATGGAACATACCGGCTGGTCGATTGAGACGGTCCGCCAGTTGATGGCGACGACGCGCGCCGCCGACCTCGTGCCGCTGGTCCGGGTGCCGGCCACCGAGTACCACCTCCTGGCTCGCCCGCTCGATGTCGGAGCGATGGGGCTGATGGTCCCGATGGTCGAGAGCGTGGCGCAGGCGGAGACGATCGTCCGCTCCGCCAAGTACCCGCCTGCCGGGCGCCGCGGCGCCGCCTTCTCGGTCGCCCACGACGACTACCTCGGCGGCGACATCGTCGAAAAGATGACCTCGGCCAACGAAGAAACCCTGCTGCTGGCCCAGATCGAAACTGCCGCGGGGGTCGACGCGGCGGTCGGGATCGCGGCTCTGGAGGGGATCGATGTGCTCTGGATCGGCCATTTCGATCTATCGGCCTCGCTCGGGGTGCCGGGGCAGTTCGGCCACCCCGACTACCTGCGGGCGGTCGACCGGGTGCTGGAGGCGTGCGCCCGCCACGGCAAGACGCCGGGGATCATGGCCGCGGATGTCGAAACGTCTCAGGCCTGTCTGAAGCAGGGGTTCCGGATGGTCGCCTATGGTGGCGACCTCTGGCTCTACGGGCGAGCACTCAAGGAGGGTCTGGACGCACTCAGGACGTAGCAGGGGCACGGCGGGGCATTTCACAGAAATCAACCCGCGGGTGTTCTACGGCGACCGAACCGTTCCGCGACGAAGCGGGCATGTGAGGAGAAGCATCCGATGGCGGATCGCGATTCGGGTCACGAGGCAGTGAACCGGGAGCGCCTGGCGCAGTTCGTTCGGTCCCGCATCTCTCGGCGCTCGGTGCTGAAATCGACGGCTGGGCTCGCGGCAGCGGGTGCCGTCGGTGGGTCGTTCGTCCCCATCCGACGGGCAGCGGCGGCACCGAGACTGTCACCGGCATCGGTCGCGGCGGCCCGGCTAGCGCTCCAGCAGGGCGCCGACTCGGCGGCGGCGGCGGTCGCCGCGGCAAATGCGCTCGACCCCAAACCGGAGGTACTCAACGTCGTTTGGGAAGACGGCCTCCAGCTCGAAGACCCGACCAATTTCTTCGGGCCGAGGTGGGAAGAGCTGACCGGGATCCGGGTCAACCCGATCGGCAAGCCCTTCACCGAGCTCTTCTCGTCCCAGGTGGCTGAGAAGTTGGGGGGTACCGGCGCCTACGATGTGCTGACGCTCGTCCCGGCCTGGACGGCGGACTTCGTCGCCCAAGGGCTGATGGAACCGCTCGGCCCCTACATCGAGCAGTACCAGCCGGACCTTGACGACTACCATCCGCTCTACCGGGAGCTGATGAACTACAGCGGCGAGATCTACGGACTTTTCGACGATGGCGACACCATCATCCTCTACTACCGGACCGACCTGTTCGAGGACGCCGCCAACAAGGAAGCATTCCAGGCCCAGCACGGTCGCGACTTGGCACCGCCGACGACCTGGGAGGAGTACGACCAGATCCAGGCGTTCTTCACGGAGCAAGGCGGCGGCGAAACGTGGGGCGGCGCTAGCCAGCGGGCACCGGGCCAGGTCTACGGCTGGTTCTCCGAGGAGTTTCGAAACCGGGGCGGCCGCTTCTTCGACGAAGCGACGATGGATGCGACGCTTGCCAGCGACGCGGGAATCGAAACCCTGACGCGGATGGTTGCCTCCAACCGGACGATGCCGCCCGGGGTCGAGACCTGGGGCTTCGTCGAAGTCCTGACCGCCTGGATGTCGGGCCAGTTGGCGATGATCGGGGGGACGTGGCCCCCGATTGCCCGATGGTCCGAGGGGACCACCGCCGAGCAACTGGCATGGGTGCCGGAAACGACGGTGGCCGGCAACGTCGGCTACTCCGTGATGCCCCTCGGCCACAGCCTCCACAACTCCGGGTTCTCCCTGGCCGTGTCTGCCGACAGTCCGAGCAAGGAGGCCGCGTACCTGCTGATCCACTGGCTGACGAGCCCGGAGATCAGTCTCCAGCGGGTGATGCTGCCCTACGCCCTGCGCGACCCCTACCGGCTGAGCCACTACGCCTCGGAGGAGTACCGCTCTCGTTGGGCTACCGCGGGGGCGTATCTCGACACGCTGAAGAGCGCAGCGGACGGAGCGCTGATCGACCTCGTGCTGCCCGGGTCGGCCGAGTACCAGACCGCAATGGACCAGGCGGTGACCGCCGCCCAGGCGGGCACTCCAGTCGAGCAGGCCCTGGCTGAGGGGAATGCCGCCTTCGATGCGGTCAGCGACCGCATCGGGCGCGAGGCCCAGAAGGCGGCCTACGCCCAGTTCCTGGCACTCAAGGGCTCCTACTACAGCTAGCTCGAGGACGGCCGGGACGGAATCCGCGTCTCGGCCGCGTCGCCTCCCCTGGATCGGCGGTGGCCGGAGGGCCCGATGACCACGTCCATCCCGCTCGAGGGACAACCCGTCGTCTCGCCCCGTGGCTTGGGCTGGAGCGCCCGGCGGCGGCGCGACGGCTGGTTGATGGTCGCGCCCGCCGTCCTCCTGATCCTGGCCCTCGGCGTCTACCCGCTGATCTCGTCCCTGGTGCTCTCGTTCCGGCGCTGGGATCTGCAAAGCCATGAGACGCCGTTCATCGGGATCGCCAACTACGCCGAAGCGGTCGCCGATGCCCGCCACTGGGGATCGTGGGCGAACACGCTGGCGATCGTCGTCTCGGCTGTCTCGCTGGAACTCCTGCTCGGCTTCGGTCTGGCGCTCTTGCTGCTCGGTGACTTCCGGGGCAAGCGACTGCTGCTCCCCCTGCTGATGCTGCCTGTGATGATGGTGCCGGTCGTGGTCGGGCTCACCTGGCGGATGCTCTGGGACAATCAGTACGGCCCGATCAACCACCTGCTCGGGCTGGTGGCCGGACGGGACGTCAACATCGTCTGGCTGGCGCACCGTGACACGGCGCTCGCGGCGATGGTCGTCACCGATGTCTGGCAGTGGACGCCGTTCATGCTGCTCGTCCTCCTGGCCGGTCTGACCGGGGTCAACCCCGAGCTCTACGAAGCGGCCTCGCTCGACGGAGCTGGGTGGTGGGCGAGCCTGCGCGACATCTCCCTGCCCGGGATCGCACCGGTGGTGGCGGTGGCGGTGCTGTTCCGCGCGCTCGATGCGTTCAAGTTATTCGACCTCGTTTTCATGTTCACCCAAGGCGGCCCCGGCACCTCGACCGAGTCGATCTCGTGGTACATCTACCAACTCGGCTTCCGTTTCTTCCGCCTCGGCTATGCCTCGGCCGTCTCCTACGTGGCCGTGGTCATCCTGACCGTCGTCGCCACCGTCTACGTCGCTCGCTTCCTCCGCGAGATACCGGAATGACCGGGACCCGGCTGGAGGTATTGTCTACCGCAGGGAAGCGGAGCGGGCGAGGCAAGGCGGTTCGCTCGCTCCTCCGCTACGCGATCCTGCTGCTGGCGCTCGCCTTTTTCCTGTTCCCGATCATTTGGGTGGTCAGCACGTCGATCAAGCTTCCCGGCGAGTACCTGAAGAACCCTCCGGTCTGGATTCCCCAGACGCCAACCCTGATCCACTTCACGAACGTGATGGAGGCGAAGGGCGCCCTGGCGCTCCGGAACAGCGTGATTGTCGCCACCAGCGCGACTGCGCTGACGATGGTCGTCGGCTCGCTGGCGGCTTACAGCCTGGTCAGGTTCGGAACGGGTGGCCGCCACCTCTCGTTCTGGCTGCTCTCTCAGCGGCTGATGCCGCCGGTCGTTCTGGTCGTCCCCTTCTTTCTGGTGCTGCGGACACTCGGTGAGATCAACCCGGCGCTGGGGATCGACTCCCATGGCGCCCTGATCGCGCTCTACACCGTCTTTAACCTGCCGTATGTAATCTGGATGATGCGCTCCTATTTCCAGAGCGTGCCAGCGGACATCGAGGAGAGCGCGCTGGTTGACGGGTCGTCGCGCTTCGCGGTGTTCTGGCGGTTGACGCTGCCGCTCTCGCTGCCGGGGCTGATCGCGACGGCAACCTTCGCGTTCATCTTCGCCTGGACCGAGTTCCTGTTCGCGGTGATCTTCACCCGGACCAAGGCGTTCACCCTCCCGGTCGCGATCGCGGGGTACACCGGCAGTCAAGGGTCGAATTGGGGGCAAGCCTCGGCCTTGGCCGTGGTCGCGACGGCGCCGATCTTCCTCCTCGGTCTCCTGGTCCAGCGGCACTTCGTCCGTGGCCTGACGCTCGGCGCGGTGCGCGGGTAGGAGAGGGGAGACGGGGTGAAGGTCACCATCCTCGGCGCCGGGTTGATGGGCTCCCAGATCGGGGTCGAGTACGCCCTTGGCGGCCATGACGTTGTCTTCGTCTCCCCGTCGGCGGAGCGAGCGGCGCGGCGTGTCGAGGCGGCGTTCGCGCTCGCGGTCGCGTGCGGTCTGGCAAGTGCCGAGGCGGCCCTGGCGGCGCAGAGCGGGGTCGGGCTGGAAACCGAGATCGATGCGATTCCGGACGATTGCCGGATCGTCGTCGAGAGTGTGATCGAGGACCTGGCGGTCAAGGGCGGGGTTCTGGCCGAGGCCGCAGCCGCTGCACCTGCAGCCATCCTGTCCACGAACACCTCGTCGCTCTCGATCCGGGCGATCGGTGAGGCGAGCGGGGCACCCGAACGGGTGGTCGGTACCCACTACTGGAACCCACCGCTGCTGATGCCGCTGGTCGAGGTGGTCCGGTCGGAGCGGACGCGGCCCGGCATCGTCGAGGAGATGACCGAGACACTGGTGGCGCTGGGCAAGCGGCCGATGACCGTCGAAAAAGACGTGCCGGGTTTCGTCTGGAATCGGCTCCAGATGGCGCTGCTCCGGGAGTCGGTCTGGCTCGTCGAGGCCGGGGTTGCTTCCCCGGAGGCGATCGACGAGATCGTCCGTGACGGGCTCGCCCGGCGGTGGCGCTACACGGGACCGTTCCAGACCGCTGCCCTCGGCGGAGCCGAGACGTTCGAGAAGATCGCGGCGAACCTGTGGCCGGAGATCTCTGGGGCGACCGAGCCACCCTGTCTCCGCCGGTGGTTGCCAAGGGAGCAAGACGACCTTGACGATCTGCGTGAACGCCGCGACCGTGGTCTCCGAGACGATCTCGATCGGGATCGGGGGGTCGGGGCTGGCCTGGTCGATGCTGTCTCGAACTCCGGGGAGCTATTGGGGCGTCCGAGCGGGACCGGTGGCGAGACGTGGGGAGGTCCCGGGTGAGCGACCTGCTTGCCGGTATCGAGCCGATCCGACGGGAACCGATCTCGACCGAGATCGCACGGCGCCTGGTCGACTACCTGCTTTCAGGGGAGATCGGTCCCG
>CADCWF010000352.1 GCA_902806345.1 uncultured Thermomicrobiales bacterium
CGGACCCCGACCAGCCGCCCATTGCCGCCGACTTCAGCGCGGCCCCCTGATGACCCTCGCGCGATGCCCTCACCGGACACCGCCGAGGAGGGCCGCGCGTTCGAGACAACGGGAAGAGCACGCGATCCGACGCCGAGTTGGCATCCTCCGCCAGCCATCGGATCCCCCTCCCTCGGACAGGCGGCGGGGAGCTGGTGGGATGGGCCCAACCACACCCCTGGGAGCCACGATGCAACCTGGACCGACCGATACCATCCCTCCCCGGCCCGGCCCCAGCCGCCGGATCGACGCGATGCCGCGGCCGGGCGGGTTCGCCCGCTGCCTCCTCACGCTCCTGCTGCTCGGGCTCTGGGCGTTGGCCGGGGCACCCGCCGGGTCCGCCAGGCAAGCGGACCCGCGGTGGACCGAGGCGTGGCGGGTCGAGACGGCCGACTACGTCGCGCAGCCGCCGGTGGTGACGCCGGAGCGCGTCTACGCCGTCGGCGGTTCGACCCTCTTCGCGATCGACGCGGCCGATGGTCGCGTCGTCTGGACGAAGGGGACCGGCGAGGGTTTCGGGCTCGGGCCGACCCTCGCCGGAGATGCCCTCTTCGTCGCCAACCAGGACGGCACCCTGAGCGCGTTTCGGGCCGAGGACGGGGGGGGCCTCTGGCAGACGACCGGGCTCGGCTGGGCGAGCGGCCCGCCGCTGGTCGACGGTCGAACGCTCTACCTCAACGCCCGTGTGGACCAAGCAGGGATCACGCTGGCCTTCGACGCCGCGACTGGGCGCGAGGTGTGGCGGACCGACCGCGTTTCGGCGGGGGGCCAATCACCCGGGGTGCTGGGGGGCACGGTGTTCACGGGAGATTCCGACCCCGAGACGCACGAGCCGGTCATTCTGGCCCTCGACGCCACCACCGGCGATGAGCTGTGGCGGACCGATCGCGAAGCGCGGCTCTTCTTCCAGGGGGTGAGTGACGCGGCGGAGCAGGTCTACGCCCAGGCCTACGAGGGCGACTTGGTCGCCCTCGACCCCGACGGCGGCGAGCGGTGGCGCGTCGACCCGGGTACCGGGATGACCTGGACGAGCGACGGCCCGGCGGAAGCGGAGGGCGTCCTCTACGCGGCGACGAACACCGGCCAGGGCGGCAGGCCGGGCGAGGATCCCGCCGAGCCGGGGGTCGTCGCGCTCGACCCCGGCTCGGGCGAGGTCATCTGGCGGACCCCGCTCGGGGCGTCGGGTGGGGTGTGGTTCGGCCCGGTGGTGGCCGGCGATGGGCTGGTGGTAGCGCCCGGCGCGCCGCCCGTGCCCGTGCTCGTCGACCGGGGTAGCGGACGGATCCTCGGCGGACTTCCCTGGCCGGCCGATGTCCACCTCCGAACCCTCGCCGCCGGTCCCGATCTCGTCGTGGCCGGTTATCAGAGCACCGAGGGCGGCTTCCCTGGACTGGTCGCCCTCCGGCTGAGCGCGCCAACCCCTCCGAGTCAGGATCCCACCACGGCGCTCCCTGGCCGCACCCCCGCGGCCACCCCGATCGCGAGTCCGACGAGGACCCCCACCCCGCCGGTGACGCCGGCGCCCGACTCCGCCTCGCTGACCGTCCGCGCCCTGGCTTGCCCGGTCGCCTACGAAGGCAATGATTTCGCGGCGGCGTGCGCCGAGCCGCTGGTCGGGATCGGGTTCCGGCTGGTCATCCCGGCCACGGAGTTCTCGCGCGAAGGGACGACCGACGCCGAGGGAACCGTTGCCTTCCGCGGTCTCGGCGAGAACACCTACGCCCTCTCCGGCGGGGTCCCGGCCGAGTTCGCGGTCCAGACCGTCGCCTGCGCCGACGACGGCGGGCCGATCCCGGTCGAGCCCCCGTACAGCGAGATCCCGGGTGGGACGGTCGAGATTGCCGCCGGTCAGGCCGTCGCCTGCTCCTGGTACGTCGTCCCCGAAGACCTGCGGGGCGAGTTGGCGGCCTCCGTCGCCGTGACGGTGCACCTCTGCGCCACGCCGCCAACCGACCCGGTCGCCGAGTGCGCCTACGGCGACGCGACGGGGGTCGTCGTCGACGGCCCGGTCCGGCTGACGACGGACGCGACGAGCGACGTGCCGGTCCGCATCCACGGCGTCAGTTGGGTCTGGGGCGAGGAAGGCGACCTGCCCCTCGGCACCTACTACCTCCAGCCTGGCTCCATCGCCGTCCCGGCTGGCTACGAGCTGTCCGATGTCCGCGGCAGCTTGGGCGGCTCCGGCAACGGGTGGGTCGTCACCGTGGACGAGGCGAACCCGAACGCCCGCCTGGCCGTCGTCTACGTCGAAACCGTCCCCGCGCCCGGCGACGTTGACTCCGACGCGGACGGCCTCTCGGACGTTGCGGAGGCCGAAGCCGGGTCCGACCCCGCCAACCCCGACACGGACGAGGACGGCCTCCTGGACGGGGCCGAGGTTGGGGCCGGCGGTCCCGTCACCGACCCGACCCTTTACGACACCGACGGCGACGGCTTCGGCGACAACCAGGAGGGCGTCGAGGGCTCCGACCCGCTCGACCCGGCGAGTGTGCCGGCTGGCCCCTCCAGGCTCGACACCGACGGCGACCTCCTCTCCGACGAGGAGGAGGCCGAGGTCGGGACCGACCCGACCGTAGCCGACACCGACGGTGACGGCCTGACCGACTTTGGCGAGGTCGGCTTCGAGCCGGGCTCCTCGCCCGGCACCGATCCGCTGGTCTTCGACACTGACGGCGATGGCGTCGGCGACGGCGCCGAGGTGGCCGGCGGCACCGACCCGACCGACCCCGCGAGCGCCTGAGCGCGGCCCTGGTGGACGGCAACCCCTCCTCCCCTTGCCCGCCTGTCCACCACCGCGCCCGAGCTTCGCGGTCTGGACGACCATGGTCCGGGGATGGCTGTCCTCCGCCTGGTCGGGGCGATCGGCCTCAACCAGGCTGGCCGGGACGCCGCAGGGGTGCCATGCCACGCCGGCGGCTCTCGCCAAGAGTCCATGACGGCTCTATTCTGGCGCTCCATGGTGGCGCGTGCCGGTCGGCGCCGGGTCGGAGATCTGTGTCGGGGGGCCGCATCCACGGAAGCGGCGCGTCGGGCGGGAGGAGGTCACGATGTCGACGGCAGGCGCGTTCGATCGCACGGTCCGGTCGCTGGCCCTCGTCCTGCTGCTGGTCGCGGCGCTCGGCTCGGGGTCGGCCCTCGGCGTCGCCGCGGCCCAGGAGCCGACCGTAACGGCGGAGGCCGTGGCGACCGACGAGGGGACCGACGATCCCTTGGGTGCCTCGACCCTCACGGTCAACGTCGAGCTGATCCTCGACTCCTCCGGCTCGATGGCCGAAACGCTGCCGGGCACCGACCAACCGCGGATCGAGGCCGCGAGGCAGGCGCTGGCCGAGGTGATCGACCGCATCCCAGAGCGCGACGGGCTCAACGTCGGCTTCCGCGTCTACGGGCACGAGGGCAGCAACCGCGAGGAGGACCGGGCGGAGAGCTGCCGCTCGACCGAGTTGCTCGTCCCGATCGCGGGGGTCGACAAGCAGGCGCTGCGCGAGCGGGTCGAGGTGTTCGAGCCGACCGGCTGGATCCCCCTTGCGCGGGCCCTGGAGGCGGCCGCCGGAGACTTCGAGCCGGGCGGGGAGAGTGTCACCAACGCCGTGATCATGGTCACCGACGGGGAGGAGACGTGCGGCGGCGACCCCTGCCGGGTCGCCGGCGAGCTCAACGCCGCCGAGATCGCGCTGACGACCCACGTCGTCTGCTTTGCCCTGACCGACGAGCAGCGCGAGGCCGTCGCCTGCATCGCCGAGGACGGCGGCGGCGAGCTCTTCGCCGCCGACGACGCCGCGAGCCTGAGCGAGGCGGTCTTTGCCGCGCTGGAGCAACAGCTCGCGATCACGACGGCCGGCTACGTCGGCGGCAACGCCTTCTCGCTGCTCGAGCCATGCGAGGCGGGCGATCTGTCGCTCATCGCCGTCGGTCCGCCCGAGGAGGGCATCGGCGTGCCGGTTGTCGTCTGCAACGAGACGGGTGAGGATGTCGAGGGCGTGGAGGTCTCGCTCATCGCACGGTCGGCCGACGGCGAGCTGATCGGTCAGGGCGCGACGCTGAGCATCTTCCCCTACGTGGTGGTCGACGGCGGGGTCGCCTTCGGCAACGTCTACTTCGGCGTCGGTCAACTGCCGGAGGGCGCCGAGTACGACGACGTCGAGGTCGCCTCCCAGCCGCGGAGCGACGATCCCCTCTTCTTCGACACGACGGTCGAGGAAGCCACCGTCCAGGAGGACGGCCGGATCATTGGCATCGTCCGCAACGACCACGAGCAGGACGTCTCGAACCTGCGGCCGGCGGTGGCCTGCTTCGACGAAGCGGGCGAGCTGCTCGAGGTCGGCGAGAACGTCCTCGGGGCGGCCGACACCTCGCTCGCCGCGGGCGACGAGACGACCGTGGCCTTTACCCCGGAGCGGGGCGGGTTTGGTCTCACCGGCCCGTGCCCGGCCTTCCTCTTCGCGGCGCAGGCCCAGGCGGCGCTGCCGTAGCTAGGCGCCGCGGACGGGTGGGGCGGTTCCGGGAACCGCCCATTTCGGCGCCCGGCCCTGCCTTGTATCGCGGGCGCTCGGGGCGGTGGCGATCCGGCCACCGCGCCCGGCACCCACCGTGACGGACACCACCGCCGGGGGCGTGAGGAGGTTCTCGCCCCACACGCCTCATGGTTTGCTCGAAGCCGGAAGGGGAGGCCCATGACGGACGTACTCGCCCCGGGGTTCACGATCCGCCCGGCGCGCCTCGACGACCTCGATGCGGTCCACGCCCTCGTCGTCGCCTCCGACGTCGTCGAGTTCGGCGAGTCCGATTTCTCGCTCGACCGGCTCCGGGACGACTGGGCCGAACGCGACCTGGAGCGGGACATCCTGGTCGCCACCGCGCCGGACGGGACCGTCGCCGGCTACGCGTGGGTGGGAGACCGCCGCCACGTCCGGATCGACGTCGAAATCTACGTCCACCCCCACCACTTCGGCCGCGGCATCGGCACGACGCTGGTCCGTCGGGCCGAGGCGCGGGCGCGCGAGCACGTCCCCCTCGCACCGGCGGACGCCAGGGTCGTCGTCCACAACTGGATCAACGCCCTGAACCCCGACGCCTGCGCCCTGCTGGAGCGCGAAGGCTTCGCCCCGGTCCGCTACTTCTGGCGGATGGAGACGGAGCTTGGTGAAGCACTGCCGCCGGCCCCGGTCTGGCCCGCGGGCATCACGGTCCGCCCCTTCGTCGTGGGGCAGGACGAGCACGCCGCGTATGCCACGGTCGAGGAGGCGTTCGCCGATCACTGGGGCCACGTGCCACGGACGTACGAGGAGTGGGCGAGACACCGCTTCGGGGCCTCGTTCGACCCTTCGCTCTGGTTCCTCGCCTTCGACGGCGGGGAGCCGGCGGGGGCCGCGCTCTGCAGCGTCTCCGAGGGGATCGGCTGGGTCGACACCTTCGGCGTCCGCCGCCCATGGCGCAGGCGCGGCCTCGGCGCCGCCCTGCTGCGCCACGCCTTCGCGGAGTTCTCCCGCCGCGGGTCCCGCCGGGTTGCCCTCGGCGTCGACGCCGCCAGCCCAACCGGCGCCACCCGCCTCTACGAGGGGGCGGGCATGAAGGTCGCCCAGCAGTACGCCACCTACGGCAAGGAGCTGCGGCCGGGAGTCGAACTGGCGGAGGCGGACGAGGAGAAGTGATCCCGGAAGCGCGGCGAACGCCGGCGCCCTACATCCCCGGGTCGACCAACGGGTCGACGAAGAAGCCGAACACCGACAGCACGTAGAGCAGCACCACCAGCGCGAAGACCGCCAGGTAGGCGTAGGTCAGCACCCGCATCGGAATCCCCCGTCTCCCCGCTCTCACTTCGGCCCGTCCGCGGCGTGCCCGTCCGGCGTGTTCGGTGCCGTGGTGTGTCGGCTATACCCGTCCTTCGAGCCCTTCAGGGTCCCTCGTGCGTTCAGCCCGGCCATTGATGGCCGGGCTCGGCGGTGCCGCCGACCGATGCCAGCAGATCACCGGCAAGGGGTACTCAACCCAGGAGTGCCCGCGCCAGCAGCGTCTGCAGGACCCGGACCAGGAGGAAGGCGACGATGAACGAGAGGTCGATCATCCCGACCGGCGGCACGACCCGCCGGATCGGGGCGATCACCGGCTCGGTGACGTCGGCCAGGATGCGGCTGATCGGCCAGCGACCGGCCGGATCGAACCACGACAGGATCGCCCGCCCCAGGAGGGCGAAGCTGAAGATGTTGAGGACGTTGATGATCAAGACCGCGATGGTGTCCATCGACCCCGAGCCTACGGTTCGCCGGCCGCGCCGGTCGTCTCCGGCGCTGGTCCGCTCCACCGGAGTATACGGGAACGGCAGTGGCGCCACGCCCCCTCGGCGGAGGCGCCGGGCGCGCCTGCTCCGTTTGCCAAGACGGCGCGCCTGACGGCGCCGGCCTTCGGGTCCTGGGAGCCCGGGGCGCCTTGGCCGGGGCGTTGCACCCCGGTCCCGCCCCTACCCCCGCCCGTTCGCCCCGCCGGCCCCGAGTTGCCGCCGCAGCGACTCGGTGTCCTCCGTCACCCAGGCCTGGGCGATCCGGCCGTCCGCCACCCGGTAGAAGGCCATCACCGGCCAGGCCACCGCCCGCCCCGTCGCCGCCACACCTAGCCAGGGCCCGCGGTGGGTGCCGCTCCAGGTCATCCGGGCCGCGACCGTGTCCCCCTCGCCCACCAGCTGGTCGATGACGACGCGGATGTCGGGGAAGGCCGAGAAGTAGGTCTGGACCACGGCGGCCTGCCCCCGCAGCCCGCGCGCCTCCTCCCCGTGGACGAACCTGGTCGCCAGGATCGTCTCGATCGCCGCCACGTTCTGCTGGTTGATGACCTCGTCGTAGTAGCGGCGAACGACCGCCTTCGCCGATCCATCGGACACGGGCCCGTCCTCCTCCTCCATGCCTGGCTCGGGAACGGGAGCCTGGCCCCAATCCGGGCGCCCGCCAATGGCCGCCCGCGCCGGGACGCGGCGGATGGGGGCGTACGGTACACTTTCCGCCGTACACGCGGGAGTGCGCCCGCCGCCCGCCGGGGGCGAGGAGCCCGCGGCCACCGCCGGGGGGCGCCCGGCCGTCCGCACGCACGGTCCCCACCCGAACCCGTTCCCGTGGCGCGGCCCCCGCCCAGAGGGCAGCCAGCCGCCGCCCGGCCTAGCTGCGAGAGGCGAACCCATGGCCACCACACGCAACCGGACCGCCAAGGCCGCCGCCGAGGCAAGGGAGGGCGACGTAGGCCCGGCCCCGAACGGGGCGGCCGGCGCCGACCTCGGCCTCGACGCCGAGACCCTGCTCCGCTTCTACCGGGAGATGACCCTGATCCGCCTCTTCGAGGAGGCCGCCCAGCGCGGCTTCCGCCAGGGCAAGATCGGCGGCTACCTCCACCTCTACATCGGTCAAGAGGCGGTCGCCGTCGGTTTCCTCCACGAGTACCGCACGGGTGACCACGTCATCACCGCCTACCGCGACCACGCCCACGCCCTGTTGCTGGGCTCCACCCCCCGCGAGGTGATGGCCGAGCTGTTCGGCAAGGGCACCGGACTCGTCAAGGGCAAGGGCGGCTCGATGCATCTGTTCGACGTCGAGAACGGCCTCTACGGCGGCTACGGCATCGTCGGCGGCCACATCCCGCTCGGGGTCGGCATGGCCTACGCCCAGGCCTACCAGCAGACGGGCGGCGTCACCCAGCTCTACTTCGGCGACGGCGCCATCCACAACGCCGCCTTCCACGAGGCGGCCAACCTCTCCGGCCTCTGGGGCCGCGACGGCCTCAACCCCTGCCTCTTCATCCTCGAGAACAACCAGTACGGGATGGGCACCAGCGTCGAGCGGGCGACGGCGATGACCGACCTCTCGGCCAAGTTCGACTCCTACGCGATCGAGCACGAGGACGTCGACGGGATGGACCTCTTCGCCGTCCTCGAGTGCGCCAAGCGGACCGTGGCTCGCGTCCGCGAGAGCGGCCGCCCCTACGCCGTCGAGGTCCAGACCTACCGCCTCTCGCCCCACGGCGCGGCCGACTTCCTGGAGCGCTACCGCTCCAAGGACGAGATCGCCGAGGCCCGCAAGCGCGACCCGATCAACCTCCTCGAGGCACGGTTGCTGGAAGCGGACGTCGCCGACGAGGCGACCTTGACCGCCATCCGCGACGAGGTCAAGGCGGTCGTCGAGGACGCCGTGACGTTCGCCGACGAGAGCCCGGAGCCGCCGCTCGAGGAGCTCGCTACGGATGTCTACGCCGATGGCGCGGCCAGTTAGCGCCCGCAACGCAGGGGAGAGGACCCAATTCGATGCCGGTCATGACTTACCGGGAGGCGCTCCGCTCGGCGATGGCCGAGGAGATGACGCGGGACGAGTCCGTCGTCATCCTGGGCGAGGACATTGGGATCTACGGCGGCACCCACCTGGTGACCGACAAGCTGATCGACCAGTTCGGACCCCGCCGCGTCATCGACACGCCGATCGCGGAGGGCGGCTTCACCGGCGCCGCGATCGGGATGGCGATGGCCGGGATGCGCCCGATCGTCGAGATGATGACCTGGAACTTCTCGTTCCAGGCGGTCGACCAGATCGTCCAGAACGCGGCCAAGGTGCGCTACTTCTCCGGAGGCCAGGTGACGGTGCCGCTGGTGATCCGCGGCCCCAACGGGGGCGGTGTCCAGCTCTCCGCCCAGCACACCCACAGCCTGGAGAACTTTTACGGCCACTTCCCCGGCCTCAAGGTCGTCTCGCCGGTTACCCCGCACGACGTCAAGGGGATGATGATCGAGGCGATCCGCGACCCGAACCCGATCATCTTCCTTGAGGCCGGGGCGCTCTACGGCACCAAGGGCGAGGTCCCCGAGGGCGAGTTCACCGTCCCCTTCGGCAAGGCCCGCGTCGCCCGCGAGGGCACCGACGTCACCCTCATCGCCTACGGCCGCCAGGTCAACATGTTGCTCAAGGTGGCCGACACCCTCGCGGCCGACGGCGTCGCGGCCGAGGTGATCGACCTCCGCTCGATCCGCCCCTTCGACGAGCAGACCATCGTCGAGTCGGTCCGCAAGACCCACCGCGCCGTCGTCGTCCAGGAGCAATGGCGCTGGTTCTCCGTCGGCTCCGAGGTGGCGGCGCTGATCCAGGAGCAGGCCTTCGACGACCTCGACGCGCCCGTCGAGCGGGTTTCCGGTGCCGAGGTCCCGGCGCCCTACGCGCGCAATCTCGAGGTCGCGGCCTTCCCGAGCGAGCAGCAGATCGTCGACGCGGCGCGGCGCGCCATGTACCGGGGGTAGGGTCAACGCATGCCGACGGTCATCATGCCCAAGATGGGCGACGCCATGGAGGAGGGTACGCTCCTCCGCTGGCTCAAGCAGCCCGGAGACGACGTCGCCGTCGGCGACCCGATCGCAGAGATCGAGACCGACAAGGTGACGCTGGAGATCGAGGCCGGCGACGCCGGCACGCTCTCCCAGACGCTGGTCGCCGAGGGCGCCGTCGTCCCGATCGGCACCGCCATCGCCACCATCGGCGAGGAGGACGGCGCCGCCGGCTCCGGTTCCGCCGCCACGGTCGAGATCGCCGCGGCCGTCGGGGAGACTCCGTACGAGGAGGGCGCCCCGGCCGGCCCCGTCGGCTCGATCGAGGAGACCGGCCGTGAGGCCGCCGCCGTCACGGCCGCCACCCTGCCGTCGGCCAATGGCACCGCCGCGCCCCAACCCCAGCCACAACCCATCGCTACCGCGCCCGCCGCGGCGGCCGGCAGCGGCGAGCGGTTGCGCGCCTCCCCCCTCGTCAAGCGCCTCGCCGCCGAGCACGGGATTGACCTCGGCCGCATCCCCGGCAGCGGCCCGGCCGGCCGGATCGTCAAGGACGACATCGCGCCCTACCTGGACGGCAAGCCGCTCCCGGCAGCCGCCGCGCAACCGGCTGCGGCCGCGGCACCGGTTGGCACGGCGGCTCCCGAGGCCGGGACTGCGCCCGCCCCGACCCTGGCGGCCGCACCGTCCGCGCCTCCGGCAGCTGCCCCGGCCGGGCGGCCGGCGGCTCGGACGAGCGAGCTGAGCCGGATCAAGCGGACGACCGGCCGCCGGATGATCGAGTCGGTCACGACCGCGCCCCACTTCTTCGTCACCGTCGAGGTCGACATGGACGCCGCGATCGCCTTCCGCGAGCAGGCCAACGCCCAGGTCGGCAACGGCGCGGGGGAAGACGGCGTCCGGGTCTCCTTCAACGACCTCGTCGTCAAGGCGGCGGCGTTGGCGCTGCGGGCCTTCCCGAACCTGAACGCCTCGCTCGAGGGCGACCTCCTCCACGAGCACCCGAACATCGACGTCAACATCGCGGTCGCCCTGCCGGAGGGGTTGATCGCCCCGTTCGTGCCCGACGCCGACCAGAAGAGTTTGGGCGCCATCGCCCGGATGGCGAAGGACCTGGTCGGCCGAGCGCGGGGCGGCGGTCTCAAGCCGGAGGAGTACCAGGGTGGCACCTTCACCGTCTCCAACCTCGGGATGTACGAGGTCGACGAGTTCATCTCGATCATCAACCCGCCGCAGGCGGCAATCCTGGCAGTTGGCTCGATCAAGCAGGTGCCGGTCGTCAAGGCGGGCGAGATCGTCGTCGGCAACCGGATGAAGCTGACTCTCTCGGCTGACCACCGAGTGACCGACGGCGCCGAGTCGGCCCGCTTCGCGGGCGAGGTGAAGCGCTACCTGGAGCAGCCGATGGTGCTGGCGCTGGGGTAGGCCGAACGGACGCAGGGCCGAGCACGACCGGTCCGCCCGCACCCCCATCATCCCGAGCGAAGCGAGGGATTTCCTGCGGCAGGGGTGAGTTTTCGTCCGCAGTTGGCTGAGGCGGAGAGAGCCTCTTCGGCTTCGCCTCAGGATGACGGGGATGGGTGGCCTGCGCCGGGGTGCATCGGTGCCGCCCAAGGCTCGCTTGGTGACCGGCAACGAGCTATCCCTGCGCGCGGCAGCCCGGCACCCGGTTCATCAGTCTTCCCTGATCTCGCCTCGCCCGCCGCGGAGCCGTCGACGTGCCGATGCTCACCCCCGACCCCTCGCGCGAGCGGCCCCGATCGCGGGAGGACGTGCGCCGGGCTGGCCTCCTCCCCCAGCGGCTGGCCGGCTTCCGCCGCCTTTACCGCTGGCTGAACCTGACGCTCGTCCACCAAGGGCTGTGGCCGCTGCTGCTGGTGCTGGTCGCCGCGCCGGCCGTCCCCGTCGTGGAGACGCCGTTGCCCTGGTACCTGGCGAGGCTCGCCGGCCCGGCGCTGGCGGCGCTGCTGGCGGCGGTCTATCTCGTACAGAAGCCGGCCGCCCCCGCAACCGCGTCCGCCCCCGACGGCCCTGACACCAGGTTCCCTGGCGATACCCCTCGGGTCGGATCGGCGCCGGGTACCCCGGACCCGGGCATGCCCTCCACCTCGGACGCCCGTGCTCCGCGCCTCGCCGCCGCCCGGATTCAGGTCGGTCCGGCGCTGGTCGGGATCGCGATCGTGCTAGCGGTCGCCCGCTTGGTCGTGGGGCCGACCGACTCCGTCGCCAAGCTGCTTGCCTTCGGCGTCGCCGACGTGCTGGCCTTCCAGCTCGTCCACTTCGGGGTCGTCGCCCGCTCGTGGCCGGACCCCGAAGTGGGCGCAAACGCGGCCGTCGGTCTCTTCGCCGCGTCGTGGGGGCTGCGCGAGCTGTTCCTGGCTGCAGCGGGCAGCGTCCCGGCTGACCTGTCGCTCGCGTTCGTCGGAGGCGCGGTGGTCGGGCTCACGATCGGTAGCCTGTCGTGGTTGCTGCGCCGCTGGCCGGGCGGCTTCTGGCCGGCGGCAGCGGCCCACTTCACCCTCGTCTATCTCGTCGCCGGATTCTCCTGATCGACCCCGGACCCACTCGCGATGCCCACGCCAGCGGCCGGCTCGGATCCTCTGCCGCGGTGGAGCCCCCTCCTACCCCGGCCGGGGTGACATTCGGGACCGGCTTGGTGGGGGTGAAGGCTCGCCGCCGGAGACCATCCCGGTCTGCCGGACGTCGCCGGGAGCGGGGCACCAGGCCGCGACCATCGGCCGGGTCCGCCTGGCCCGACCGTCCGATCCATTTGCACCGTCAACCGAGCCCTGCGGCACTCCGCATCTTACGAATTCCGGTGCCACAGACTCAGTCGGTCGCGCGGCACGCCTACCGCGTCGCCTCCGGTCCGCGGCGAGCCGCCGCTTGTTCCGGCGCGGTATCCTCGTTCGAGGCGGGGCCGGTCCGGCCGGGCGGAGGACGCGGGATGCAGGCGGATGAGTGGTTCAAGCTGGCGTTGGTGGTGGTGATCCCGCTGGCGATCGCGGCCGTCGTCACGCTCTGGTCGATCAAGCAGATGATGTACCGGCCGAGGAAGCGGGTTGCGCCGCGACCCGGCAAGTTCGAGCAGTCCGACGCCGAGCCCCCAGTCGGCCCGGAACCCCACCCGTAGGCTCTCCCTCGACGCCCCCGATCGAGGCCGGGGGCGGTGCCAGGACCGATCCATCGTGCCTGCGGTGAAGACGGACGCGAACCCTCAGCTCAGGAGCACGGGAGCCAACACCCGCCAGTCCTCCATCGGGGCGGCCCCGGGTCGTCGCCGAGAACCTGGAGGCAGACGTGGTTCGCCCCGGCAGCCAGGTGTTCGTCGACGCGCGCCCGGATCGCCGCGGCGTCGCCGCTTGCGACCAGGGCGTCGACCAGACGCTCGCTGCTGCCATCGGCGAAGTCTGTCTCGTCGAAGCCGAGGCGCCGCCAGTTGTTCACGTAGTTGGGAAGCTGCAGGTACACCGCCAGGTGCCGCCGACCGCGACCGAGCACCGTCGCTCGGTCGCTACCGAGGACGACCGCCTGCTCCGGGGCGAGCACCTTGCCTGGGCCAAGGATGCCGCGAGCCAGCGCCGTGTGCTCCGGCGTCGTCAGATACGGGTGGGCGCCGTCCGCCTGGTCTCGCGCCAGTTCCAGCATCTTCGGCCCCAGTGCGGTCAGGACCCGCGGCCGGATCGGAGCCGAACCGACCGCGTGAGCCGCCGCGTCGACCCGCTCCAGGTACGTCGCCATGCCACTCCGCGGGCTTTCGTACGCCTCCCCCAAGAGCGGCTCGACCAACTGGGCGTGGCTGACCCCGAGACCGAGCAGGAAGCGGCCGGGCGCGATGAGGTCGACCGTGGCGAAGGCGGCCGCCGTCGCGGCCGCCGAGCGCGCCCGGACGTTCGCGATGCCGGTGGCGACGACCAACCCGGATGTCTGCATCAGCAGACTAGTTGCCTGGACGTACGAGTCGCGGATGAGCCCGTCGGGCAACCAGAATTCCCCGTAGCCGAGCTGCTCGAGTTCGGTCGCTATCACGGTGGCCTCGGCCGGCGGGACCCCGTTCAGTGCCTATCGTTCCGATGGCAGGCGGACTCGGAAGCGGCGCCGTGGCCCTATCGTCTGTCATGGGCGTTCTCCCTGCCGGCCCGCCTGGGGCGGGATTGCGGCGGCCGCAGGCCTTGTGGTCGGCAAACGTCGGGCGAGCTCTCGTCTGAAGCTTCCCAAAGGGAAGTATTGGCTGGAGGTTGCCACGGCGGCGAATCCTCGACCGTGGGTGGGTCAACCAAACCGATGCGGGGAGGTCGCCGGTCGGTGCCTTTCGGGGTAGCCGGATGCCTCCGGAACCCGAGGGAGACCAGCGACAGCGCTGGCGATGCTTGGTTCGGGTGGATCTCGAATGTCGCCGCTGCAGCGGCTCGTTGTCTCGGCAACGGATCGGGTCGGAGCTCCGGCCTGGCGACGTGGGCTGTGCTAGGCTCTGGCGGTTGCCCGCGGTCGGGGCGCTGGCACGGGGCGAACGACAAGGGGAGGGCGCGTGGCGGTCGAGCAGACGCTGGTCATCGTCAAGCCGGACGGCGTGCAGCGCGGGTTAGTCGGCGAGATCGTGGGTCGGCTGGAGCGGCGGGGGCTGCGGATCGCCGCCCTCGGCCTGCGGGTGATCGACCCGGAGCTGGCCGGCACCCACTACGCCGAGCACCGCGAGCGCCCGTTCTACGCTGGTCTCGTCGAGTACATCGGCTCCGGCCCCTCGGTCGTGATGGTCCTCGAAGGACCAGCGGCGATCGAGGCAACGCGATCGGCGGTCGGGGCGACGAACCCGGTCAAGGCGGCGCCGGGCACGATCCGGGGCGACCTCGGGCTGATGACCGGCCGCAACCTGATCCACGCCTCGGACAGCCTTGAGAGCGCCGAGCGAGAGATCGGGCTCTTCTTCGGCTCGGGCGTCGCGCTCTCCTACGAGCGGGCCATCGACCCCTGGATCGTCGAATAGGACCCTCGGGCATCCGTTTCACGTGAAACGCCACCTCGGAGGCGCGGGCTGTCGCCCGGGCCCCCGGTTCTTTCCGCGACGGCCGGATTCCCGCGACGGTCGCCGTCTTCGGGTGCGCTTCAGCTGGTCTCGGTCGCAGGTCCGCACCTCGGATAGGACGGTATCAGCGGGACATACGACGTTTCGCCGCAAGTGGGTCCCCGCGCCCTGCCCATGATCCAGGCGACGGAGCGAGACATCAGTGGGGCGCTCAATGCCGCGCCGGCCAGGCGGGGTTTGGAGAGCGCCTCTCCTCCGCGCCACTCTCCGATCGGCGAATCTGATTTCTCCAGAAGTCGCGGGAACAGATTGCGGTCGCGGCAGGGAGTTCTCACCCTCGACCCCATCTCCCCCACGAGGCTAACCGGGGGAGGTATCCAGGAAGACGTGGCGGGTCGGCGGCCGACCCTCACCCCCCTGCCCCCCTCGCCCTGCCAGAGCAAGGGGGTATCCGCTATGCGGCCGTTCTCTCCCCCGCGAGGCGGATCGGGGGAGGCATCGCGCGGGAGAGGACGGCACAATCGCGGCCGGAAGAGCGGGGAATCAACCGCGTTTCGCATGATCTCCGCGATGGAATTGACCCGAATCGGGTGCAGCGGCGCGGCGAATCCGCTCCCCTGTGTCGGCCATTGGCGGTCGTCCCATCGGTGGAGGTTGACCTCCCATCCGCGTGCCGGGAGCGACCACGATCAAGCAGATCTTCCACGGCTGTCTTCGGGCGCAGACAACATCCCTCCCCCCGGCGTCACACCTTCGGCCCTCTGCCCGTTGTAGGGGGTGAGGGCGTCTGACTCGCTGGTCGAGGGCGGGAGTGGGATGGTGGGCGGGGCTTGGGCGGGGGCGGTCGCGTCGGGGGACGAAATGGCGGCTACCGAGCCGGCGTCGACGGACGAGCTCATCCTCGAGGCCGCGCGGACCGACCCGGCTGCTTTCGCGCTCCTCTACCGCCGCCACGTCGACGGCGTGTTCCGCTACTGCCGGCACCGGCTCGGCACCAGGGAATCGGCGGAGGACGTCACAAGCGTCGTCTTCGAGCGCGCCCTGACCAAGCTCCACACCTACCGCGGCGGCTCGTTCCGCGCCTGGCTCTACACGATCGCCCACCACGCCGTCGTCGACGCCTTCCCTGCCCGCGGCCACCCCCTGGCCGACCCGGATCTGCACGCCGTGCCCGACCCACGGCCCTCGCCGGAAGACCAAGCGATCTCCGCCGAAGCGGCCCGAACGCTCCGCGGGGTGCTTGCCAGCCTTTCCCGGGACCAGCGCCACGTCGTCGAGCTCCACCTCGCCGGCCTGAGGGGCCGCGAGATCGCCGAGGTGCTGGGCCGGCGCTACGACGCGGTCCGGGCCATCCAGCCGCGGGCGGTCGCCCGCCTCCGCGCCATCCTGGCCGCCGATGATCCCAAGGAGTGCTGCCGTGGCGAGCGTTAGGCCCGAGGGGTTCGACCCCGAGCGCTCCTTCGCCGACCTGCTTCTCCTGCTCCAGGCGCTCGACGACGAGCCGGGCGTCGACCCAGTCTTCGCCCACGACCTGGAGCGACGGCTGATGCGGCAACACGCGCAGTCCGCTGCTTGCCACGCCGTCACTGGCCCGACCCTCCAACCGTCGGTTCCGCACCGGGTTCGACCCACGGTCGCTCCGACGGCGCACGGCCAATCGAGGCAGGGGAGCGCAACC
>CADCWF010000353.1 GCA_902806345.1 uncultured Thermomicrobiales bacterium
GGGGCGGTTGGCCGCCGGACGTGGGTCCGGGGCGGCTGCCACGGGGGAAGCCGGTGCGAGGCCGGCGCTGTCCCGCAACTGTATCGCCGCCTCCCGGCGGCGGAGCCAGATCGCCCGACCCGCCGCGTCCGATGCCCTTCGCGCGAAAGGGGAAGGACCGCCGTGCGCCACCCGTGTGTCCTCGCTCTCGTCCTCGCGTTCTTGATCGGCCTCGCCCCGGTGAGGGCACCATCGGCCCTTGCCCGTCAGGCGACGCCGGCTCCAGCGGCCACACCGGTCGCGGGCGACCCGATCGTCGACGCCGTCGCCTGGCTTCGAGCCCAGCAACTGCCGAACGGCGCCTTCGCCGGGTTCGCCGGCGGGGCGGACTCGGGCGTCACGGCTGACGCCGTCGTCGCG
The DNA here is from genome assembly GCA_902806345.1 of uncultured Thermomicrobiales bacterium. Lineage (GTDB taxonomy): Bacteria > Chloroflexota > Chloroflexia > Thermomicrobiales > UBA6265 > CADCWF01. The sequence continues at coordinate 400 of CADCWF010000353.1, forward strand.
CTGCGGGTGGCCGAGGTCTCCGGGATGGTCACCGGGAATGCCCTGCCACAGGCGGTCGCGTACCTCGAAGGTCGGGCTGCGGACGCCGTCTCTGCGGGTCCCGGCCCGGCGGCCAAGCTGACGCTGGCGGCGGTCGCCGGCGGCCGCGACCCACGCTCGTTCGGCGGACTGGACCTCGTCACCGCACTGACCGCGCCGGTACCGGCCGGGACGCCGGTCGCGCTCGCAGGGGCCTACGGCGACGACCTCTACGATCACCTGATCGTCGTGCTGGCGCTGGTCGCGGCCGGCGAGCCGGTGCCGCCGCCGGCGCTCGACCTGATCCGACAAACGCAGGCGACAAACGGGGGCTGGGCATTCGACGGCGCGACCGCGCCAGAGGCGACTGACTCGAACACGACGGCGCTGGCGATCCAGGCACTCATCGCGGCCGGGCTGCCCGCCAACGCGGGCATCCTCGACGGGTCCGACCTCGCCAACGATCCGGCGGTGGTCAAGGGACTCGAGGCGCTCCGCCGCTTCCAGGCTCCGGGGGGAGGCTTCGTCTTCCAGCCGGCCGAGCCGCCGCTGCCCGACGCCAACTCGACCGCGCTAGCCGTCCAGGCGATCCTCGCGGCCGGCCAGGATCCGGCGTCCACCGAGTGGGGGAACACCTCCGGGGCGCTGCGCGGATTCGCCAATCCCGGCGGTGGCGTCCGCTACGTCCTCGACGACCCGGCCGACAACCTGTTCGCCACGCTCCAGGCGATCCCCGCGCTGGCCGGACTGCCACTGCCGGCGGCGCGGTTGTGCCAGAACGCGGCCAACGCCCAGACCGCCGGGACGACGCCCGAGGATCTCGCCCGGATCACCCGCTGCGTCGAGTTGGACCCGGCGGCGTGACCGCCGCGCCGGACCGCGCCAGAAGGACCTTGCCAGATCGGGATCGGGAGACAAGAGACCTGCTGCGACGGGCAGCTCCCTCCCCCCAACCCCCTCCTACTCGGGGGATCCCGAACGCGGGAGGAGGGGGGGCGCCGGCTGGTCGGGCGTGTCCCGAACGATGCCGACCCCGGGCGGCATCGGGGGACCGGAGTTGACTTCTCCCTCTCCCGATGCGCTGGAAAGGGGGCGAGGGGGTGAGGGCCGCTCGTCAACCAGCGGCTTCGCCCCTCACACCTCCCGCCGGCAGGCGAACTCCTGGCGGGAGGTACAACGGCCGGACCGCGGGCTCTCTTTTCCCACGTTCGGGGGAGGGGTCATCCCTCGGGCCACCGGTTCACCGCAATCGCATCTCCCTTTACGGTGGCGGCAGGACCGGAACTGCACCCGACCATCGTGGCCAACCGATCCCGCCGACCGTCTCGTTGCCCTCCTCAGCCGGCTGCTGGCGGTCGTCGCCTGGCTCGCGCTCCTCGGGCCGGACGGCGTCGCCGCCGCCGGGCCGAACCACGCCGGCGTGGTCGTCCGCGACGCCGAGGGAGGACTGACCTACGCCTACATCGCCTTCCCCGAGGAGGAGATCGGCGGCATCGAGCTGCTGCGGCGGACCGGGCTGCCGCTGGTCTCGGTCGGGTTTGGCGGCCTGGGCGAGGCGGTCTGCTCGCTGGCGGGGGATGGGTGCCCGCTGGCGGAGTGTCGACGCAACGTCTGCCAGGGCGCCCCGACGGCGCCCTACTGGCGCTACTTTCGGCAGGCTGCGCCGGGTGACTGGCAACCGCTCCCGCTCGGCGCCAGCGGCGCCCGGGTCCGGGACGGCGAGATCGACGGTTGGAGCTGGACGGCGGCCGAGGCCGGGTTGCCGCCGTTGAGCCTGCCCGAGCTGGCCCGACTAGCCGGCGTCGACGAGGCGGCCGCGGCGCCGGCGGGCGGCGCTGTGCCGACCGCCGCCGTTCGTGGCGTCGGGATCGACGTCGCAACTCCGGAGGGGAGCGAGCCGATCGCCTACGTCGCGGCCGCGGCCATCCTGGTGGCGATCGGCGGTGGGGCGCTGGTGCTCGGTCGGCGGGGCCGTGACGGGCCGGGGTCCGCGACCCAGACGACTTCGGCATCGGCTCCGTCGTGGAGACCGGAGGCGGAGGCGTGATCGCGCGGCCGATCGACCCCCGCGCCTGGCTCCTCTGGGCCGCCGCGGCGACGGTGCCGCCGCTGGTCGGGCGAAACCCGTTTGTCCTCCTGGCGACGACGCTGGCTGTGCTCGGCGTCTGGGCCGCCTGGCGAGACGCCGCCACGGACGGCTGGGGCCGGCTGTTGCGGCTCGGCGCGCTCTTCGCGCTCGTCGGGGTGCTGTTCAACACCTTGACGGCCCACGTCGGGGATCGGCCGTTCGCCCGGCTGCCCGACGCTTGGCCACTGGTCGGCGGACCGCTCACCGTCAATGCCCTCGTCTACGGCCTGCTGAGCGGGCTGGCGGTCTTCGGCCTGCTGCTGGTCGGGACCACGCTCGGGGCGACGCTCGACTGGGCGACGCTGCTTCGCCTGCTGCCGGACCGGCTGCATGCGGTCGCGGTGACGGGCGCCGTTGCCTGGGCGCTGGTGCCGCAGACGCTGCGTGCCTTCGGCGAAATCCGCGAGGCGCAGGAGGCGCGCGGTCACCGTCTGCGCTCGCCGGCCGATGCCGGGCCGCTGCTGGTGCCGCTGCTTGCCGGCAGCTTGGAGCGGTCGCAGACGCTGGCCGAGGCGCTGGAGGCGCGCGGCTTCGGCGCCGCCCTCGCCCCCCAGGCCGCTCTCGGCCGTTGGCGGGGAGCGGCGACCGCGGCCGGGTTGACCTTGGCGACGGTCGGGGCCTACGGGCTCGCGATGGGGTCGCCGGCGTTCGCGTTCGGCGGCCTCGGGTTCGGCGTCGGGGCGCTCTGGGCGGCGGGGCGGGAGCGGGGCGGCGGCCCGCGGCGCACCTGCTACCGGGAACCCGCGTGGGACCGGCGGGCTTGGTTGGTCGCGGGGAGTGCCGGGGTTGTGCTCGGGGTGGAGGTGGCCATCCTGGCGGTTCAGCCGGCGGCCTTCGCCTACGACCCGTACCCGTCAATGCTGCCGCCGGCGGTGTCGTTGCCGCTGCTGGCCGCGCTCGGGCTGCTGCTGGTCCCGGCGGCGATCCGGTGAGCGCCCCGGCAGCCTTCTTCGAGCGGGTCCGCTTCGCCTACCCGCGACAGCCCGAGGCCGCCCTCGACGGCGTTGATTGGGACCTCAAAACGGGAACGCTGACACTCCTGGCCGGGCCATCCGGGAGCGGAAAGTCGACGTTGCTGCGGTGCCTGAACGGGTTGGTGCCGCACTTCACCGGGGGCCGCTTCGGCGGCCGCGTCCTCGTCGCCGGCCGCGACACGCGGGAGACGCCGCCGCGGGAACTGGCGGCCCAGGTCGGCTTCGTTTTCCAGGACCCCGAGGCGCAGTTCGTCACCACCCGGGTGGACGACGAGATCGCCTTCGGCATGGAGCAACTCGGGGTCGCCCCGGCGACGATGCGGCGGCGGGTGGACGAGACGCTGGCGCTGGTCGGGATCGGGACGCTCCGCTCCCGGGATGTCTCGACCCTCTCCGGCGGCGAGCGGCAGAAGGTGGCGATCGCGGCCGCGCTGGCCCCCCGACCGCACATCCTGGCGCTCGACGAGCCGACGAGTCAACTCGACCCCTGGTCGGCGGAGGAGGTCCTGGCGGCGGTCGCCCGGTTGCACCAGGACTTGGGGCTGACGGTCGTCTTGGCCGAACACCGGCTCTCCCGCGTCATTGCCCTGGCCGACCGGATGCGGCTATTGGGGAACCGGGGGCTCGCCGTCGCCGACGGCCACCCGGCGTCCGTCCTGCCGCAGATGGACCGCGACGCGGTGCCGGCCCTCGCGGCGCTCGGCCTTGCGCGGGGGTGGGAGCCGTTGCCGTTGTCGGTGGACGAGGCGCGGGAGTGGGTGGCCGCCGAGCGGAGGACCGGCCGGCTCCCGGCCGAGCCGCCCCTCGATCCGCCCGTTCCCGCCGGCCCTCCCGCGATCGAGGCTTCCGGGCTCGCCGTCGGATACGGCGGCGTGCCCGTCCTTCGAGGGGTGGAATTCGCGGCGCGGCCGGGCGAACTGGTCGCGCTGATGGGTCGCAACGGCTCGGGCAAGACGACACTCTTGCGGGCGCTGCTCGGATTTCAGGTCCCCGAGCGGGGACGGGTGGTCGTCGGGGGGCGGGAGGTGACCCGGTCGCGGCCGGCGGATCGGGCGGAAACCATCGGCTACGTCCCGCAGAACCCGTCCTCGATCCTCTTCGCCGAGAAGCTGCGGGACGAGCTCGCGTTCACCCTGCGCTTCCATCCGAACGGACACCGGCCCGAGGAGACGCTCTCCGAGGTCGGCCTGACCTGGGCAGCCGACCGCCACCCGCGGGACCTCTCCGGCGGCGAGCGGGAGCGGGCGGCCCTGGCCGCCATCCTGGTCGGCAACCCGAGCGTGCTGCTGCTGGACGAGCCGACGCGGGGGATGGACGCGGCCTCCAAGCTGGCGATGGTCGAGGCGCTCCGTCGCCGCTGCCGGCTGGGGGGCACCGTCGTCTTGGCGACCCACGACGTCGAGCTGGCGGCGGCGGCGACGCGGGTCGTGATGCTGGACGAGGGCCGGGTCGTGGCGGACGGCGATCCGCGGACGGTGCTGCCGGCAGTGCCCGCCTACGCGACGCCGATCAGCGCCCTATACGGCGGCCGCTTCCTGACGACAGAGGACGTGCTGGCGGGGTACGGCGAACGATCCCTCGGCGCCGGCCTCCTGACCGTAAGCGGCGGCGTCTCCTGAGTCATCGGGGCAGGCCGCCAAGGCGGCCTGCTCCATCTCTTGATGTCCCGACGATCGACCTGGCCGGCACGGGCGGACGGGAGCCGCAATCGCCTCCCATCGTGTCGCGATGGTTGTTGGGATCAACCGCCTGTTGCGGTCGGGCCACGCGGGGCAAAGATCTCGGCGACCGGCAGGGAGAAACCGGGCAGAACGTCCCCGCCGTCGAGGATGTCGCCGGCGATCAGGGTGCGGGCCACCCGGTCGGGGGTGTGGGCGATGACCGCCTCCCGGTTGGGGTCCAAGATCCAGACGAGGAGGGTACCAGCTTCGAGGTAGAGGAGTACCTTGTCAAGCATCTCCTGGGCCCGGTTGGACGGGGAAAGCACCTCGATCGCGAGATCGGGTGCAAGCTCGGCGTACGACGCTTGATCGGCCAACGCAGGGATGCGGTCCGCCCGAATGAACGAGATGTCCGGGGCGAGCACGATATCCGGACGGCGGGCAAGCACGAAGCCGGTGTCCGAGTTGACGTCGCCGAGGCCGTTGACCTCGACAAAATCGCCCACCTTTCGGCTGACCCAGACGACGATCCGTCCATGGATGTAGTTGACGGGCGCCATCACGTGCAGTTCACCCCGCACCAGCTCGAACTTTCGCCCGTCGTCGGGCATGAGCAGCAGATCTTCCACGGTCATCAGGGTTGTTGCGACCATCAGGGGTGCCTCCGAGGGGATTCCGCGACGACCCGCCGACGTGCTGATGCTAGCAGAGGGCCGATGCCGAGCCGCCGACGATGTGGCCCTTGGCGGGATGATCGTCGCAGGGCGTCGTCTCCAAGCCACCTGGTGACCCCGCGGGATGCCGTCCCTTGACTTCGACGGCGGTTGAGGCCGTATCGTCGCCAGACGAGCCGTAGCCAATGCTTCGGGAGGAAGAGCGTGGAGATCGACACGAGCACGGAGTTCGGCGCCCGCGTCGCGCATCATCTGCAGGCGGACCAGGTCGTCTGGCTGACGACCGTCGGTGCCGACCTGACGCCGCAGCCGTCGCCGGTCTGGTTCCTCCGGGACGGCGAGACGGCACTCGTCTACAGTCAGCCGAACACGCCCAAGATCCGCAACATCGCCCAGCGACCCCGGGTCAGCCTGTCGTTCAACAGCACGCCGTACGGCGACGACGTCGTCGTTCTCACCGGGGACGCCTGGCTCGATTCCGACGCTCCGGCCGCCGACGCGCTGCCGGCGTACATCGCCAAGTACGCCGACGGCTTGGCGAGTCTCGGGATGAGCCCGGAGGCGTTCGCGCGGGAGTATTCGGCCGCCATCCGCGTCCGCCCGACCAAGCTGCGCGGTTTCTGAGCGCGATCCGGGCAGACGGTGTGGCTCCGCTGCGAGCGAATCCTCGCCCCGGTCCCGCTTCCTTGCGAAGGAGTCGGGGAACCCACGACCAATACCGTCCCGCGGTTCAAGGTGTTCGACCGGAGTCTGTGAGCCAAGTGCATCGCGGGCTCGCGGCCGGCCCGATTCTCCGCCATCTTGGCCATCCCCCGTGGCTTGGCAGTGGTTGACGGAGAAGCGTCCGAGGACGACGCAGCAGCGAGCCGGGGAAGCCGCCCGCCGAACGGCCTCCTCGGCCCAATCCTCGCACCGAAGCCGTCCTCGCTGGAACGGTTGGCCATGGCGCGTCAGTAGCCGCGGCGCTTGTCGACCTCGTTCAGCAGCGGCTCGCCGTGGTGGAAGCGGAGCAGGTTCGCCTTCAGGATTTCGACGCAGCGGCGCTCCTTCTCGGCCGAGGCACCCGCAAGGTGGGGCGTGATGACCAGGTTGGGCGCGTCCCAGAGGGAGCTTTCGGGGGGCAAGGGCTCCTGCTCGGCGACGTCGATCGCGGCGCCGGCGATGCGACCCTCGCCTAGCGCGGCGGCGAGGGCGTCCTCCTCGACGATGCCGCCGCGGGAGACGACGATCAGGTAGGCGTCCCGCCGCATCCGGGCGAGCATCGGGGCGTCGATCATGTGGTGCGTCTCGGGCGTCAGCGGCGCCGTGACGACGACCACGGTCGCCTGCTCCAGCAGGTCGCCGAGGCGGCTGACCGGCCAGACCTCGGCAACGTGTTCGTCGGGGTCGACCGCCTCGGCGTCGACGGCGAGGAGCTCCATCTCGAAGGCGGCGGCGCGGCGGGCGATGGCCCGGCCGATGGCGCCGTAGCCGACGATCCCCATCGTCGAGTCTTTCATCTCGCGCGCCGAGCGGTAAAGGTCGGTGCGGTCCCAGCGGCGCGCCTGTTGCCGCTCGAAGCACTCCGGCAGGTGGCGGGTGAGGGCGAAGAGGAGGGCGAAGGTGTGCTCGCCGATGGAGGGGCCGTGGGCGCCGCGGGTGTTGGTGACGACGATGTCGCTCTCGACCACCTCCGGGATGCGGGCGATGTACTCGACGCCGGCGGCCGACGACTGGATCCAGCGCAGCTTCGGCGCCGCCTTCACCAGCTCGGCCGAGGGCAGGCCGTAGACGACCTCGGCGTCGGCGACGGCGGCCGTGCGCTTCGCCGGGTCGAGTTCGACGACGATCTCCAGGCCGGGGATCTCCGCCTTCAGGTCGTCAAGGATGCCGAAGTGGGCTTCCCCTTCGGCGCCGGCGAGGACGAGTTTCACGCATACCTCCTGGAGACAAGTTGTGAGTCGAGAAGTCGGGGAGGAAGGTTGCCGGTCGTCGTCATCCTGAGCGCAGCGAAGGATCTCTCTCCGATTCGATCGAGTTTGTTACGAATGGCGCCGCCGTGGCGGAAAAGCCTCCGCTTCGCTCAGGACGACGGGGTTGGTGCCGACTTCTGCTCCTCGCACTGCCTCCCCAGATCCTCGATTCAATAGCGGACGGCGACGCCCGCGGCAGCGGGGGCCGTTTCGACCGGTTCGGCTCGCTGCCAGTTGAGCTGCTTGAGGTCGCCGGCGAGGCCGGAGAGGGTGTACTTGAGCTCGCTCGCCATGGCGCAGAAGCGGAACCCCTCGGCGAGGCGCTGGTTGACGCCGGCGGCGTTGGAGCAGTGGATGCCGGGGGCGACGCCGGCGGCATCGGCCGCGCGGCGGACGTGGTCGATGGCGGCGACGAGCTCGGGGTGGTCGCTCTCCAGGGGGACGCCAAGGCCGAGGCCCATCGAGGCGGCCATGTCGTTCGGGCCGATGAAGCAGGCGTCGACGCCGGGGACGCCGAGGATCTCGGCGGCGTGCTCGACGCCGCGGCTGTGCTCGATCTGGAGCACGAGCAGCACCTCGTCGTTGGCGCGCTCGTAGTACTCCTTGGCGTCGGCTTCCCAGGAGAGGGCGTGGCGGCCGCCGCCGACGCTGCGCTCGCCAAGGGGGTGGTAGCGGCAGGCGGCGACCGCCTGCTCGGCCTCCTCCCGGCTGTTGACCATCGGCACGACGACACCCCAGGCGCCGGCGTCGAGGACGCGCTTGAAGTGCTCGGGGCTGTTCCAGGGGATGCGGACCATCGGCGCCGCCGCCGAGGCGGAGATGGCGGCGAACATCTGGGCCAGGGTCCGGATGTCCATCGGGTTGTGCTCGGCGTCGGCGACGAGCCAGTCGAAGCCGACCCGGGACACGTACTCGGCCGCCTCCGGGCTCGGCAGGCTGAGCCAAGTGCCGACCGAGGCTTCGCCGGCGGCGAGCCGGCGGCGGACGTGGTTGCCGCGCATGTGGAGATCCTCCTTCGAAATCGCGCCGCCGAGACAGACGATCCTCGGCGCCCCGGTGAACTGGACTGACGGCTGCGCCGCCGATCCCGGGGATCAATCCCCGGGCTGAGACCGCTGAGGACCCTGATGGGCCCTGAGTACGGAGGCCTCGGCAGCGCGGAGGCTCGGGCCGGACCTATCGTTGGAGGCAACCCGGACCCTCGCTTCGCTTCTGACCTGGCTCGGCATCTACCGCTCCTGGACGCTGCCGGTCATGTTCGGCAGCGTCCGCCAATCGAGCTCCTTCTCGTCCTCGATCCTGGCCGGGTCGATCTCGACGCCGAGCCCGGGGCCGTCCGGGACGGTGACGACGCCGTTGACGGGTTTGACCGGCGCCTTCCAGAAGAATTGGAGCAGCTCGTTCCACTTGACGAGGTACTCGACCAGGGGGCAAAGCAGTTCCGGCATCGCCATCGTCAGGTGGGCGTTGGCGGGTACGGAGTGGCCGTGGGCGATGACCGGGATGTCGTAGAGGCTGGCCAAGGTGCAGATCTTGACCATCTCTGAGAGGCCGCCGGCCCAGAAGGTGTCGGCCTGCAGGTAGTCGCTGGCGCCGGCGTCGAGCAGCGCCTTCATGCCCCAGCGGGTGTACTCGTGCTCACCGGTGGCGATCGGGACGGGGGAGTGACGCCGGATCTCGGCGTGCAGCTCGATCTTGTCGGGTAGCACCGGCTCCTCGATCCAGCGGACATCCAGGTGCTGCACGGCGCGGGCGAAGGCGAGGGTGTAGGGCCGGTCCCAGCTCATCCAGGCGTCGAACATCAGGTCGATGCCGGGGCCGGCGCCGTCGCGCAGGGCCTCGACCAGCTCGATGTTTCGGGCCAGCCCAGCGCGGCCGTCGGTCGGACCCCAGCGGGGGAACCACTTCATCGCCGTGTAGCCTTGGGCGACGAACTCGCGGGCGCGCTGCCTGGCCTTGTCCGGCTCCAGGGAGTAGCCGAGCATCGAGGCGTAGGCCGGGGCGCTGGTGCGGACGGGCCCGCCGAGGAGGCGGTAGACGGGCTGGTTCAGCGCCTTGCCCTTGAGGTCCCAGAGGGCGCAGTCGATGGCGCTGATCGCCATCATCGCGGCGCCCTTGCGGCCGTGGACCGCCTCCCGGTACATCAGGTCCCAGACGCGCTCGGTGGCCAGGGGGTCGGCGCCGATGAGGAGGGCGCGGAACTGCTGGTCGACGATCCAGGCGACCTCGTGGGGGATGGGGCCGGCCATCCCGGTGACGCCTTCGTCGGTGTCGATCTCGAGGAAGACGGAGACGACGCGGGAGCGGCCCCGTCCGATCCGCTGGGGCATCCAGAAGCCGGCGGTGGCGGGCTGGCTCTTGTACTCCGGGAAGACGTCGATCGGACGCGCTAAGCGTTCTTCCCAGAAGGGCTCTTCGTGGGCCATCGAGCCGGAAAGCTGGCGGAGCCGCAGGCGGCTGATGCGCACGAAGTCGTTCCTCCCTCGTCCTACGCGCCCGCATGGGCCCCCGGCGATGCTACACGCGAGCCAGGTTGTCGTCTACGGGTGGCCGAAGGGGCGGCTCGAGGCGGAGGGGTGGTTGACGGGTCGGGGCGCGGCCCGTACCCTGTCGTCCCCGGATCGCCGGACGGCGATAGACCGGCATGGGCTGCGGCGACGGCGCCGTGGTTGAAGCACGACCGGAACGACCGCTCGAAGCAGAGGAGGTTCGTCGGATGACCGACCCGCGTGTTACCCGCCTGCTCGACGAGGCGACCAAGCTTCGCCTCTCCCGCCGCTCGATCTTGCGGCGCGGCACCGCCCTGGGCCTCTCCGCCGCGGCGGTCTCGCCGATCCTGGCCGCGACCGGCAAGGCGGCCCCGGCCCGGGCGCCCTTCTCCATCCGCCAGGAGCGGAGCCTGAACATCCTCCAGGCGACCTACTTCGTGCCGGAGGGGCAGGAAGCCTTCACTCGGCTTGCCACCGACTGGGGCGGCCAGAACAACGTCTCGGTGACGACCGACTACGTCGCGTGGCCGGACCTCCAGCCGCGGATCGCGGCAGCGGTCGAGGGCGGCGCCGGGGCGGACGTCATCGAGATGTGGGACACCTGGCCCTACCTCTACCAGGAGAACATGGTACCGGTCCAGGAGCTGGCCGAGACGGTCGGCGAGCGCTACGGCGGCTACTACGAGTGGGTCCCCCTGACCGCCGCCGTCGACGGTCAGTGGTACAGCGTGCCCCACGGCAGCTCCTCGGTGGCCTATGCCTACCGGATCAGCCTCTTGGAGGAAGCGGGCCTTGCCGACCCGAAGAACAATTTCCCGAAGACCTACGAGGAACTCTTCGCGGTCGGCAAGACGCTGAAGGAGATGGGCAAGCCGCTTGGCCAGGCACTCGGCCAGAGCCTTGGCGACCCGCCGGCGTTCGCCTACGCCTACATGTGGTCCTATGGGGCGATGGAGCGGGAAGAGGACGGAACGACGATCGCGTTCAACAAGCCCGAGTTCGTCGAGGGGATGAACACTTTCATCCAGGCCTGGGGGGATGCCTACGACGAGACCGGCCTCTCCTGGGACGACGGCGCCAACAACCGTGCCTTCCTCTCCGACCAGATCAGCGCCACCATCAACGGCTCCTCGATCTACCTCGCGGCCCAGGGCGCGGCCGAGGGCGCCAGTACGCTCGATTACGAGGTGCAAGTCGACCCGGCCGACATCTGGCACGCCGCCTACCCGGCCGGGCCCGCCGGCCAGTTCTGCCAGTTGGGCAGCCGCTCCCACGCCGCGATGAGCTACTCGGCGAACCAGGAGGCGGCGGTCGAGTTCCTCGACCACTTCTACCAGGAGGATGTCTTCATCCCCTGGCTGGAGGCGCAGAAGGGCTACCTGATCCCGATGGCGCCCGGCTACGCCGAGAACGAGATGTACACGGGCGACCCAACCCTGGCGCCCTATCCCGCGGTGTCGTCCTACGCCCGCAACAAAGGCTACGCCGGGCCGGCCGACCAGAAGGCCGCTGAAGCCTCGGCGCGCTACATCGTCGTCAACGCCTTCGCCCAGGCGGTCCAGAACGGCGACGCCCAGGCGGCGATCGAGCAGGCGGCGTCGCAGCTCGAGCGGGTGTACGGCGGGTAGGTGCTTCACCCCCCCCGCTCCCGCAGCGGGAGCGGGGGAGGGATATGCTCTTTTCTTGACCTGATTCCGTGACCTCGACGGGCATGCCCCTGGCGCCGAACGGCTCCCCTCTCCTGCCACTGCGGGAGAGGGGCTGGGGGTGAGGGCTAATCGCCATGAGCGTCGTCCCCGCCAGCGTCAAACCGAAACCGGCGGTCGCCGCCCTGGACGTCCCCCGCGGCCGCTCTCGGTGGTGGGACCGGGAGGCGCCGCTTGCGTACCTGTTCATGGTGCCGGGCGCACTGCTGCTAATCCTGTTCATGGCCTACCCGTTCGGGCTCGGTATCTACCTGTCGCTCACCGACAAGATGGTCGGCTTCGCCGATTTCGACTTCATCGGGCTCGAGAATTACCAGTATCTGCTCCGCGACCGGGTGTTCCACCAGACGGTCGTCAACACCTTCGTCTACGGCTTCGTCACGGTGCCCTTTAAGTTGGTGCTGGGGTTGGGCCTGGCGCTGGTGCTGAACCAGCGGTTCCGGCTCAGCAGCGCCATCCGGGCCGGTTTGCTGCTGCCGTGGATCGTACCGACGGCGATCAGCAGCCTGGCCTGGCTGATGCTCTTCGACCCGGTGCTCTCGCCGATCTCGTGGGTGCTGCGGGAGTGGGGGTTGATCACGCAGAACGTCAACTTCCTCGGCGACCGGGTCAACGCGATGGCCTCGCTCTGCCTGGCCAACGTCTGGCGCGGCATCCCCTTCTTCGCGATCTCGATCCTGGCCGGGCTGCAGGCGGTGCCGCAGGAGCTGCACGAGGCGGCGGCGCTGGACGGCGCCAGTTCCTGGCAGCGGTTCCGCTCAGTGACGCTGCCGACAATCCGGACGATCGTGGTCATCGCGACGCTCTTCTCGATCATCTGGACCTTCGCCGACTTCCAGCTGATCTACGTGCTGACCAAGGGCGGCCCGGCGAACGGCACCCACGTCTTCGGCACCTACGCCTACCAGACGATGGGCTACTCCGCGCTCGGCCAGGCGGCCTCGGTCGCGCTCTCGATGTTCCCATTCCTGGCGATCTTCGCGGCGCTGCTGCTGCGGCAGTTGCGGTCGGAGGATTGAGAGGGGACATGGGCTGGGGACGCGGGGAGTCAGCGACCAACGCCAGCCTCGTCATGCTGAGCCCGCAGGCGAAGAATCTCGCTCCGACTCCTTGAGCCACCGAACGAGTACGCCGCCGTGGCGGGAGATCCTCCGCCTCGTTCTGGATGACGGGCTTGGAACCGAACGTCGGGGTCGGTCGGACCCGCGAACCGATGGAACGTCGTCGGCGTGGGGCGGCGGCTAGGGGAAACGCGGATGGTCGGTGAGAACACGCTGAGCAACCGGATGCTCAAGCTGTGGGTGCCGTTGGCGCTCTACGCGGCGTTCCTGCTCTTCCCCTTCGCCTGGATGCTGATCGTTTCCCTGAAGCCGGACGAGCTGCTGCTGGATACCCGGCTCAACCCGTTCGCGATCGTCAATCCGACGCTGGCGAATTACCGCCGGCTGATCTTCGAGAGCCCGTTCCCGCGCTGGATCCTGAATACGCTCGTCGTCACGCTCGGGGCGACGGTCATCTCCCTGGCCTGCTCGATCCTGATCGGCTACGCGCTCGGCCGCTTCCGGTTCCGCGGCGGCAATACGATCGGCGTCCTCATATTCCTCCTCTACCTGGTGCCACCGACGCTGCTCTTCATCCCCTTGTCGCAGATCGTCTCCAACTTCGGCCTCTACAACCAGTACGCGGCGCTGATCCTGACCTACCCGACGTTCCTGATCCCGTTCGCCTCGTGGCTGCTGATGGGCTACTTCCGGACCATCTCGCGGGAGTTGGAGGACGCCGCCCTGGTCGACGGCGCGACCCGGATCCAGGCGATGTGGCGGGTAGTCCTGCCGCTTGCGCTGCCGGGCGTCCTCTCGGCGGCGATCTTCTGCTTCACCCTCGGCTGGAACGAGTTCCTCTACGCGCTGGTCTTCATGGGCTCGGGCGAGATGAAGACGGTCCCGGTCGGCGTCGTCTCCGACTTCATCCGGGCCGACGTCCACTTCTGGGGCCTGCTGATGGCGGCCGGCATCGCCGGCTCGGTGCCGGTCGCGATCGCCTACGCCTTCCTGGTCGACAACTACGTCTCGGGCCTGACGGCGGGGGCGACGAAGGGGTAGGGGACGCTACGCGAATTGCTGGGCGACTGGGAGCCGGAAGCGGAGGAGTACGTCCTCGCCGTCCGACTACCCGGCCTGGGCGGGGTTTAGGCGGCGGCATCCGATCCCGCATCCCCTCGATGAGCGCGTACCGGAAGTCATCGTCTGGCAACCTAGCGGCCTCTTCGGCAGTCCAGACCTTGATCTTTGCCGTAGTCGAGTGCTCCCGGGTGCGGCGTGACGGAATGGGCGCAGCCGCGGCGAGAACCTATCCCCGCACCTGGGCCACCACTTCGTCCGCCAGCCGCTGCACGATGCCCTCCGGGAACGGGGGCGGCAGGTAGAGCACGAGGTGGGTGGCGCCGGCGTCGACGAATTGCTGGAGCGTCTGGACGGCCCCCGGCAGATCGTCGTACTTCAGCCGTAGCTGCATCGAGAGCGTGATCTCGTCGGGATTGCGGCCGACCGCGGCGCAGTGCTCGCGCAGGATGCCCACCTTGCGGGTGAACTCCTCGGCGGTGCCGCCGGCGAAGTTCCAGACGTCGGCGTGCTCGGCCACGATCCGCAGCGTCAGCTTCTCGCCGCCGCCGCCGAGGACGAACGGCGGCCACGGCCGCTGGACCGGCTTCGGCTCGCAGCGCGCCTCCTTCAATTGATAGTAGCGGCCGTCGTAGTCGGTCGTCGGCTGGGTGTAGAGCAGCTTGATCAGCTCGCACGCCTCGCCGAAGCGGCGGATCCGCTCGCCGGGCGGGTAGAGGGGGATGCCCATGCTCTCGTGCTCGTAGACGTTCCAGCCGGCGCCGAGGCCGAGGTCGAGCCGACCGCCGCTGATGACGTCGAGCGTTGCCGCCGTCTTCGCCAGCACGGCGGGGTGGCGGTAGGTGTTGCCGACCACCATCAGCCCCAACCGCAGCCGGGTTGTCTGGGTCGCCATCGCCGTCAGCGTCGTCCACCCTTCGAGGCACGGCCCGTCGACATCGCTGTGGATCGGCGCGAAGTGGTCGAACAGCCAGGCGTGCTCGAAGACCGGGATGGCGTCGGCCTCCCTCCAGACCGTCAGCATCTCCTCGTAGGTCGTGTGCTGCTGCGCCGTCTTGATCCCGAAGCTGAGCCGCGCCATCCCTGCCCTCCGTGCTGCCGTGGGCGATTTCGCGCTCGGTCGGGAGCTGCCAACCGACCGTCCGAAGTGGACCCTGTTCGCTGGGCCCCAGGCTGCCCGTCCCGGCGTCGTCGCTCCGCCGCCGTTGTGTCGCGACGCTTGAGTCGAACTAGAACCTGCCCGGATCGAGGTCGGAGCGGGAGGACCCCTGGGGCCGTGGGGCGACGCGGCCTCCTTCGAGGGCGGCAATGCGCTCTTCCAGTTCGGCGATCCTGGCCCGCAGCGGGGCGGTCGCCTTGGCGATCTCGCTGGAGACGAACGCCTCTATCTGCTCGCGCACCTTCTGGTTGACCTGGCCGGCGGCGCCGAGCAGCAGTTCGCGGGCTTTCGGGTTGTTCAGCATCAAGCTCCTCCACATGGCTGGTTCCTCCTTGGGTGTCCATTGTGGGGTACGAGGCGGATCCACGTGTACTCCCGCGGAAGGCGGGCGACAGGACCCCCGGCGGGGACTATGCTCTCCGCCGCTGGACGGTTGGGCAACGACGGCGCGACGCGGCGTCGATGGGAGGCAGCGCGATGGCGATCCCCGAGACGATGACGGCGGTGCGGACCCACGGCCCGCGCGACTACCGGGTTGAAGAAGTGGCGGTGCCACGGCCGGGGCCGGGCGAGCTGCTGG
>CADCWF010000354.1 GCA_902806345.1 uncultured Thermomicrobiales bacterium
GGTGCTGCTCCACGGCCGACTGCCCGGCGGGCCAGACCTGCACCGAGCCCGCCCCCCCGGCCGCTCGCGCCGCTGCCCGCCCCGGCCGGTGCGTGGTGCCCTGCTCCCCCGAACGCCGCTGCGGCACGGCGGCCGACCCGGTCTGCTGCGGTGCCAGCGAGGTGTGCGTCGGGAGCGGGGACGCCCGGGCGTGCTGCCCGTACGCCCGGCGGTGCGGCGGCCCCGCGCCGGAAGCGACGATCTGCTGCGGCGCCGACCAGGCGTGCGTGGGCATCCCCCCCGACCAACGCTGCGCCTACGGGAAGGGCTAGGTTGCTAGCGGAGGGAACGATGCCCCCCTGTGCGTCCGCGGCCCCTTTGTCCGTCCGGGCACCCTCGTGCATCGTGCAAGGTCGAGTACTGGGTGCCAGGGTGGGGCACAGCCGCATCAGTTGGGTGCGGGCGTCGGCGGTGGCGAACTGCCGGGCGACCGCCGCGCCGGCGACGTTGCGGTGGGCCGCCCGGGCCGCGACCGTCGCCTCCGGCGCGGCGCGGTCGGGGTGCCGGAGGCGGAGGCACTGCCGCTCCAGGACGGCCGGCTCCAGCTCGGCGACGTTCGGCCCGCAGCCGTGCTTCGGCGTGTGGCGGACCTCCAGGAGGTCGGCGATCCGCTTGGCATCGGGGGCGGGGGATGCGGCGTGGAGCGAGGCCGGGGGAGTGGGTGGCGAACCGGTCCACCACCGGCACGATCGCCTCGGCGTCGGGGTAGCAGTCGTCGGCCGGGTGCTCGAGGTCGGCCGCGGGGTCGAGACGGGTCCGCTGGTCGCTGACGAGGATGTTGCGCCAGCCGCGGAGCGGTTCGGTGGGCAGGAAGGCGTCGGTTCCCCCGTCGTGCACGCACCCGGGATCGTGGCGGGCGGGGTGCCGCACCTCCCCCAGCAGACGGCGGCTCGTCTCGTCGAGGCGGAGGACCGGGCAGGCCGGGTCGTAGGGCCGGGCGTCGTTGTCGGGGATGTCCTCCTCGGGCCAAACGAAACGCCGGGTCGGCGGTCGGCGCCGGGCACCACCGCTCGCTCAGCCACGGCTCGAGGGCATTTTCTGGGTGTGAACGGGAATGCCGACCCCGACCCGGGGCTCGGCCCGCTCCCCTCCTGGCGGCGACGATGCCGCCGGTGGAGCCGACGAGGATGGGGACCCCACCGCGCATCGGCGGTCAGGTCGTTGGGGACGCGGACCGTTAAACATGTTCCTGCCCTCGCGGGCGGGAGTCGGGATCTCGGACCGCGTACCCGAGGCCCCGGATCAGGTCCGCGTACTGGTCCCGGAACACGGCCAGGTGGTCGGCATTCAACGTGCCCCGCGAGTCGCCGACCTTCGCGACCCGGACGTGGCGCGCGGTCCGGTTGTTCTGCCGCATCACGTCCGCGCTGCACCCCGCCACGGCGGCGGCGATCCGCTCGGGGGAGGCCGGCCCGATCCGCTCGGCGAGGCGGGTCAGCTCGGCCACCGGGTCGCCGATCAGGGCCTCGTAGCGGACGTCCGCCGTCTGGCCGCTCGCCAGCCATTGGTTGCCCTTGAGGAGGTTGTTCCTGAAGCCGCCGCGCTTGAGCCAGTCGAGCACGTCGGGGTGGTCGATCGCCTTGCCAACCAGGATCTCCGCCGTGCGGCCCTTCCGTTTGGGATCGTCCCCGTGCTTCTGGATCGTGTGGAAGGTCGAGACGAACATGTCGTACGGATCGCGGACGACGGTGACCAGGTGGGCGGGTACCGACAAGACGGCCGACGCCATTTCGTCGGAGTAGTCGTAGTGCTGATGGAAGACGGTTCCGTCGCGGAACCGGTTATCTGCCACCCACTCCGAGAACGCCTCCAGGGTGGGGCTTGCCGGCGAGCGCTTGGGGCCGAGCGCCTGGAGGCCGTACATCGCGGCCAGGAGGCACTTGAGCCAGACGTTGCCGGCCTTCGGCGGGCCGGCGATCACGATCCTCAAGGCAAACCCTCCTCTGCATCCCGGCGGCCTGGCGGCCTGGCGGCGGCCTCCGCGTCGTCGCTGCCGGGCGGTCGGCGAGGCCGCGGTGCCGATGACGACCCGGCAACCGACGGCAGCGAGGCGGTCACCGCAAACGCGTGCCGCCGAACATCACCTTGGGCGGGATGAGCCGGCGACCGAGCGGAGACAGGTCGCCCAAGGACTCGTACAGCGCCGGGTTCTCGGCGGGGGTCTGCAGGAGGCCGACGAGATCGCCGATCCTCGTTTCCGCCACGGACGCCCGCGTGGCGTCGTCTTCCATGCTGCCGAGCCAACTCTGCAGCACCAGGCGGATGGTCGTCCGGGCGTCGGCGGACTCGGCGGTGCCTTCGGCACCGCCGACCTCGGTCATCAACCACGCCAGGCCGTTCTCGGTCGCGTTGAAGTAGTGGTGCGGGAACCCGTGGTACGGGTGGACCGTGGTGGAGTCGGCGTAGATCTTGCCGCCGATCTTGCAGACGCGCCGCATCTCGGCGACGACGCTGGCCGGGGAGGTCACGTGCTCCAGCAGGTTGCAGGCGATGACGCCGTCGAACGACTCGTCGGCGAACGGCATGGCTTCGCCGTTTGCGGACACGTCCGTGGTCGGGTAGGCGATGGCGTCGAGTTGGACCACGTTCCCCAGGCTCTCGTGCAAGCCCGCCCCGACCTCGAGGACGAGTCCGTCCCGGCACTCCTCGATGACCTCCTGCGCCATCGGCGGGTAGGCGTGGCTGGTCGAGACGGATTTGCGCCAGTCGAGCCCGGCGTACGTCTCGTCGAAGAGCAGGGTGCCGTACTCGCTGGTCGGGATCCGCAGGCCGCACCCCCGGCAGACGAGCCGGTCGTCACCCCGGACGAACCCGCCCCGACACCGCGGGCACCGCAGGAGGGCGTCCAGCCTCCGTTGCCGGTCCCGGTCGGCGCGGACGCTCTCAGGCCGGATCGTCACGCGGCTCTGACCGAGCACGAGGTCGCCGGAGCCGCCCTTCAAGACCGCCGTCACCGCGTGCTGACCCGGCGCCACGTCCCCGGTGGGGATCACCGCCAGCCAGCCGGAACGGCCGGTGAGCCCGAGACGGCGATAACCCGGGCGGAGGGCGTCGACGTCCTCGCGGGGCAGGCCGTACTCCGCCGTCGCCGCGACCCGGTCGTCGATCAGGACCTCGACCGTGTCGACCCCGGCGGGATCGACGGCCCAGCCGTGGACGACGAGGTGGCCGGCCCACCCGGCGTCCCGGAGGACGTCCCGCTTGCCGCGCTCCTCCGGCTGGTCCAAGGAACCGGCGGCGGGGAGGCGGGCCGATGCGGCGAGGCGGACGGCGCGGGGGACGGCCGCCCGCCGCCCCAGCCAGTCCTCGGCGACGACCTCGAGGGCGGCCGCCGCCCCGACCGCGGCGCCCGCGGGGAGCGCCTCCAGCGGGAAGCGGAACCCGGCGCGGGGGGCGGCCGGCCAGCCCGGCTGCTCCCGCTCTAGGTCCTCCCGCGCGAGGCCGTAGGCCGCCGCCCCGAGCGGCGCCCCGTCCAGCCAGAGCGAGACGGCGCGGATACCGACCGGGCTGAAGGCCCACCCCGTCACGACCCCGCCCACCGCCAGGTCGGCGCCCTCGTCCGGCCGGTCCAGATGGAGCTTCGGCCATTCGCCATCGTCCGCCGCTTCCTGGAACCGGCGGTCGGGGGCGTCGTCGCCGAGCAACAGCCGGCGGCAGCGAACCATCGCCAACGACGCGCTCTCCCCGCCGTCGAGGATGGCGCGGACATCGAGTTTGACATCCGGCCCCAGCCCGACGAGGGAGACCGAGCCCCGAAAACCGCACGATTCGAGCGCACCCAGGTGGTCTGCCGCCACGTCCGGGCGAGGCTGCTCGACCGCGATCCGGGCCACGAGCGTGGCGCCGTGGCGCACCTCGATGGCCACGGCCGGTCGACGCTGACCGAGTACCCAGCCGTCCAACAGGAATCGGTCGGCGTCCGTTTCGGCTCCGACCGGGGGATGGTCGATGCCAAACGCCCGGACGATGTCACGATCGGGTCTTGCGCTCTGCAGCTCGGTAATCTCGAGCAACGCCATCTGGTAGCCCCTCGGTTGAACCGCCTGCGACCCCGTTCGTCCTTACGCCACGAACTTCCCCGCGACTCGGCACGCAGGTGTCGACCGCTCGGTCAATCGTCGTCGCCCAGTCGAGCGTCTCTCCGGTGCACGAGCCCCGTCTGGTGGACACGCGGGGCGTCGAATGCCCGTCGGGGCGATCCATTCCCGCGCAGGGTAAACGACGCCCCAGCGATGAGGTCGGGCAGCCGTTTCGACCGGACCGCCGTCGCGCGGCGAGTCGGTCGGATCGACGGTCGTCCACCATTGCCGGCATTCCGATGCGGGGTCGCCGAACCGCGGGACGGGTACGAGGTCACGGCGGCGACCTCCCGAAGGCTCTCGCGCTACACCATCGAGGCCACGCTCCACCCGCCCAGCTCGCCCCTGGCCACCCCCGCGTCGGCGGAGGCGTGGCAGGCGACGATCGCGGGGACGGAAGAGCTGAGCTTCGTCAAAGGTACGGGCGACCTCCTGGACGGCCTGTACCTCCGGCCCTACCCCAACCTGCGCCCGTACGCCGAGGGCCGGATGGTCGCCCGGGACGTCGCGGTGGACGGTGACCCGGTCGCGCCCGAGCCGCCGCCGCTCCACTCGGTCCCCACCGGCACCCCGGTGGTCCCCTCCGACGCCGGGGGCGGCGACCTCGTCCTGCTGCGCCTCCCGTCCCACCTCGGGGTGGGAGACCGACCCGCCAGCAGCCAGGAGCAACCCGGCGTTCTCGGAAGCCGAGCTCTTCGACGTTCCCCTCACCGACCCCGGCGACCTGGTGCTCGTCGCGATGGGTGTCGAAGTGGAGGGCGGGGGTGGACGGATACCAGCAGGGGCGGCGGTCCGTCGGCGGGCCGGCCCGCGGTTTCGTCGTCGTGGCAGATCCCGAGCTCGCCGTTGTTCGCACCGAGGTCGGCGGCGCCGCGGTCACGTCGTACCACGACCGGCAGGATGCGTTCGGAGGCGAGCAGGTCCTGGTGTGGAGCGCGCGGTCGCTGGTGGCCTACTCGCGGCCGTTCGGCCCCTACCCGTACGCCGAGCTTGGCCTGGTCGCCGTCCCGGGCGACCTGCGGTCCGCCTTCAAGGCCACCGGCGACCGGGACCTCGGGGCGTTCTGGCGCCGCCGGTTCGCGACCGCCGGCGGCCGGGTGGAAGTCGTGATGGGTCCCGCCCCTGCCGCCTTGCCGGAGCAACGCCGGTCGCCTGAGCCGGCCAGGGCACGACAGGAAGGCGCGAGGGCGCCTCTCTGAGCGCCCTCGCGTTCTCCCCGGACCGGCCATGCCGCAACCCGCGCCCGCATCCGTCCGCCCGGTGTCGGGGGCCGGTCGGCACCGCCGGCGATCCCGTCGACGCCCAGGAGCGGGGTCGGCGGCCGGCGTCGGCCTAGGGGCGCCCGATCCGGATCACGACCCTGCCGGTCCCCGCGATCGAGGAGCCGAACTCGTCCTCGATCCGGTAGGTGAACGCGTCCTTCCTCAGGGCGCCGGCGTCGGGCGTGTAGGTGAAGCTGCCGTCGGCGTTCAGGCGCACCTTGCCCTTGGTGGGCCGCGCGACCAGCCGGGCGGCGAACTCGAGGTCGCCCCGCTCGTCGACCTTCCGGAGCACGCCCTGCTCGGCGCCGACCGTCAGCACCTGCCCCTGCACGATCCGGTACCGGTCGCGGGCGATGAACTCCCCGGCGGGGACGTCGGTGACGATCTCCAGCGTCCACCCGCTCGTGGATCCGCCCAAGTTATTGGCCACGTCGTCGCGGACCCAGAGCGTCCAGTCGCCGTTGGCGGTCAGCCCGTCGAAGAACGACAGCGGCGCGTAATCCTCTTCTTCATCTGGCTCATCGTAGTTCGGGTCCGGGGCCTCCCCGCCGAACGGCTCCTCCGCGTAGAAGGGATACTCCTTCTCACCTTCCGGATCACCAACCGCCGGTCGGTAGGCGAGGCCGCCTGCCAGCGGGCCGTCGTCCGGCAACGGCCGCTCGGACTCCTCGTCGAGGAGGATGTTGGCGTTCTCGACATCGGTCCCGCCGCCGACGGCTCGCATCAGCGTCGCCGCCCGACCCCGGGTGGCCAGCATCACGGCCACGTCCTCGGGGTTCTGGTGGCTGAAGTCGTTGAGGATGACGTTGACGTCGCGGACCCGGCCCCGCAGCCCGGAGACGGTGACGGTCGATCCGTAGGGACTCGCCGGCGCGGCGTCGCCGATGACGATCGTCCCCCGGAACGTTCGCGCGGCGAAGTCCTCGGCCTCGACGCCGCCGCCCCGGCGCTCGGCCGCCGCGCCGTCGACCGCGCTCGGGCCCAGCACTAGGGCCGGGACCAGGAGCAGGCCCGCGAGCAGGCCGTACGCCCCCGACCAACCGATCGTCCGGGACCTTCGGGCGATCTCCTGCACCTTCATCGCTTTACCCCGCGAACCGCGACGTACCGCGCAACCGAGCGGCCGCGCGCCCAGAAACCCTTCGGCTGAGAACCTGGCGGCGGAATCTATCAGCCGCAGACTCGTTTGTCAACTTGACTGACCCCTGCGACGCCCGCTGGGCGTCGACGCCACGGCGTCAACCCGACGGAGGGGCCGCCTCCCGGGTCCTCGGCGCGTGGGCGTCCTCGTCTCGGACCACCGAGGAATATCGCCAGCCCGAGCGGTCTTTGGGCGGCCGATCCGGTCGGGGGCCACGGTCGTTGCGGACATGCCCGCCGGGGAGAAAAGGACGTACGTTCGCGGGCCCGACTATCCGTTCTTGACCGAACAACGTCCGGGCGAGTCGCGGGGGTTTGCCCCGCGCCCGTCTCCGGTCCTGGGTTGCTAGTCAGACCGGGAACGGGGCACGACCGAGCGCCCGGATTCCGCCTGGGCGGGCCTTGGGTCCCGATTCGGCGGACGGTCGGCGGCCTCGGGAGCGCCAGGCGCGGCGCCCAGCGCGCCAACGGGGCGGGTTTCGCGCCAATCCACGGCCGCCCGTGGGTCCGTCGGCGCGCTCGCAGAAAAGGCTCCGGCGGCGGCCCGGGCTAGCCCCCGGACCCGCCGCCGAGGGGGGGGCTGGAGGATCGAGGGGCTAGCCCGGGCCGCCGGGAGGTTCCTACCCAGCCGAAATCCGTCGAACCTTAGCCAATCCTAGCGCTCACGATGCCAAAGTCAACGGCGAGCGGACGGGCTGTTCCCCGAGCGAGGAGCCGATCGGCCCGCGCTTGGCCACGCGGTCACCCGCTGCGCGTACCAAGATCCGGCCCGGGGCAACCGTAGAACCCTCCCCCCTGGGGGGCCGTAGACCGGCCGACCCGCGGAGTTGGCACCCTCGGGGATCCCGCCGGGCGGGTCGGGAGCCTCCCCCCGGTCGGTCACGGTCCTGGGGTCGATGCCGGTCCGGAGGGGCGGGGCGGCCGCCGATTGCAGCGATTGCGCCTCGCCTGCCACCGGGGGCCCCGCAACCGGGCGATCTCCAACACGAGGGCCGCCTGGTTTGCCAGCGCCCGGACGAACGCCCCCTGGTCCGAACCCGGCGCGAACGGGACGCCGCCCCGGCTTCCGAGCACCACCCAGCGTCCGCCGGCCCAGGCGCATCGGCACCCCCAGGAGCGGGCTCACCCCGTGCCCCCAGACGCCCCCTGCTTTGGGCACCCGCTCGGGGGGTGATCTACGCCGGCACGTCGGCGATGAGGGGACCCAGCCCCTTACGCCCCAACTCCCAGGCGAGGGCCTCTCCGCCCGGGATGTCGACCCAACGGGCGGGCGAGCCGCCCTCGCCCCAAACCGAGACCAGCGTCGTGGGAAGGCCACCGACCAGGCGGGGGAGGCTGGTCCGGTTCCCCGGCGTGTCCTCGCAGATGGCAACGACGGGCTGCCGTCCGCCCTTTCGCTCCCCCCAGATGGCGAGCGTGGTCCCCTGATAGTCCGGGTGCGGCCCCGACCGGACCGCCGCCCGGTCGAGCCGCCACGCCCGCACGCGCCCGCTCGCCGCCCTTCCCCGGGGAGCTGAAAGGTGCGCGACGCGGACCGGCTTCCACGCGACGCCCTCGGACTCGCCGGCCCGCAGCGCGGCCACCGCTTCGTCGGGCAGGGACACCATCGTCAGCTCGACGCCGTTGCCGAACCCCTCGACGTGGTGCGCCGTCCAGCCGTCCGGCAGCTGGAGGCCGCGGACCAGCTTCTCGTTCAGCGGGATTACCCGCGGGCTGATCCAGAACAGGTCGATAACGAGGCCGACGTTGCCGCCGAGGGCCTCGAGGATGGCATCGCCGCTGGCCTGCTCCATGGCTAATCCTCGCCTCCCCTTCGGGCGGGCCGACCCGGATCCTGGCTGCGTCTGCCTCAACACCACCGCGGTCGAGCTGGACACGGGACGCCACGTCTGATCATCGGCCGTCGACAACGGCAGGGGCGGGCTGGTGACGTGGGCCTGCCGATGCCCTGTCCGCGCCCGGACGGACAGGGGCGCGGTGACCCGGTGCGCCCGGACGGTCCTAGCAGGGGATGGCGGCCTTGCTATCGAGGACGCCGCCGAAGTCGGCGGTCCAGTAGTACCGATACCTGGAGTCGGCGTAGGATGCCCGGTCGATGCCGATCGCCTTGGCCTTCGCGTTGAGCATGTTGGCGTTGTGGCCGGAGCTGTTCTTCCACTGCTCGAAGACCTTGCTCGCGTCGCCGTAGCCCGCGGCGATGTTCTCCCCCCGCCAGGTCGTGTCGGCCGGGTAGCCGTGGGCGCGCATCCGCTCCGTCATGCCGTTGCTCGTCCCCAGCGTGGTGTGGCTGAAATAGTTGCGCGATCCCATGTCCCTGCTGTGGTGCTGGGCGGCGGCCCCGATCTGTTGGCCCGGGGCCAGCTTGCCGAGGCCCTTGGAAGCCCGGTAGTCGTTGATCAGCGCCAGGAACTGCAGCTCCGGCGAGCCGACGCAGTACGAGCTGACGGTGCTGCCGCGGGCGACGCCGAGCGGGACGGCGACGGCCAATGCGGCGAGCAGCAAGAACACCATGAGGCGGCGCATCGTTCAGCCCTTCCCTCTCCCGAGCGCGTGAAGCGGGCGCGGCCGGGGCAATCGGCGGATGCCCACCCGGCCCCTCACGGCGCGGGCGGCCACTGCGTGTCACGGACGGACAAGCATTGGAGCGTACCACGAACGGACCCACTGCGCCCCCGGTCACCCGGCAACGCCGGCGGCCGCCCGCGATCGCCGCCCCAGCCACGCCCGCTCGGGATCGCGCCAGGCGAGGCGGGCCGACCGGGCTCTCGGTCGCCCGCGACCGCCGCGCCTCGACCCGTCCGTGGCCCTTGCCGGCGGTGGAGTGCTCGACGCGGGCCGGCCTGCCCCGGCCGGCCGCCGCCAGGACCCCGAAGTGGTCCGCCACCGGCCCGTGGAGTGCGGGCTGGTGGCCCCTCAGCACCGGCTCGTCGCCGGACTCCTGCTCCACGACCCGGCCGGCGATCGCGGCCGCTCCCTCCGGGGCGGTCATCCCGAACGGCGCCGGGATGACCGCGACCCCGTTCGACCCGTCGTCCACGGCGACCCGGCCAACGACCGGCCTCCGCTCGCGCGCCGGGGCCGACCAGGGACAGCGGGGCCCGGCTATTGGCACGGCCGTGAGCACGGCACAGCGCCTTGCGCGCCCCGGATCCCTGCCAGGAAGCAGGCCGCGAAGGTTGCCAGGTCGAGGGCGGCGCAGACTCGGCCGAAGGTGCCGTGCGAGGGGATCCCGTTGGGCAGCGCTCGGAAGCCGGGCAGCCACCCCTCCTCGGCCCGCCCGAACCGTTCCACGTCCGCGCGTCGGCGTCACAGGAATGGGCGTTCCCGCGACGCCCCAAAGCACGAACCCGGCCACAAAGGCCGGGTTCGTGCAGGAACGAGGGGGGTCCTCGAGGAAGGCACCGGATGTGGTCGGGTCCCTCCGCACGTAGTTTACGCCGTGCCAGCCATTCCGGATTGCCGCCGGCCTCGGCCTCGGCCCAGGAAGCCGGGACGACCGTGCCACCCGCCGCTCGATCCCGACCCTCAACAGGCCGTGTTCCCGCCCAGCCGGAGGATCCCCTCCGCGACTCCGTCCGGGTCGCCCGCCGGGCCCGGATCCTCTCGCCAGTTCCAGCCGAGGGCGAGCGCCCCGGCCACGTGCGGCGCCGCCATGCTCGTCCCGCTGAGCTTCTTGTAGCGGCCGTTCTTCCAGGTCGACGTGATGCGGACCCCCGGCGCGGCCACGTCGACGGCCGGCCCGTAGTTGCTGAAATCGGCCAGCGTGTCGTCGGGGCCGTCCGCCGTCGCCGGCCCCCGACCCCCGGCGCAGCCGTCGGAGTCGGCCAGGGCCGAGACGGCGATCACCCGGGAGTACCGGGCGGGGGCGACCTCGAGGGCGTCCCCCCCGTTGTTGCCGGCGGCGGCCACGATGCTCACCCCCCGGTCGGTGGCGTTGCACACACCCTGGTGCAGGATGCTGCTCGCGCACACGGTGGAGCTTTCCGGGGCCTGCAGGCCGCTCAGGCTCACATTGGCGATGGTGATCCCCTGCCGCGCCGTCCAGTCCAGGCCGCAGAGGACCTGGCTGAAGCTTCCCCGCCCCTTCTCGTCGAGGACCTTGACGGCGTAGAGCGGGGTGCCCGGGGCGACGCCGACGACGCCCTTGCCGTTGTTCTCGGCGCCGACGATGCCCGCGACGTGGGTGCCGTGGCCGTTCTCGTCCGCCCAATCCCCGCGATCCCGGCTCGTGCAGTTGTAGCCGCCGGCGACGTTGAGGTCGGGGTGGTCGGGGACGATCCCGGTGTCGACGATCGCCACCGCCTTGCCCGCCCGGGTCGGCGGCTGCCCCTCGCCGCGCGTGTCCGCCCCGATCCGGTCGACGCCAGTCGGCAGGCGCTCGGCCGCGGCCCGGACCGGGTAGTCGGGCTCGATGCGGGCGACGCGAGGATCGCGCCGCAGGTCGGCAAGCTCGTCGTCCGGGATGCGCGCGGCGAAGCCCCGGACGACGGTCTCGTAGACGTTGGTGACCTCCAGGCGGTGGCCCCGCGCGAGCTCCGCGGCGGCCAGCCCGGCCTGGGCGGCGCCGACCCCCGACTCGTCGAGGAGGACGAGGTAGGTCTGCTTCGCGCGGGGGGCGGCGGGCACGGGCGAGGCGGTGGGAGCAAGGGCGACGAGGGCGACGAGGGCGACGAGGGCAACGAGGGCGAACCGGCGAGGCATCCTTCCTCCCTTGGCGTGGCCTGGGCGGGGCCGTTACGGCCGGGCCCGCAGGTCGGTGAGCTGGCCGCCGCGGACGGTGAAGTAGGTGGTCGCGGCGTTGTTGTCGTCGGCCCCCCCCTCGTCGAGCTTGTTTGTCGGGTCGGCGGTCGACTCCAAGGCGTACTCCCCGTCCTTCAAGCCGCCACCCCGCAGTGCCACCCACTGGTCGTCCAGGGTGTAGTCGTAGACATCCGCCCAGCCAACGGACAGCCCCTGGACCTCCCGCGCACACGCGAAGTACGTCGCCTGGGCAGGGCTATTGATGGGCTTCGTATCCATGATGCAGAAGCCGGTCTTGTCCCCGAACCGCTGCTGCTTGGCTGCCGGCTGGTAGCCCCCGCGCTTGTCCTGCTTGAGCAGGCGGTAGCTGGCGAAGTCGGCGAAGTGGAAGTGATCATGGGTCGGGTGGTAGACGAAGTCGCTGTTCACCCGGTCTCGGCCCACCTGGTTGCCGCGCTTGTCGTAGAGGTTCTGGTAGACCGGTTGGCCCGGGCCTTGGGGGTTCGGGTTGCCCTCCATCTCGAGCCGCCCCGGGCCGGCGTTCCAGACGGTGTTGTTGAAGCGCAGGACGCGGGTGCCGTCGGCGAGATCGTCGAAGAAGAGGTTGCTCGGCCGCTGGGTTCGCAGGTCGGGGTACAGCCCCGGACCGGCGCCGATCACCCCCCCCAACCCCGCCGCCACAAACAGCAGGATCGCGACCGACACGAATACGACACGCGCCACTGCAATCACGACGAGCTTCCCCCACCTTCTACGCTGTTTGGAACGGTACGCGGCAGCCCCAGGCCGCCCGAATGATACCAGAACCGGATGCACACCGACGCGCTGGGGTCGTGCCCCAGCGCACCGCCCCTTGCCCACCCGGGCGACGCCTCGGGGCGCGGGGCGCCCCCGGCGCCGTCGGGCCCCGGGGACGCGCCGCGGGGGCCGTCGTCACGACGACCCCCGCGGGCGCGACCGGGACCGGCTACCAGGCCGTGATGTCCGCCGCCGGGATGGCGGCCCGGCCGATCGGCTTGCGCAGGCAGGTCTTGTGCCGCCCGCCGGCCTTGCGCGCGCAGGTCAGCCCCGGGCAGCAGTCGGCGTCGCTGTTGCAGTGCACCGACCCGTCCCCGACCGGCTCGCAGCAGCGGCCGTTGCGGCAGCGCCGGCCGCCCTGGCACTTGCAGCGCCCGTCGCACGGGGTCCCGGCGAGGCCGTGACCCGGGCACCGGTCGGGCGGCTTCGGGGCCTCGCAGCGGTTGCCGAGGCACCGCTCGCCCCGCGGACACTTGCCGCAGCCGTATTCGCCGCCGCAGCCGTCCCCGGCCGTGCCGCACTCCAGGCCGGCGCAGGCCTCCTCCCGCGTGTCCGGGACGCAGACGCCCCGGCAGATCCCGTTGTCGCACTCGCCCCGGCGGCACGGCCCGCAGTCGACGGTGCCGTCGCAGCCGTCCGGCTGCACCCCGCACTCGGCCCCGATCTCCGCGCAGCTCAGCGGCTCGCAGACCTCACCGCACTTGCCGTTCGTCTGGCAGGTGCAGTTGGGCACCCCCTGGGCGCAGTCCGCGTCGGTCGTGCAGGCCTCGGCCAGGCAGGTGACCGGGCCCCCCCGGGTCCCGCAGGTGCCCTTCGGCGGCTTGCCGGTCTCGGCGCCGGCCTCCGGCGGCAGGCAGACGCAGGTCTTGCCCCCGAGCTTCTGGCAGAACCCGTCGCCCGCCGCGCCGGGCTCGCACGCCTCGCGGCGGCAGGTCTGCTTCTTGGTGGCCCCGGCCCCGGTCAGCCCGCGCGCGGCGGCCGCGCCGGACAGCAGGCCGGCCACCGCCGTCCGCACCGCCCGCCGCCGGTCGGACGTCGACGCCAGCCCCCTGGTCAACGCATCGAAACGCCTCGGATCCATGTGCTCGACCCCCCCCAACTCGATGTGACACGACCTGAGCCGTCGTGCCCAACGATTCCAACCTTAGCAAAAGACAAGCCGTTGCGATAGTCCCACCGCCGGACGAGCGTCCTGGCTTCTATCGCTTAGACAACATGGCTGGGTCGTGCATGTGTTGGGAGGGTGGGTTGTCCCCGCGGCCCTCGCCGCCGCCACGACCACGGCTGAGCTCGGCACCCTGGTCGCCTGCACCGGCTACCGCAACCCGGTGCTGCTGGCCAAGATGGCCGACGCCGACGACAAGATCAGCGGCGGCCCGTTGATCCTGGGGCTGGGGCCGGCGATTCCGCGGCCGAGCGCCACGCCTTCGGCTACCCCTTCGACCGCCGCGTCGACCGCTTCGAGGAGGCGCTGGCCGGCGCCCGCGGGTTGCTCCGGGACGGCCGGCTCGACCACGCGGGGGAGCACCACGTGCTCGCCGGGTGCAAGCTGCGCCCCGGCGACTCGCCGCGACTGATCGGCTCCCTCGGCACCGGCCGCCGGACGCTGCGCCTGGTGGCGCAGCAGGCCGACTCCCGGAACGGGTGGCTGGCCTTCGGCAGGGCCTCTTCGGCAGCCCGGCGGGCGGCGTGAGCACCGTCGTCGAGGTCGCCTGCAGCACCCGCCCGCGCCGTCGCTAACCGCGCCCCGGCCGCCGTCCCGGGGCGCGGGGAAGGCGGACGAGGCAGCTCCCCCGCCCGTCCCCGGCAACGTGGGATCGCCCGATGACGTACCGGCGGGGCCGGCAGGGTGCCGCTGGGTTGGCGGATCGGTATCTCTCGGCCAATCGTCGGCCGTTGGGAGCTGGGGGGCACGTCCCACCCGAGCGACCCAGAGGCGACGAGTGGTGCGGCAAGCGTCATTCGCGGTCGGTTGTCCAGCGGCGGCGCAGCCGCTCCGGGGCTGAGAACGGCGGCCGCGGCGACCGCGAATGCGCATTGACGGGCCACTAACCGGCGTGGTAAAGCGGGTCGCCTGTCGTAACGGCACCAGCGGGTCCCTGCTGTGGCACCATCGGACCACCCCCAGGGCAGGGCCGTAGATCATCGTGGGGGCCGGGGACCGGGACCCGATCGGTGCTACAGGATGAGGGACCCAAGCATGCTCAGCGTTCGCCAGACCGAGGTCTTCCCGGGGCCGAGCCTCTGGGCGCCGGTGCCGGCCGTCCGCCTCGTCGTCGACACCGGCGCCCTGGCGGGGGGGGCGAGCCGCGCCCTCCCCGGCCTCGGCGAGCGCCTCGCCGAGCTGCTCCCGTCGCTCCCGGTCTCCACCTGCGAGACCAGCAGCTGCCTCGGCCGCGTCCTCGCGCTGGTCGCCCTCGAGCTGCAGACCCTGGCCGGCGACCCGGTCGCCCACGGCGAGGCGCGCGCGGGCGACGAGCCGGGCGTCTACGACGTCGCCTACCAGTACCGGCAGGAGGCCGTCGGCCTGGCCGCGGGGGAGCTGGCGGTCCGCCTCCTCAACCACCTGGCCGCCGACCCCGAGCCGGGGTTCGACTTCGCCCGCCGCCTCGAGGAGGACGTCGTCAAGCCCGCCCAGCGCCGGGCCTACGGCCGGTCGACCGCCGCGGTCGTCGCCGAGGCCGAACGGCGCGGCATCCCGGTCCGGCGCCTCAACCGGGCCCCCTTGCTCGTCCAGCTCGGCGACGGCGTGCACCAACGACGCCTCGGGAAGCTGATCACGTCGGCGACCGCCAGCCTCGGCGCCAGGTTCGCGGGCGACAAGGCGACGACCAGCCTCATGCTCCGCGAGGCCGGGTTGCCCGAGCCGGGCAGTACCGCGGCCCGCACCGCCGGCGCCGCGGTGCGGGCCGCCGGCAGCCTCGGCTACCCGGTCGTCCTCAAGCCGCGCGACGGCAACCTCGGCCGGGGGGTGTGCCTCGACCTCGGCACCGAGGCGGCGGTCCGGGCGGCCTTCCCCCTCGCCGCCCGGGAGGCGAAGGCCGGCGAGGTCGTCGTCGAGCGCTTCGTGGCGGGCCGGGACTACCGGGTCCTGGTCGTCGGCGGCCGGGTCGCCGCCGTCACCGAGCGGGTGCCGGCGCGCGTCGTCGGCGACGGCGAGCGCACCGTCGAGCAGCTCGTCGCGCTCGCCAACACGGACCCCCGGCGCGGCCCCGGCGGCGGCTTGGAGCGGATCTCGGTCAACCCCCAGATGACGGAGGCCCTCGCCCGGCAGGGGCTCGCGCTCGCCGACGTCCCGGCGGCCGGCCGGGTGGTCCCGGTCAAGCTGGCCGCGAACATGCACCAGGGGGGGACGTCGATCGACCGGACCGACGAGACCCACCCGGACCACGCCGAGGTCGCGCGGCAGGCGGCGCTGGTGGTCGGCCTCGACATCGCCGGGGTCGACTACGTCGTCCCCGACATCGCCCGGCCCGCGCGGGAGGCCCCCGGCGCCATCGTCGAGGTCAACTCCGATCCCGATGTCGTGTTCCACCTGTACCCGGCGGAGGGGCGGCCGCGCGACGTCGCCGGGGCGATCGTCGACCTGCTCTTCCCGCCGGGCAGCCCCAGCCGGGTCCCGCTCGTCGCCGTCGTCGGCCCCGGCGCGGCCGCGGCCGGCCGGGCGATCGCCGGCGTCCTGGCGGCGGCCGGCCACGCGGTCGGGCTGGCGACCGCCGCCGGCCTCGAGGTCGGCGGCGCC
>CADCWF010000355.1 GCA_902806345.1 uncultured Thermomicrobiales bacterium
CGGAACCTGGATGGCAAGGGGCTCGCCATTGGCGGAGGCGCCGTCCTCCTCGGGTGGGCGCTGCTGGACAATGCCTACCACGACGGGGTGCGGATGGGCCTCATGCTCGCCCGCCAGGGCGGCGAGGGACGCTGGCGGGAGTTCGATCACGGCTTCTCGTTCGGCCCGTGGCTCTTCATTGCCGCCATCGTCGCCTTCGTCGGCCTCCGCAAGGGGTGGTGGGGCGGCGGCGACGGCAACCGTCCGTCCGGCCCGAATGGCTACGGCAAATCGGTGGTGCCGCCTGCTTGGTCGCCGACACCTCCTGCTCCTCCTGCCGTTCCCCCGACCCCGACCCCGACCTCGGCGCCGAGCCAGGCCGCCGCCTCGCCCGCGTCGCCGGTATCCCCGGCTTGGAGCGCGCAGCCGCAACCGCAGCCGCGGCCGCGACAGGCCGAGGTTCGGATCCCGGTGACCGTCGCCGGCCAGGTGCCGGCCCCGCCGGCCCCGCCGATTGCGAGCGCCGCGCCCCAAGCGCCGATGGCGTCCCCGCCGCCCACGACGCCGCCGGTCGAGCCTCCGGCGATGCCGACCGCGACGCCGGAGGCGACCGCCCCCGAGTATCGCCGCACGGTCGGCGAGGCGGGGTAGCGGGGGTGACGGGGTCGTTGGGCGATCGGGTGATGGAGGTACGGGGTTCCCGAGGACGTTCGGGCGCTTGCGTGACCGTGCCCAATCACCCCAACACCCGAAGACCCCGTCACTCCCGTCCCCCACGTGTCATCCTGCGCCCGGCGGAGGGCCGCGTGCCCCCCAGCCACGGACGGACCGGTCCCCATCCCTTCCCCCGGTCAGTCCCGCGCGGTCGTCCGCCGGGCGCAGGATGCCTCGCAACTCCCGAACGTGAACGTGATCGCGATCGTGATCAAGGATTCGAACGCTCGCGGCGGCGAATGAGCGCCGGCCGCGAGGAGGATCGACCCCGATGAAGCAGATCCTCGTCGTCGAGGACGACGCCCAGATCGCCACCATCGTCCGCGACTACCTCCACGCCGCCGGCTTCGGCGTCGAGGTCGCGGCCGACGGCGAGGTTGCGCTCGAGAAGGCCCGCGCCCGGCGGCCGGACTTGGTCGTGCTCGACCTCGGCCTGCCCGGCCGCGACGGCCTCGACGTGCTGCGCGAGCTGCGTCGCGCCTCCCCCGTGCCGGTCATCGTCGTTACCGCCCGCGGTGAGGAGACGGACCGGATCGTCGGGTTGGAGCTCGGCGCCGACGACTACGTGACCAAGCCCTTCAGCCCGCGCGAGCTGACCGCCCGCGTTCGCGCCCTCTTCCGCCGCCTGGAGGCGCGCGAGGCGCCGGACGAGCGGATCCGCGTCGGCGACCTGGAGATCGATGTGCCGCGGAT
Source organism: uncultured Thermomicrobiales bacterium (assembly GCA_902806345.1). Classification (GTDB taxonomy): domain Bacteria; phylum Chloroflexota; class Chloroflexia; order Thermomicrobiales; family UBA6265; genus CADCWF01. Next base: position 1,387 of record CADCWF010000355.1, read on the forward strand.
GCACGTGACGGTCGACGGCCGGTCGGTCGAGCTCACGCCGAGCGAGTTCCGGGTTCTGCTGACGCTGGCGAAGGAGCCGGGGCGGGTCTTCACCCGCGGCCAGTTGCTCGACACGCTGCACGGCGTCGCATTCGAGAGCTACGAGCGGGCGATCGACGCCCACGTCAAGAACATCCGCCGCAAGATCGAGCCGGACGAGGGGCCGCCCCGCTACGTGCAGACGGTCTACGGCGTCGGCTACCGGTTCGCCGAGGGCGGGCCATGAACCCGCACCGCCCGGCGACGCCGCCCGTTCGCCCTCCCGAAGCGCCGCCCATGCCCGATCCCCTGACGGCGACAGGCGCGCCGCCCGCGCCCCGTCCCCCGGTGGTGGCCGAGCCGCCGACGCTCCCCGCGCTGGCAACGCACCTCGGCCACCCGGCCTCGGCGCACCTGGTCCCGGCCCACCCGCGGCCGCACGGCGGCGGGCGCGGCCACGGCGGGCGACCCCACTGGCGGCGGCGGCAGGGACCGCCGCCGTGGTGGCCGGAGGGCGAGCCGTGGCCGCCGCCGAAGCCACCCGACCCGAAGCGCGGCTTCCTCCGCCGGGTCGGTTGCTTCTTCGGCGTCGTCGTCGGCCTGATGATGGTCGCCGGGGCGATCGGTGCCCTGGCCGAAGAGGGCGGCCCTCCCCTTGGCTTCCTCCTGATCCTGGTGCTGATCGGCGCCCTGGTCGTGATGGGCCAGGGGCTGCGCCGGACCGCCGCCGCCCTCGGCGACGTGATGGACGCCGCCGACCGCGTCGCCGAGGGCGACTACGCCGCCCGGGTGCCGGTGCCGGCCAAGGGCGAGGTCGCCGGTCTCGCCCGTTCCTTCAACGCGATGGCCTCCCGCCTCGAGGTCGACGCGCAGCAGCGGCGGGCGCTCTTTGCCGACGTCGCCCACGAGCTGCGGACGCCCCTCTCGGTTGTCCGCGGCAACGTCGAGGGGATGCTCGACGGCGTCTACCCCCGCGACGACGAGCGGTTGGAGACGCTGCTCGACGAAACGGCCGTGATGACCCGGCTGCTGGAGGACTTGCGGACCCTCTCGCTGGCCGAGAGCGGTGTCCTCCGCCTCCATAATGAGCCAACCGAGGTCGCGCGGCTGGTGGACGACCTCCTGACCGCCTTCGAGCCGCGGGCCGCCGCCGCCGGCATCACCCTTACCGCCGCGGTGGGAGCGATGCCGCCGATGGCGCTCGACCCGGTCCGAATCCGGCAGACGCTGGAGAACCTGCTGGCGAACGCGCTGCGCCACACGCCGCGCGGCGGCAAGGTCTGGCTGGAGGCACGGCGCACCGGCAAGACGGTCTGCTTCGCGGTGGCCGACACGGGCCAGGGCATCCCGCCGGAGCACCTGCCCCACGTCTTCGACCGCTTCTGGAAGTCGGCCGACTCCGGCGGCAGCGGCCTCGGGCTGGCGATCGCGCGGGGGCTGGTCGAGGCCCACGGCGGCGAGATCCGGGCCGAGAGCGCGCCCGGCCGGGGGACGACGGTGCGGTTCGATCTGCCGGCGGGGTGAGGAAGGGTCAGGCCATCTCTCGGGCGCCGCTCAGCCCCAGGCGCCCGCCACCTGCCGGGTCGAGACGTTGAGGCGGTTGAAGACGTTGGTGGTCGCGACCGAGAGGATTAGGGCCGCCAGCGCCGGTTCGTCGTAGTGCCGGGCGGCGGCCTCCCAGACCGCGTCCGGCACCGGGTCTTCCCGGTCGGCGAGCCGGGTGACCGCCTCGGCGAGCGCCAGTGCGGCCCGCTCGGCGGCGGTGAAGTGGGGGGAGTCCCGCCAGGCGGCTACGGCGAACAGGCGCTCGTCCGATTCGCCCGCCTTCCGGGCGTGCCGAGTGCCGGCGTCGACGCAGGAGCTGCAGCCGTTGATCTGGCTCGCCCGCAGGTGGACGAGCTCGAGCGTCGCCGGCGGGACGCCGCCGTGGTCCGCGGCCGATTTCAGGGCCAGGATGGCCGACATCGCGCCGGGGACGACCATCCCGGGGTTGTCCATCCGTGCTTGCATGCGTCTCGTTCTCCTCTCCCTCGTCACATCGGCCGGGTCTCGGCCGTCACTGCCATGACGGAGCGCGAGGGGGGTGTGTGACCGATGAACGAACGCGACTGGCTGGCAGAACGGTTCGAGGCCCACCGGACCCACCTGCGGGCGGTGGCCTACCGGATGCTCGGCTCGGCGAGCGAGGCGGACGACGCGGTGCAGGAAGCGTGGCTCCGCCTCGGCCGGGCTGATTCGGGCGGCGTCGAGAACCTCGGCGGCTGGTTGACGACGGTTGTCGGGCGGGTTTGCCTGGACATGCTGCGGTCGCGCTCGTCCCGGCGCGAAGCGCCGCTCGACGCGAACCTGCCCGAACCGCTCGGGGGCCAGGCGGGCGGGGGCGATCCCGAGCAGGAGGCGCTGCTGGCCGACGCGGTCGGTCCCGCGCTGCTCGTGGTGCTCGACGCGCTGGCCCCCGCCGAGCGGCTCGCCTTCGTGCTGCACGACACGTTCGGGGTGCCCTTCGCGGAGATCGCCCCGATCGTGGGGCGGTCGCCGGCCGCGGCGCGGCAGCTCGCCAGTCGCGCCCGCCGCCGGGTCCGCGGTATCGCCCCGGCGCCCGCCGCCGATGTCGGCGGCCAGCGGGCGGTCGTCGACGCCTTTCTTGCCGCCGCCCGCGGCGGCGACTTCGACGCGCTCCTCGCGGTGCTCGATCCGGAGGTCGTGCTCCGTGCGGACGGCGTTGCCGTGAAGGCAGCGGCAGCGAGGCGAGGGAGCGGCGCCCCGCCGCTGTCGCCGGAGGTCCGCGGCGCGGCGGCCGTCGCCGAGACGTTCTCGGGACGGGCCGGGGCCGCGCAGCCGGCACGGATCGACGGGGCCGCCGGTGCCGTCTGGGCGCCGGGCGGGGAACCCCGCGCCGCGTTCCGCTTCGAGGTCGCGCACGGCAGGGTCGTCGCGATCGAGCTCGTCGCCGATCCCGCGCGCCTCCGCCAGCTCGACCTGGAGGTTCTCGCCGGCTGACGGGCCAACCCCGATGACGGCTCGGGCCGGGTTCGGGATCCGCGGATGGGGCGGCTTGGACGGGTCCTACGAAACCCCGCTGATCCGTTCGGGTATCGGGGTATCCGCCTCGACTCCACGGTCCGCGGTCGTCGCGGCATCCGGGCGCCGCCCGGGTTCGTCCGGCCTCGCCGGGGAGTGCGCAGCGGCGCGGAGCATGAACGCGACGGCGACCTCGACCTCCACCGCGATCGCCTCGACGCTCGGCCGGCCGAGCCCGAGCAGCGCCCGCTGCGGCAGCCGGTCCAGGAGCGCGATGCAGGGCGGCCGCCGTGCCGATGGCCGCGGTGACCGCCTGGCAGGCGCTCGTCGACGCTGCGGACCTGCGGCCGGGGCAGACGGTCCTCGTCCACGCCGCCGCCGGCGGGGTCGGCCACCCGGCGGTGCACATTGCCAAACTGCGGGGCGCCCACGCGATCGCGACCGCCGGTCGCGACAACCTCGACTTCGTGCGCGGCCTCGGGGCGGAGACCGCGATCGACCACCGGGCGCGGCCGTTCGAGGACGAGGTGGCCGAGGCCGATGTCGTGCTCGACCCCGTGGGCGGCGACGTCTACCGCCGCTCGTTCGACGTGCTGAGACCGGGCGGTGTCCTTGTCTCCACCGCGGAGGTTCCGGACGAGGCCGCAGCGAAGGGGCACGGGGTCCGCGCCCGGTGGATCGAGAACGGGCCCAACGGAGCCTTGCTCCGCGAGATCGTCGGTCAGGTCGAACGCGGGCGGTTGCGCCCGACCGTGCATGAGGTGCTGCCCCTGGCCGAGGCCGGGCGTGCCCACGAGATCAGCCAGGCCGGGCACGTCCACGGCAAGCTGGTGCTGCGGGTGGGGTGATCGATCCGAGGGTGATCGTCGGGCGGCCGGGGTTCGCGTCGGGGACGAAGAACTTCGGCGGCCGAGGCCCGGCCGCCGCATCGGGCTTCCGCCCCACGGCCGCCGCATCCGGCTAGCGCGCGTTGGCAATCCGCTCGATGATCGAGGCGACCGCCGCCAGCGGCAGCAGCGAAGCCAGGACGGCGAACACCCGCGCCGCCGCCGGCCGCGGCACGGCGAAGGCGACGCGGCCGCCGAGCGAAAGCAGGAACAGCCCCTCCGAGCGCCGCCGGCAGCGCCGACCGCAGATCGACGAGGGCTCGCGGCGCGGCGGCGTCCAGACCGCCGGCCTCAGTTCGCCGGGTCGCGCTCCTGACCGCCTCGGACCCCCTGGTGTGGCGCTGGCTGACCTGGGGCGGCCGGTGCCGGTGCCGCCGTCGTCCCGAGACCCTACCCGTCCCGACTCCCGCGCAGCGCCATCATCCCGCGCCCTCCGGCAGCAGCCGCCCGACGTAGACGGTCGTGTCGTAGGGGAATGCGATCCGCCCGTCCTCCTGGTGGCGGGCAAAGATCTCCGCCAGATCGGCGAGCATCGCCGCGTGCCCCGGCTGTCCTGCCCCTGGCGCGTAAGATGAGGAGAGGAGCCGCCCGGTCAAGCCAGCCAGGTCGAACGTCTGGAGGTTGTCGAACCGGGCCTTCTCGAAACCCGCTGGGGCGAAAAAGGCCGCGATGGCGACATCGTCCGCCGCGTCCTGGTGGCGAACCGCCGCGTAGTCCGTGCCGTGGGCCAGGAGGAGGTACTCGTACGCCTCCAGGAACGGGGTGCCGCCCGTGCGCCGCTCGTTCCAGACGAGGACGGTCCGGCCGGGCGGCTGCAGGATGCGGGCGAACTCGGCCTTGGCCGCCGCTCGGTCGAACCAGTGGAACGCCTGGCCGGCGACGACGAGGTCGACGCTGCGGTTCGGCAACCCGGTTGCTTCGGCCCGGCCGGCGACGGCGCGGAAGCGGGGATGGGCGCCGAGCAGGCGTTCGCCCGCCTCGCGCATCTCCCGGTTCGGCTCGACCGCGACCACGGGATTGCCGTGGTCCAGGAAGAGGCGCGAGAGGTTGCCGGGGCCGGCGCCGATGTCGGCCACGACCCAGGCGGGGGTGAGGCCGCAGGCGGTCATCAGCAGGTCGACGACCGCCGGCGGGTAGCCGGGTCGGAAGCGGACGTAGTCCGCGACCCGGTCGGAGAAGCGGCGCGTCGGGTCGGCCATGGCTCGAGGGTCCTCCGGTGGCGGCGGCGTGAGGCCGGGCGGCGCCGTCGACGCCACCTCCGTCCACCCTGCCAGACGCTGCGTCCACGCATCTGTCGCGGGGTCATCGATCGCCCTCCGTGGTGGCAAGGTATCCGAGGATCTTGCTGAATCGGGACCGGTACGAGCGTCGGCCGTTCGCACCCAGACGGCCATCCGCCACTCCGACTTGGCCTCCAACCCTGCCGCAGTAGCCGCGCGATTCTCGCATTTTCACGTCGAAGTCACGGCCGTATCATGGAACTCGTCGCCGGACAGGCGCATGGTTGCATCCGTCTGGTCGAACGACGGATGCGAGACGCAGGCAACGGACGGCGGGGATTCGATGTGGCCGGCTTGGACTACCGCGACGCCCGGCTCGGCCGCGACGACTCGCGCCGATACGCCGAGCGGCTCGGCGCGGTCGAGGGGCGCCGGGCGGGGCTCCTCCGCACCAAGATCGAGGCCGCGATCGCGACCGTTCCCCCGACCGATGGCGACGCCATCGTCCTCGCGCTGACCGGCGTCGACCGGGCGCTCCTGCGCGCGATCGACCAGGAAGAGCTCGACGCGCTGCTGGTCCGGCCGACGCCGGTCAACCCTCCCCCTCCCGCCCGCTGAGCGCCGACCCCGGCCGGTGAGCCCGGCTAGGCTCGATCGCGGCGACCTGGTCTCCCCGATTTCGGCGGTCTGTCGGCGGACGGTATCCTCGCGACGTCCGCGGCCGTGCGCGTTTGCCCTCATCCCGACCGGGAAACGGCCGCGGCGTTGCTCTCGGGGGTCGCGCCGACGATTTCCCACCGCCGGGCTCGGGCGGATGACACGAGCCGGCCCCATAACCCGCGCTCGCCGATTCGGGCGGCGGAGGGGATACGACAGTCCGACCCCGACAACGACCGGAGGCAACCGATGACCGCGCCGAACGCCGGCCAAATCCCCACGCCCCCGAGCGCCTGCGCACCGACCCGATCGTCTGGTTCGGCTCGACCCGCCCAGACGGGCTGCCGCACCTGGTACCGGTCTGGTTCCTCTGGGACGGCGAGATGGTGACGGTCTTCACCGCGACCGGGTGCCAAAAGGTGACGAACCTGCGCGCCAACGCGCGCGTCACCCTGGCCCTCGACGGCACCAACGGAGGCGGCGGTGTCGTCGTCGTCGAGGGCGAGGCGGAGCCGCTGTCCGAGCAGAGCGCGGCGGTCGCCACCCCGGCCTCCCTCGAGAAGTACGGTCCGATGATGGCCCGGATGGGGATGACGGCCGAGGGGATGGCCGCCGAGTACGCCCAGCCGATCTCGGTCCGACCGACGAGGGTCGTGGCCTGGTAGGGAGGTTCGAGCGCTTGGGCGCCCCCGTATACTCCCTGGCTGGGACCGACCGCTTGCCGAAGGGGACCGCGCTCCATGCCCGCCGGGAATCTGCTGCTCGTCAACGGCCGCGTCCGCACCATGGACCCGGCCCGACCGGAGGTGACCGCCGTCGCCATCCGCTTCGGCCGCGTCGTCGCCGTCGGCAGCGACGCGGAGGCTCGTGCCTCTGTGCCGCCGGGCACGCCGGCGATCGACCTCCGGGGCCGGACCGCGACCCCGGGCCTGAACGACGCCCACGCCCACCCGATGTCGGTCGGCTTCGCCCTGCTCGACCTCGACCTCTCGCCAGCGAAGCACGCCGCGATCGGCGACCTCGCCGGGCTGGTGAAACGCGCCGTCGCCGAGAAGCCGGCCGGCTCGTGGGTCATCGGCCGTGGCTACGACGACGCCCGGCTGGCTGAAGGGCGGCACCCGACGCGGGCCGACCTCGACGCCGTCTCGCCGGACCACCCCGTCGTCCTGATCCGGATGTGCCACCACATCGGCGTCGCCAACTCGGCGGCGCTGGCGCTGGCGGGCGTCAGCCGCGAGACGCCGGACCCGGATGGCGGCCTCTTCGACCGCGACGAAGCGGGCGAGCCGACCGGCGTCCTCCGCGAGACGGCGCTCGGCATGGTCCGCTCGTTCGTGCCGGCCCCGACCGAGGACGAGATGGTGGCCGGCCTCGTCGCCGGCGGCCGCGACTTCCTCGCCAACGGCGTCACGAGCGCCGTCGAGGCGGGCATCCGCGAGGGGACCGAACTGCGGGCCTACCAGCGGCTGGCCGCACGGGGCGAGCTTCCGGTCCGCTCCTACCTGATGATGATGCTCGACGAGACATTGGACGGCCTGATCGACCTCGGCATCCGGACCGGGTTCGGCGATGCCTGGCTGCGGATCGGCCCCGCCAAGCTCTTCGCCGACGGCTCCATCGGCGGCCAGACCGCGCGGATGCGCCTCCCTTACGAGGGGAGCGACGATAACGTCGGGCTCTGGATGATGCCGCCGGAGGAGTTGAAGGCGAAGGTGCGTCGGGCGCACGCGGCGGGCTTCCAGGTCGGCATCCATGCCATCGGCGACGCCGCGATCGACCTCGTGCTCGACGCCTACGCCGAGGCTCAGGCCGCCGCCCCCCGGCCCGCGGTCCAGCCGGCTCCCCGCCACCGGATCGAGCACTGCTCGATCGTCGACGACGCCATCCTGGCCCGGATCGCCGAGCTCGGCGTGGTGCCGATCCCCGGCACCAGCTTCCTCTACCACTTCCGCGACGCCTACGTCCGCAACCTCGGTGAATGGCGGATCGGCCAAGCCTACGGGATGCGCTCGTTCGCCCGGTTCGGCATCCCCGCCGCTGCCTCGTCCGACGCCCCGGTGGTGCCGACGAGCGCCGTTGCCGGCCTCCAGACGATGGTCACCCGGCACGACCAGCAAGGCCGTCCGGTCAATCCGGCCGAGGCGGTTGGCCTGGAGGATGCCCTGCGGGCCTACACGGTCAACGGTGCCTACGCCTCGTTCGAGGAGGGGGTCAAGGGGACGCTGGCGCCGGGGATGCTCGGCGACGTGGCGGTCTTCGAGACGGATCTCTTCGCCGTCGAACCGGCAGAGCTGCACACCGTCCGCGTCGACTACACCGTCACCGAGGGGAGGGTGGCCTACGAGCGGGCGGGGTCGGCGTAGGGCCGAGTCCGGCCGTGGCTGGCCGAGTCGGGTCGCCGGCGGACCGGGGTCCGGGATCCGGGTGGATGCCAGGCCCCCCGACACATCCACCCGGACCACCCGCGTCCGGGATGCCCCCATCCCGCGAGAGGCGGCCCCTTCCCTTCGCTTGCTAGCCTCGCCGCCCGATCCGGGCCATGCCGTTCTCGCTCGTAATCAGGACCACCGACGGGCGTGGGGCTTGGTCGCCGTCCGGCCAGCGGCTGACCGGCTGGTCGAGCGTTCCGCCCTCGCCGGGGTGCTGGACCGAAACCCAGAGGGCGGAGTTGTCCGGGTTGAAGATCGGCCCGGAGCACTCCGCGCCGGGGACGGTGCTGAAGAACTGGAGCGTCCGTCCCCGCTCCTCGCCCTCGGTCCGGGCGGCGAAGAGGCCGTCGTTGCCGGGCAGGTTGTTCGCCATGCCGTCGGTCGAGATCCAGATGTTGCCGTCGTTGTCGAAGGTCAGGTTGTCCGGCGCCGCCAGCGGGCTGACCAGCCCGGCGTCGACGCCGCCGTACCAGGTGCCGCTGTCCGTCGCGTCGCCGGCGATGATGAAGAGATCCCAGGTGAAGCTGGTGGCGGCGTGGTCGTCGTTGTCCTCGGTGATCTCGACGATGTGGCCGGCGAGGTTGTTCGGCCGCGGGTTGGCCGCGTCGGCCTGCTCCAGCGTCCGCTGGTTGTTGTTGGTGCAGACCAGGTAGACCTTGCCGGTGACGGGGTTGGTCTCGAAGTCCTCCGGTCGGTCCATCTTGGTCGCGCCCAGGGCGTCGGCGGCGAGCCGTGTCTTGACCAGGACCTCGGCCTGGGAGGTGAAGCCGTTCTCTTCCGTCAGCGGCCCCTCGCCGTGGACGAGCGGCAACCAGTCGCCGCTGCCGTCGTCGTTGAACCGGGCGACGTAGAGCGTGCCCTCGTCGAGCAGGTCCAGGTTGGCGGCCCGGTCGGCCGGGTCGTAGGAGCCCGCCGTCACGAACTTGTAGGCGTACTCGAACCGCTCGTCGTCGCCGGAGTAGAGGGCCACTTGGCCGCCCGGCGCGATCGCCGTGGTCGCCCCCTCGTGCTTGACGCGGCCGAGCGCGGTCCGCTTCTTGGGGGTCGAGGTCGGGTCGTAGGGGTCGAACTCGACGATCCAATGGAAGCGGAACGGCTCGTTCGGCTGCTTGGCGAGGTCGAAGCGGTCGTGGAATTGCTCCCATTGCCGCTCCGAGGCTTCCTCCCCGTAGCCGAACCGGTCGTGGACGGCCCGCACCGGGTCGTCCTCCGGCAGCGCTGCCAAGTTGGCGAAGTACTGCTGGGAGTTCTCCTCGCCGGTCAACGCTGTGCCCCACGGGGAGGTGCCGCCGGCGCAGTTGTTGAGGGTACCCAGGACCCGGGTGCCGGTGGGGTCGTCGCTCGTCTGCAGCAGGTCGTGGCCGGCCGCCGGGCCAGTGATCTCCATCGGCGTCGTCCCGGTCAGCCGGCGGTTGAGCGCCGAGTCCCGGACGACCACCCACTGCCCCGACTCGTCGCGGAGGACCTCGACGATGCTCAGGCCGTGGGCGGCGAGCTCCGTGTCGACGATCTCCTGGCTCGTGTTGATCAAGAACTCGGGCACGTCGGGCGGCGCGTCGTCGGAGTCGGGCGCGGCGGTGTACTCCGGGTTGCGGGTCAGGTAGCCGGGGAACATCAGCTCCGGGTTCGTGTACTCGTGGTTGACTACCAGCAGGCCGTGGTCCGAGCTGTCCGAGCCCTGCGGCAGCGGGAAGTAGGCGATCCAGTCGCAGTTGTAGCCGAACTGCCGCTCCTGGGCCGTGGCCGACTGGGCGTCGATGTCCCAATCCGGCGCGTCGGCCATGATCGGGTCGCCCCAGCGCAGGAACGGGACGGCCGTGTGGCCGGGCGCGACGACGAGGTTGTCCCCGGCGTCGAGGGTGATGGGCTCGAAATCGAGCCCGCCGACCGCTGCCCCGGCGAGCGGGGTGGCGTCCTGGGCGGCCGCCGAGCGGAGTCCACCCTGCCCCAGCGTCAGGACCAGGGCCGCCCCGGTGCCGTGCCGGAGCATCCCCCGCCGGCTCCACCGCCGCGCCAGCACCTCCTGCATCGTTTCGCCGAGGCCGGCGGCCGAGAGCACCGTATCGCGATCACCTTCGTAGAATTCTTCGGTCCTCGCCGCCATGGCAGTTCGCCTCCTCGCGACCGTGGCTGCACCCGCTCCGGCGCGGGAGCGATAGGGCAGCAACTCCTGTACCACGGTTTGCCGATGGGCCATGGTTGGCCTGACGCGCGGCCAGGCGCGCGATCATAACCGGCGGCGGCGAACAGGACTTGGTGCCTGGGGAGCGCCCCAGATCGTCCCGAAGCGGAGGGGCTTCAAGCCCTGCTGTGCGGCCGGGGACGCCAGGGGCTGGCAGCCGGCGCCGGTGCTTGCTCAGGACCCGCTGTTGCTCGACCATCCCGGTAACGCCCACCGCGCTGCCTCGACCACGGAGGAGATGTCCATGCCCGCCGACCTCGTCTTCGCCAACGGCCCCGTCTTGACGATGGATGACCATCGACCCGTCGCCGAGGCGGTCGCCGTCGTCGGCGACACGATCATGGCGGTCGGTGGTCGAGAGGAGGTAGCGGCCGAGATCGGACCTGGGACCCGCGTCGTCGACCTCGGCGGGCGGGCGCTGATCCCCGGCATCAACGACAACCACACCCATCCCATTGCCTTCGGCCAGTCGTTGCGGACGATCGACGCCCGCCCGGCGATGGTCGCCTCCCTCGCTGGCATCCAGGACGCCTTCCGCGCCGCCGCCGACCGGCCGCCGGACGGCTCGGGCGAGTGGCTGCTGGCCCGCGGTTACGACGACACCCGCCTCGACATCCGCCGCCACCCGACCCGCCAGGACCTGGACGCCGCGACCGGCGGTCGGCCGGCGCTCCTCACCCGGACCTGCGGCCACCTCGCCGTCGCCAACTCGGCGGCGCTGGCGCGGGCCGGCGTCTCGGCGGCCACCGCCGACCCGCCGGGCGGCGAGATCGACCGCGGCGCCGACGGCGAGCCGACCGGCGTCCTCCGGGAGACGGCGATCCGTCTGGTCCAGGAGCTGATCCCGAAGCCGACCCGGGCGCAGATCAAGGCGGACCTGCTGGCGGCGGGGGAGCGGTTCCGGGCGTTCGGCATCACCAGCGTCGGCGAGGCCGCGATCCGCACCTCGGACGAGCTGGCCGCCTACCAGGAGCTGGCCCTGGCCGGCAATCTGCCCGTCCGCGTCTCGACGATGATGCTGATCGACGACACGCTCGACGCCCTGGAGAAGCTCGGCATCCGGACGGGCTTCGGCGATGCGTGGCTGCGGATCGGCCCGGCCAAGCTGTTCCAGGACGGTTCCGGCGGCGGCCGGACGGCGGCGATGGTCGATCCCTACCCCGGCGAGCCCGGCAACCGCGGGATCGCCATCTACGAGCAGGCCGAACTGGACGAAAAGTTCTCCCGCGCCCACCGGGCAGGCTTCCAGCTCTCCGCCCACGCGATCGGCGACCGGGCCATCGCGATGATCCTCGACGCCTACGAGGCCGCGCTTGCGGTGGCGCCTGTTGCCGACCCGAAGGCGCTGCGCTGGCGGATCGAGCACTGCGGGATGTGCACCCCGACGATCCTCGACCGGATGGCTCGGCTCGGCATCGTGGCGGTGCCCCAGCCCAACTTCGTCTACGAGCTGGGCGATTCCTACCGCCGCAACTTCACCCCGGAGCAGCTCGCCCTGAGCTACCCGAACCGGGCCTGGTTCGATCGCGGCATCGTCGCGGTCGGGTCGTCCGACGTGCCGGTGGTCGGCTGCGACCCGTTCATGGGCCTCCGCTCGGCCGTGACCCGGCTCACCCGCGACGGCGAAACGATGGGGCCGGGGCAGGCGGTCACGACCGGGGAGGCGCTGCGGATGTTCACCCTGCACGGGGCGTTCGCCACCTTCGAGGAGGGGATCAAGGGCACCATCACCCCCGGCAAGCTGGCCGACCTGGCGGTGCTGAGCACCGACCCGCGCTCGGTCGCGCCGGAGGCGCTGCACGGGCTCCGGTGCGAGATGACGACCCTCGGCGGGAACATCGTCTTCGAGGCGTAGGGGGCGCGGCCCGGACCCGCAGAGGCGGGCGCGTTGCGCGGACCGAGGGGGGCGTCGCATGGCGATGGAACACGGCGCGCTCGTGCTCTGGATGAAGCGCCAGATGGAGCGCCGGGGCTGGAGCGGCAGCGACCTCGCTCGGGCGGTCGGCGTCGACTCCTCGGTCGTCAGCCGCTGGCTGCGGACCCGGCAACCCGACCCGGCCAGCGTCGGCAAGATCGCGTTCGCGCTCGGCGGCGACATCGACGAGCTGCTGACGATGGCGGGGCACCGGACGAAACCGGCGCTGGACGGGGCCGAGGGCGATCGGCTCCACCTGATCGCCCTGATCCGCCAGGTCCACCTGACGCCGGAGCGGTCCGCCCTCCTGATCGATCTCCTCGACGGAATGCGGCGGCGCGACGACGGCTCGCCGCCGGAGGACGAGCGGACGCGGGCGGCACGGGCGGGCCAGATCGCGCTGTTCGACGCCGAACCGCGCTAGCGGAGCGTCCGGCCTCATCCGCCTCGTCCCCGTCGCCGCCGCCGAGCCCGGCGCCGAAGCACCGGGCCGACGCCGCGATAGACCCTGAAGAACCCTGAGGATGGCCGGCCCCATCCCGGCAAGACCAGCCTGCACGAGCCGTCGGCGATGTGCAGATGAGTTGACCGGCACCACCACCACTTCGGGCGGGGACCGTGGCACGTTTCGGCCACCGGCCACCGGCCACCGGCCACCGGCCACCGGCCACCGACCGCCGACCGCCGACCACCGTGGCGGCCCTGGCGGTCACGAGCAGAGCCTAACGTGCCCGGTCCAACGTGCCCGGGCCATCTCGTCCACGACTCGCCGAGGGCTCCTACGTTGCCGCTCCCGCGACCGGAGCCGCCACCGAGACCGGCGTGTCCGACCTTCCGCCCTCGTTGGTGGTGGGTCCAGGGTCGGCGCCGGCGGCCACCGCCGCCGCGAGGGCGAGGGCTTCCTCAACGGCGGCCTCCCGTGAACCGGCGCGACCGGCCTCCCAGGCGGCCGCGAAGGGCCGGGGCGGCACGGCGGCGCACAGGGCCGTCACGCCCTTTTCGTACCGTGCCCGCTCGCCGTTAGGGATTGGCGCCGAAAGCTCCTCGCGCAGCCGCTCCGCCGCTCCGAGTAGCCGGACGGCCCGCTCGCCCCAGCCCGCCGGGGCCGCCCGGTCACCCGCCGGGGTTGCGGTGGCCGCGATCGCCTCCAGGGAGTAGGCGATATCGCCCCACGAGTTCAGGTCGCGCCGGACGTTCAGCCCTTCCCGGTGCCAGCGGGCCGCCCGGACCGGGTCTCCCTGCTCCACCGCCAGCGCGGCGAGGTTGTGCAGGTCGTCGGCGACGCCTTGCCGGTTGCCCATCTCGCGGTCGATGGCCAGGCTCTCCTCGAGCAGGGCGACGGCCCGCTTCAGATTGCCGCGGTCCAGGGCGACCGTCGCCAGGTTGGTCAGCGTCGTCGGCAGGGCAGCCCGGCTGCCTTCCCGCCGCTTGATGGCGAGGCTCTCCTCCAGGAGGGTCTCGGCCCGGTCGAGGTCGTGCCGGCCGTGCGCGGTCAGGGCCAGGTTGTTCAGCGTCGTCGAGAGGTGGCGCGGTTCGCCCAACTCCCGGGCGAGCGCGAGCGCTTCGGTGTAGGCCGCTTCGGCGTCGTCGATCTTCCCCTGGTGGTCCAGGACGTTGCCGAGGTTGTTCAGCGCCGAAACGATCCCGAGTGGGTCTCCGAGCTCGCGACAGATGCGGACGTTTTCGCGCTGGTAGCGTTCGGCGGCGGCGAGGTCTCCCTGTCGCCAGGCGAGAGCGCCGGCGCCTTCCAGCGCTCCGGCCCGCCACCGCGTGGGACCGCCTCGGTCGGCCGCGATCGCCTGCTCCAGGAGCCGGCGGCCCTCGCTCAGGTAGCCGCGCATCTCCCAGAATCTCCAGGCGGCGTGGGCCAACCGGACGCCGTCCCCGGCCGGACCCTCGGCGATCGCCCAGGCGATCGCGGCGCGGAGGTTGTCGTGCTCCCGCTCGAAGCGGTCGAGCGCGCGGGCGGCTCCGCCGCCCGGCAGCTCCGTGTCGGTTTGGATGGCCCAGGTGTAGAAGAGTTCGCCGTGGGCGGCCCGCGCCGCCGCCGCCTCGCCG
>CADCWF010000356.1 GCA_902806345.1 uncultured Thermomicrobiales bacterium
GAACAGGGACCTGCTCGGCGAGCAGTCGCCAATGGACCCGCCCCGGTCGGAGCGGGTCCGGGCCGACCATCCGGTCGAGGTCGGCGGCGCTCGGGGTAGCGGCGGACTGGGCTTGGTGAGCCGTCTTCATCGGGGTCCCTTTCGCGGCGCCGATGCCGGACGCCGCACTGGCCGCGAAAACCATAGCCGATCGCCGGTCCTCACCGCTCCCGTTGCCGGCCGCCGTCGGCGTCCGGCATCGGCGCCGTCAGATCTAGCAGCCCCGCCGCCGTCGGCCGGAAGCCGCAGGCCCGGTAGAACGGCTCCAGCCCGTCCTCGTAGTCGACGTGGAGCCACTCGGCGCCGCGCTCCCGCGCCAGCGCCGCCGCCTCCCGGACCAGCGCCCTCCCGAGCCCCCGCCGCCCATAGTCGGGGTGGACGGTGGGGTCGAGGAGGAAGGCGTGGACGCCGCCGTCCCAGGCGACGTTGACGAAGCCGACGAGGCGGCCGCCGTCGGTCGCGCCGACCCAGCCCAGGCTGTGGCGGAGGATGGATTGCCAGTCCTGGTCGCCGACCTCGCCGTCGCCCCAGGCGGCGTCCCGGAGGGCGTTGAGTTCGGCGTTGCCGATCGGCGGGTTCCGCCCGATGGTGACCGGCACCGGCTCCTCCTTCGCCGCGGGTTCCCTCATCGTGAGGGCGGTGGGTGCCCGCTCCCGGCTCGGCCGTGGCGGTCGGTTTCCCCGCGGGCCGGGCGGCGAGACGGCTTGGCCGAGGCGGTGACGGCGGTCGTGGCGGCGGCGAGGCGGGCACGGAGCCGGACGCATCCGGCCCGATTCTGGCATCATCCGGGCATACGAGGCTGATAGGGCGGCGCCGGCGCGACACGGGTTGGCGCACGGACGGAGGCAGGGCAGGGAATGCAGGACGTCATACCCGGCGTTGGGGCGAGCGTGGGCGGGAACGGGTCCCGGTCGGAACGGGGGGCCGCGGCCGTCGCCGAGCCCGAGCGGCAGCCGAAGCGGACGCGGGACCTGCGGATCGCCAGCATCCGGCCGCTGCTGCCGCCGGCGATCCTGCTGGAGGAGCTGCCGCTCTCCCCGGCCGGGGCGGAGACGGTGCTGCGGGCGCGCGACGAGATCGCCCACATCCTCGGCGGCGAGGACGACCGGCTGCTGGTGGTGGTCGGTCCCTGCTCCGTCCACGACCCCGCCGCCGCGCTGGCTTACGCCCACCGGTTGGCTCCGCTGGCGGGGGAGCTGGCGGCGGACCTCTGCCTGGTGATGCGGGTCTACTTCGAGAAGCCGCGCTCGACGGTCGGCTGGAAGGGGCTGATCAACGACCCCCACCTCGACGACGGCTTCGCCATCAACGACGGGCTGCGCCTGGCGCGGGGGCTGCTGGTGGAGCTGGCGGGGCTGGGCCTGCCGGCCGGCTGCGAGTTCCTCGACCCGATCCTGCCGCAGTTCCTGGCCGACGCCGTCAGTTGGGGCGCGATCGGTGCCCGCACCACCGAGAGCCAGATCCACCGCGAGCTGGCCTCTGGCCTCTCGATGCCGGTCGGCTTCAAGAACGGCACGGGAGGCGGCATCCAGATGGCGGTCGACGCCTGCCGCGCCGCGGCCTACCCCCACCACTTCCTGAGCGTGACCGAGCAGGGGGTGGCGGCGATCGTCGCCACCCGCGGCAACCCGGACACCCACGTCATCCTCCGCGGCGGCGGCAGCGGCACCAACTACGACGCCGCGAGCGTCGGGCGGACCCTCGACCTGCTCCGCAAGGCCGGGCTGCCGCCGCGCCTGATGATCGACACCAGCCACGGCAACAGCGGCAAGGATTTCCGGCGGCAGCCGGCGGTGGCGGCCGAGATCGCCGGCCAGGTGGCCGGGGGCGAGGCGGGGATCGTCGGCGTCCTGATGGAGAGTTTTCTGGTCGAGGGCCGGCAGGACCTGGTCGACGGCGATGCACGCGTCTTCGGCCAGAGCGTGACCGACGGCTGCCTCGGCTGGGAGACGACGGAGCCCATCCTGCGCGAGCTGGCAGGGGCGGTGCGGGCGCGTCGGGCCGCTTGACCGGTTCGCGGGACCGGGCACGCTTGGCGTGTTCGGGCAGCCCGACCGCCTTCGATGGATGGAGTGCGGGGACGGCCTGGGACCCCCTGGAGCGGTGGCCGGGGCACGGAGGGCGCGCCGTCGATCGGCATCGGCCGCGGGTCCGGCCGGAGCGGTCTCGCGGGGCGAACGAGCGGCGTCTCTCCGGATCTTGCCTCCCGGACGCTAACCGCCGATGATGGAGATGCGCCGCTGGGTGCCGCGCGCGAGGAACACCGCGGGAGGTTCTCGCCATGCCGACTCCGATCGCCACCGGCCCCGTCCATCACCTCCGCCTGACGGTCTCCGATGTCGAACGCAGCCGGGCGTTCTACACCGAGGTGGTCGGCTTCGAGTTCGTCATGGATTTGCCGTCGGGGGTGTTCCTGAGCAACGGCGCGGTCGGCCTCGGCCTCGGACCGAGCCCCGCCCCGGACCGTTCCCCCGCCGGCGACCGGTTCGACGAGGCCCGCATCGGCATCGACCACCTCAGCTTCGGCGTTGCCGGCCGCGACGACCTCGAGCGCGCCCGGCAACTCCTCGACGACCGGGGGGTGGAGCACGGGGAGATCACCGACCTGGGCGAGGCCTTCGGCATCTCCATCCTCGTGTTCCGCGACCCGGACAACATCCAGCTGGAGCTGAGCGCCCCCAACGCCTGAGCCCAATCGGGGGCGCCTTGCCGCCGCCCCGCCCTTGCAAGACAGCCACGACGCCCCCGTTTGCCCCACCGCGGGAGGGGATGGGTTGCGGTCCGGAGTGGAGCCGGGGAGCGGGCGCGTGGTCGTCGTCCGGTCCTGCCGCGATGCGTGCTCCCGGCCCGGATAGTCGCATCGCGTTACCGGGACGCCGCCTTGGCCGGCTTCCACCCCGCCCGGATCGTGTCGCGGATGGCCTCGTACGACGCGCCGCCCGCCCGGGCCTCGGCGATGGCCGGGGCGAAGACCGCCTCGTAGAACCCGGCGCCCATCCGCTCGACGATCTCGCGGTCGAAGGTGGCGTCGGTCTGGACCTCGTCGCCGACGGAGCGGAACCTGGGCTCCTCCCCCTCGGCGTCGGCGTGCTCCTTCGCCCGCGCGGTGCCGGTCGCGGCCCCGCCGCCGAAGCGGCGGGCGGCGACGACCTTGGCCAGCCAGACCCCGTAGCCCTTGGCCTCGTCCTCGGGCACCCCCTTGTCGCGGCGTTCCAGCCTGGTGTACTCGGCGAAGACGTCGAACCGGCGGATGGCCTTCCTCGGCGCTTGCTCGCCGGGTGCGGCATCTGGTGGAGGCATCGCGGTGGTCCTTTGCGGCGCCGGAGGATCGGTGGCATGCTCGTCGTGCAAGCGTCGTGCCCCGGGCCGGGCGGGCGCCGGAGGAGCGTGGCGATGGCGGCCGGAGGTCAAGACCCACGCCGAGAAGCGCCGGAGGCGGGGAGCCCGGACGACATCGACGCCTACGTCGCGACCTTCGACGCGGAGGAGCGGCGGCAGTTGATCGCGGCCGAGGCCGCGGTCGACCTGGCCATCCTGCTCCACCGGGCGCGGGAGCGGCGGGGCCTGAGCCAGCGGGCGGCCGCGGAGCTGGCGGGCCTTCGGCAGCAGGCGGTCAGCCGGTTCGAGCGGCCAGGCGCCAACCCGCAACTGGCATCGATCCGGGCCTACCTCGGGGCGCTGGGCTACGGGTTGGCGATCCGGGCGGTCGACCTGGAGACGGGGGAGACGTCCGCCGAGACGCTGGTGCCGCCGGTCGCCACGGCGCCGTGAATCGGGAAGAACGCCCGGCCGCGGGCGGTGCCGTGAAGGTGGTCGACGACCGCGAGCCCGACGCGCTGGTCTTCACGCGGCGGGAGGAGCTGATCCGGGAGAGCGACGAGGTGGGGGTTCGCCCGGGCGTGATCGCCGACTTCGGCGAGGACGGGGGCGTGGCCCGCTTCACGGCCCAGCGCAGTGCGCGGGATGTCGAGGACGCCGACGGAGTGCAGTTCGCCACAACGGTCTTTAAAGAGGCGAGGAACTCGACCTGGTCGACTCCATCGAGGACTCACATTATCCGTGGATCGAATTCCAAGGGGTAGGTCGGGTCCTTGAAAGGAGGCGGGAGTGGAGATCCTTACCGACGAGCAACAAGGGAAGCTCGACGCCCTGCTGGCGGAGCTGGCAACGCTTCCGACGCCGGAACTGATCGTCGAGGCGGTGCGCATCCGGGGCATCGATGTGTCGACCGAAGAGGGGCAACATCTCTTCCGTACTGCGATGGCCGGGGGCATCGCCGCCGAGAAGATGTTTTCTTACCTCCTGGCCCTGCGGGATTTCGAGCAGTTCCGAAACTCCCTCGGCAGGGAAATCCACGGCTTCATGCTTCGTCCCGAACCCACCCGGCCGGAGGAAGTCGAGGAGTACATCAGGGAGAAAACGCTCGCGATCAAGAACTCCGGGCTGCAGGAAGTGACGGTACACTTTTTCAGCAACTGCGTAATGCACCTTCACAAGCTGCTCAAGAAGGCGGCCACGGGCGCCGGTTACCAGATTCCGGACGCCGACCTGGCCGTCCTCAACGCCTACCGCGACCTCCGCAACTACTACGAGCACATCGAGAACCGGTTGCCGGGACACGTCGACGCGGGAGAGGTGGTCCGCGAGACCGTCACCGAGGACGAGTGGACCATCCACTCCGGCATCGAGACCGACAGCGAGGGCTACATCCTGCTCAAGGGGCAGCGGATCGACGTCACGGGTCGGGGCCTGGAACGCGTCGAGGATGTCGTGCGGCGGACGTGGGAGCAGTTGAAGCCCGCAGCAGTCGCCGGGGCGCGTGAGCACTTCCTGGCGAATCCTGCCGACATCCCCTCGCCAGAAGCCGTCCGGCAAGATCTGCTCGTCTCGGTAGGCCGCTGACACAGAAAACCCCGCCTTGCGGCGGGCACAGCCCATCTCTGATCGCGACCGTCTACCGATCTGGGCTTGCCGCCCTCCGTACGCCCGGTGGCCTACGTTTCCTCTCGGAGGAACGCTGCGATCTCGTCGGCGATCTCCTGGCTCGTGTAGTGCTCCGTGCTTCGGGCGACCCTGTCGGCAAGGGACGGGCTGTACTCCCTGACCTCTTGGTGGGAGAACCCGTGCCAGATCGGTAGCAGCTTCTGCTTGCCCGCGACATCGTTGGTCACCAAACCGTTGAGCTCGTAGGTGGACCAGCCCTCCCGGAAGAAGTCGTGCGAGAGCACCACGATGCCCACTCGGCTGGTCGCCAGCCCGACGTCGATTTTCTGCCGAAGGCTGTCCCCGATCCCGAGCGTAAGCTCGTCGTACCAGACATCTAGCTCGTGCTCGATAAGGGCCTTGGCCAAAGGCCGAACCACCTTGCCCTTATCCTCGGAGGCGTAGGAGATGAAGATGTCGTAGGACTTGGAGACGGCCCGCTCAACGGCTACCGCGGACAAGGGCGCCTGTTGGTGGACGGGTGGCGCGGACGGAATTGGGCTGGCCTTATGACGGAGGGGGGCCATCGGCTTGGGAAGGATGCGGACCGAGGACTTGGTCCGACCTTGAGTCCGATTAGGTCGACAACTACGTACCAGTGACCCGTGCTGGGAATGGTGATGTTGGTTGGTGACTTCGTCGCTAGCCCGCCGCCGCACCGGTAGTCGACGCCTCGCTTGTACCGGCCGAGGTTCATCGAGTCCATCAGCCGAACGTTGGCGGCGCTGCCATCTAGGGTGACCTCGACCACGTCCCCACGGGACCGATGCTTAAGGTCGTGGATCGTCGCTTTCGGCGTTGCTATGGGTAACCTCCCTCGTTCATTGTGGTCACGGCGATGACCTGCCCCTGTTGTGTGGTCCGGAAGTTCTACGACTCGGCCCGCACCTTGACACGCCTCGTGCAACTTTAGTACCATCTTCCGCGTTAGCACTGTCGCCTTGAGAGTGCTAAACGGAGGGTCCGTGGACGCCGCGCGCGAACTCGACACCGCAACCGAGCCGAGCGCCGGCCACGAGCGGCCGCTGTCCGACCGGCAGCGAGCCATCCTCCGCCTGCTCGTCCAGGAGTACGTCGCCACCGGTAAGCCGGTCGGCTCCAAGGCCCTCGGCGAGCGCTACCGGATGGCGATGTCGCCGGCCACCATCCGCCACGAGATGGCCGAGCTGGAGGCCGCCGGCTTCCTCCAGTCGCCCCACACCTCCGGCGGCCGGGTCCCGACCGACCGGGGCTACCGCTACTTCGTCCACCACCTGATGGGCGAGGTCGAGCTGCCCTCGTCCGACCAGATCATGATCCGCCACCAGTTCCGCCAGGTCGAGGTCCGCCTCGACCAGTGGATGGAGCTGGCCGCCGCCACCCTGGCCGGCGCCGCCGGCAATGTCTCCGTCGTCACCGCGCCCCGGCTGCCGACCGCCCGGCTGCGCCACGTCGAGCTGATCGCCCTCCAGCCCCGGCTCGGCCTCCTGATCCTGGTCACCGCCGAGGGCTCCGTCCGCCAGGTGATGTGCCACTGGCCGGAAGCGACCGAGCAGGAGACGCTCAGCCCGCTGGCCGACGCCCTGGTCCACGACCTCCGCGGCCTGGCCGCCGACGAGGTCGCCGGCCGGGCCGAGGGCGCCCACGGGCTGGCCCGCTTCGTGCTGGAGCAGATCGGCCTCGCCCTGCGAGGGCTGGACGCCGCCGAGCGGACGGAGGTCCGCCACTCGGGGCTGGAGCTGATGCTGGCCCAGCCGGAGTTCGCCGGCGCCGCCGGCGAGGCCCAGGCGCTGATGGCCCTCCTCCGCGGCGGTGCCTTCCTCAACGCCGTCCTGCCCAGCCTCGGCCTCGATGGCGGGCGGGGTGTCCAGGTCTTCATCGGCGACGAGAACCCGGCCGGCGAGCTGCGCCGCTTCGGCGTCGTCGTCTCCACCTACGGCGTCGACGGCGAGGTCACCGGCGTCCTCGGCGTCGTCGGCCCGACCCGGATGGCCTACGGCCGCTCCATCTCCTCGGTCCGCTACATGGCCCGCCTGATGAGCGACCTGATGTCCGATCTCTACAGCGCGTGACGCGACCGGCGCCGCGCCCACGGCCCGCCTCGGCGGGCGCAGGAGAGGGGAACGCATGACCGACAACCGGCAACGACAGCAGCGGCGGCCCTGGCCGCCGCAGGACCCGCACCAACCGCAGCCGCAGGCGCGGCAGCACCCGGACCAGCAGCGGGGCCAGGACCAGGCGCAGTCCCAGGATGGGGCGCAGGCGCGGGGCCAGGAACCGCCACGGGACCCGGACCGCGACCGCGACGTGGCGTCCGTGGGCGGCAACGGCGCCGCCCCGGCGGAGCCGACCGCGGCCGAGACCGGCGCCGAGGCGGCGACCGACCCCGCCGCGCTGCAGGCCGAGCGCGACGCCCTGCTCGAGCAGGTGGTCCGCGGCCGCGCCGACTACGCCAACCTGAAGCGGCGCTCCGAGCAGGAGGTCGCCCAGGCCCAGCAGCGCGCCTCCGAGCGGATCCTGCGCGACCTGCTGCCGGTCCTCGACGACCTCCAGGACGGGTTGGGCCACATCCCGGCCGACCTCGCCGATTCGGGCCTCGCCAACGGCATGAAGCTGGTCGAGCAGAAGTTCGGCAGCGCCCTCGCCCGCCTCGGGGTCGCCCCGATCGAGGCCCTCGGCCAGCCGTTCGACCCGGCCCTGCACGAGGCGGTCGACTACGACGCCGCTGGCGGCGACAAGGTCGCGGCCGTCTACCGCCGCGGCTACACGATCGGCGGCTCGCTCCTGCGCCCGGCCATCGTCAAGGTCGGCCCGGCCCCGCCGCCGACCCCGGACCCGACCCCGGCCGGCTCCTCCGCCGTCTTCCAGGACTAGGACGAAGATGGCACGCAGCTAGACAACCTCCCCTCTCCCGCGCATCGGGAGAGGGGCCGGGGGCGAGGGCTCTCCCCCCACGACTCACGACTCACGACTCACGACCTACGACCTATCCGCTACGGAGGCACCCCACATGGCACGCACCATCGGCATCGACCTCGGCACCACCAACTCGGTGATGGCCACCATCGAGGGCGGCGAGCCCGTCGTCATCCCCAACGCCGAGGGCGAGCGGCTGACCCCCTCGGTCGTCGCCGTCACCAACAACGGCGAGCGCCTCGTCGGCCGCTTCGCCCGCCGCCAGGCGATCACCAACCCCGAGAACACCGTCGCCTCGGTCAAGCGCTTCATCGGCCGCAAATTCAGCGACCCCGCCGTCCAGCGAGACAAGGGGCTCGTCCCCTACAAGCTCCAGGCGGCGCCCAACGGCGACGTCCAGGTCAAGATGGGCGACCGCTGGTACAGCCCGCAGGAGATCTCGGCGATGATCCTGCAGAAGCTGAAGGCGGACGCCGAGGCGTTCCTCGGCGACAAGGTCGACAAGGCGGTGATCACCGTCCCCGCCTACTTCGACAACGCCCAGCGCGACGCCACCAAGGACGCCGGCCGGATCGCCGGCCTCGACGTCCAGCGGATCATCAACGAGCCGACCGCCTCCGCCCTGGCCTACGGCCTCGACAAGAAGGGCGACGAGGAGATCGCCGTCTACGACCTCGGCGGCGGCACCTACGACATCTCGATCCTCTCCCTCTCCGAGGGCGTCTTCCAGGTGCTCGCCACCAACGGCGACACCCACCTCGGCGGCGACGACTTCGACCAGATCCTGATCGACTTCCTGGCCGACGAGTTCAAGAAGCAGGAAGGCATCGACCTGCGCAAGGACCGGATGGCCCTGCAGCGGCTCAAGGAGGCGGCCGAGCGGGCCAAGATCGAGCTCTCCTCGACCCAGCAGACCGACGTCAACCTGCCCTTCATCACCGCCGACGCCAGCGGCCCCAAGCACCTCAACGTGACCCTGACCCGGGCCAAGCTGGAGCAGCTCGTGCAGCCGCTGGTCGAGCGGACCGTGCCGCCGATGGCGGCCGCCCTCAAGGACGCCGGCCAGGACAAGTCCGCGATCGACGAGGTCGTGCTCGTCGGCGGCCAGACCCGGATGCCGGCGGTCCAGCGGGAGGCCCAGCGCTTCTTCGGCAAGGAGCCGGAGAAGGGGGTCAACCCGGACGAGGTGGTCGCCCTCGGCGCCGCCATCCAGGGCGGCGTCCTCGGCGGCGAGGTCAAGGACATCCTGCTCCTCGACGTCACCCCGCTGACCCTCTCGATCGAGACCCTGGGCGGCGTCGCCACCCCGTTGATCGAGCGCAACTCGACGATCCCGACCCGCAAGAGCCAGGTCTTCACGACCGCCAGCGAGGCCCAGCCCCAGGTCGAGATCAACGTCCTCCAGGGCGAGCGGCCGATGGCGACCGACAACAAGAGCCTGGGCAAGTTCATCCTCGACGGCATCCCGCCGGCGCCCCGCGGCGTGCCGAAGATCGAGGTCACCTTCGACATCGATGCCAACGGCCTCGTCAACGTCATCGCCAAGGACCAGGCCACCGGGCGCGAGCAGAAGATCACCATCACCGGCTCCTCCGGCCTCTCCGAGGCGGAGGTCCAGCGGATGGTGACCGAGGCCGAGACCCACGCCGAGGAGGACCGCGCCCGGAGGGAGGCGATCGCGCTGCGCAACGACGCCGAGGGGATGGTCTTCCAGGCCGAGAAGACGCTGAGCGACTACGGCGACGGGATCCCGGTCGAGCTGAAGGGCGAGCTGGACGGCAAGGTCCAGACCGTCAAGGAGATCCTCGACAAGGACCCGGACAACGCCGATCGCCTGCGCCCGGCCTACGAGGAGATGGTCCAGACCCTGACCCGGGTCGGCTCCTCGATGTACGAGGCGGCCGGCGCCGACGGGGCGGGGGCAGACGGTGCCGGGGCGGGCTTCGGCGAGAACGGCAGCGCCAACGGCGCGGCCGGCGCGGCCGACGACGCCACCGTCGAGGGCGAGTTCCGCGAGGTCGGTGCCGATCGCTAGCGGCCGGCCCACCACGAAGAGCCCGACGCGAGCAGCGGGGGCGGCCGACCGGCCGCCCCCGCTCCGCATTTGCGCATGGTCCACGCATTTTGACACCCCCGCCGCGGGCGACGATCATGGACCCGGACGAACGACGAGGCAGGTGAGCGGCCATGGCGGTACGGTTGGACGAGGTGCGGTTGATGCTGGAGCGGGCACGGCAGGCCGTCGCCGAAGGAAACTCGGAGGAGGTCGCCTCCGACCTCGACGAAGCCTTGGCGATGCTCGACGACGATCCCTTGCTGACCCCAAAGCAGGCGGCGGACCTGATCGGGATCGAGTTGGAGCTCATCGTGCTGGGCTGGTGCCACCAGGGCAAGCTGCGCTGCACAGGCGAGGGCCGCGACCGATTGGTGCCGCGTTCGGAGGCAGCGTGGATCCGCGACAGCGCCGAGGCGGAAAGGATTCGCCGATCAGATGCCGTGCATGACGCGACCGCGATGCTCGGGCTCGATCGGCCCATGACGCAAGAGGAGATGGACGCACTCTCCGAGTCGCGGCGCGGGCTGACCCTTCCGTGGAACGTTGCCAAACGGCCCGACGTGGGATGACGCCGAGGGCGGTCATTGACACGAACGTCCTCGTCCCTGTGGGTACGCGCCGTGCAGTGCAGGAAGCCGCCGAGGCGGGATTGATCGTCGCCCTTTGGTCGCCTTGGATCGTGGCCGAATTGAATCGGGTCTTGACTTGGAACTGGATTGATCGGTCGCACGGCGACACGTCGGCCACGAATTGGCGCGCCTGCTCGGCGGCTGCGGCCACGATGATGAATTTCCTGCTCGCCTCGTTCGAGACGGTCGATCCTCGACCGCCCTATCCGGATGCCTGGCCCGGGCTCGCCGACCCTGGTGATCACAGAGTCTGGGCCGCTGCCGTCCATTCGGAGGGGTCGTTCGTCGTCTCCGACAACACCCGCGATTTCCCGCCGTCGGACGCCGACGGCCGGTTCCGGTGGGCCGGGATCGAGTACCTGACGGCCGCCGAGTTCCTGCGGCGGCTGGCGGAGGGCGAGTTCCACGAGGTCGGTGCCGACCGCTAGCGGACGATCCGGACGACGGCGAACGGGAGCGGGGGCGGCCGGTTGGCCGCCCCCGCTTGCGGTTGCCCCCGATCTCGTCCAAACCCTGCGGGAAGGTCGGCGCCGGAGGCAGACGCCCGGATCGCCACCGCCTTGCGCCCGAGGCGGGCCTACCCGAACGCGGGATGCGGCCGGCCCTGGTCTCGTCTACGGTGGATCGCGGGGCTCGATCCACTGGTCGTCGAGGCGCAGGCGATGCCCCGAACCGATGCTGGACCACCGGTAGGAGTTGTGCCGAGCGTGGCGCGGACGGACGAACGCGGTCTCGATCCCGGGGGCGTGCGGCCGCCTGCCACGTTCGCGGCTCGGACGCTCTCTCCCGATCTCTCGATCAGCTACCTCAGGGTGCGCGGGGTGGGGCCGCCCATGCACACCCACGACCATCTCCAGGTGACCATCCCGCTCGGCCCCGGTGCGGCGATCCGAGCGACGTGGGAATCCGACGAAGGACGCCGCCACGAGCGCCGCCTCGGCCTCGACGAGGTTCTGGTCGCCCGTCCGGGGCAGCCCCACACCCTCGGTTGGGACGGCGACGGTGAGCGGGTCGTCCTCTTCCTCGGCCCGAGCGTCCTCGCCGATGCGGCCGGAGCCCCGGAGCGCGTGCCGGCCGTCGGCGCGGCGGTCGTCCACGACCCGCTGATCGCCCGCCTTGGTGACGCCGTTCGGGCCGAACTGCACGCCGATGCCGCCTCGGCGCCGGTGTACGTCGAGTCGATCGCCGGCGTCGTCGCCGGTCGCCTGGCGAGGACCGCGCACGGCAACGCCGTGGAGCCGCCGCCGATCGGGGCGCTCGACGCCGAGCGGCTGCGGCGGACGACCGACTTTGTCCAGGCCCATCTCGACCGGGATCTTGCGCTGGCGGACCTCGCCGGCGCGGCCGGGCTCAGCCCGTTCCACTTCGCGCGCTCGTTCAAGCGGGCCACCGGGCAGAGCCCCCACCAGCACCTCGTCCGCGCCCGGATCGAGCGAGCGAAGGAGCTGCTGAGCCGGACGGCGCTGCCGATCGTGGAGGTCGGCTTCCGGGTGGGGTACCACAGCCAGAGCCACTTCACGGCCCAGTTCCGCCGGCACGCCGGGACGACGCCCGCCGCCTACCGCGCGGAAACCCGCTTCGCCGCGCGCTGACGCGCTCCGCCGCGATCCTGCTCCTCCGGCGCGTCAGCGAACGCCGCCGGCCGGTCCCCGCGTTCCCGTTCGCCGCCCCACCCCGACCCGCCTCGCCACGACGGCAAGAACCCGACACGGATCGGCAAGCGATCGATAGACCTGCCCGACACGGCTCCAGTAGCTTCGCCGTGGGCGGCTCGGACCGCTCGATCGAACGGCGGCGGAGGCGGGCGCTGTCCCGCCCCGGACCGACGCAGGCGGAGAGTTCATGGTTCAGCAGAGCGGTCAGACGAACCGATTTCATCGACGCGGGTTCGTCCGCGCCGCGGCGCTCGGGGCGACGGCGGCCGGGACGCTTGCCACCCGGGTCGCCCACGGACAGGAGGCGACGCCGGAGGCCCCGGGCGGGTCGCGCGTCGAGCCCGGCCCGGCGGCCGCGGAGACCACCCACCACGTCGCCCAGGTCAACGGCATCGCGATGCACTACCGGCGCGCGGGCAGCGGCGACCCGCTCGTGCTGCTGCACGGCTGGCCCCAGCACTCCCTGATGTGGCACCGGGTCATGCCCGTGCTGGCCGAACGCTACACCGTGATTGCCCCGGACCTGCGCGGCGCCGGCGGTTCGGCCATCACCCCCGGCGGCTACGACAAGCGGACCATGGCCGAAGACGTGTGGCAGTTGGTCCAGAGCCTCGGGCTTGGGCCGATCTTCCTGGTCGGCTACGACCTCGGCGCCGGGGTCGCCTACCAGTACGCGAGCGCCCACCCCGCCGAGGTGCGCCGGTTCGCGTTCATGGAGTTCGGCCTGCCCGGCTTCGGCTACGAGCAGGGGATGATGCCGAGTCCCGATTGGACCAACGGCAGCAACTGGCACCTGTCGTTCTTCACCCTGCCCGACATCGCCGAGCGCTTCCTGGCCGGCCAGGAACGGGAGCTCCTTGCCTGGTTCTTCTGGCACCTCTCCTGCAACCCGGAGGCGGTCTCCGGCGAGGACTTCGAGGCGTACGTCCGCGAGATCTCCAAACCGGGCGCGCTCCGCGCCGGCATCCAGTACTACGCGGCCGTCTGGGTCGACGCCGAGGACAACAAGGCGAGCGCGCGGACGCCGCTGGCGATGCCGGTGCTCGGCGTCGGCGGCGAGTGCAGCGCCGGCCCGTTCATGGCCCAGATCCTCGAGCCCGTGGCGACGGATGTCCGCCCGGTCGTCATCCCCGGCGCCGGCCACTGGCTCGGCGACGAGAACCCGGCCGCGCTTGCCGATGCGCTCCTCGCCTTCTTCGGTGAGGAGGGGTCGGCCTAGCGGCCGCGACGACCCCGACCACCGCGTTTCCAGGGGGACCATCACATGACCGAGAACACGCCATTGCCGGCATCCTTGCAGGACGTGCCGGCGACGCGCCGACGGCTCACCCGACGCGGAGCCGCGATCGGCCTTGCCGGCGGCCTTGCGACCGCGCTCGAGGCCCGGTTCGTCGGGGCTCAGGACGCGACCCCGGCCGGCCCGGGCCGGGACGACCAGGCCTCCGTCGCCGCGCCCACCGATCTCGCCGTCCGCCACCACACGGGGGTCGCCAACGGCGTCGCCCTCCACTACGTCACGGCCGGCGAGGGCGACCCGGTGGTGCTCCTCCACGGCTGGCCGCAGAGCTGGTACCAGTGGCGGCGGGTCATCCCCGCCCTGGCCGAGCGCTACACCGTGGTCGCCCCCGACCTGCGCGGCTACGCCGACTCCGCCAAGCCGGACGGGCCGTACGACACCCGCACCATGGCCGAGGACGTCTTCCAGCTCGTCCGGGGGCTCGGCCTCGGCCCGGTCTTCCTCGCCGGGCACGACGTCGGCGCCGCCGTCGCCTACGCCTACGCCGCCGCCCACCGCGACGGCGTCCGCCGCCTCGCCTACATCGACGAGCCGCTGCCCGGCTTCTCCTACGAGCGGTTCGCCGCGTTCGCGCCCGACAGCCCGGGCGGCGGCTTCTGGTGGGCCTCCTTCCACCGGGTGCCGGACCTGCCGGAGGCGCTGGTCGCCGGCCGCGAGGAGCTCTACCTCTCCTGGTTCTACAACGCGCTCTCCTACGACAAGGGGGCGATCGGCCGCGACGACCTGGCGGAGTACGTCCGGGCCTACTCCGTCGCCGGGGCGATGCGGGCCTCCCGCGGCTTCTACCGCGACGTCGGGGTCTCGTCCGCCCAGAACCGGGAGTCGGCCCGCGAGAAGCTGGCCATGCCGGTCCTCGCCGTCGGCGGCGCCCCGGTCGGCACCGGCGACGTGCCCGAGCGGGACATGCGGGAGGTGGCGAGCGACGTCCGCGGCGTCGTCATCGAGCCCTGCGGCCACTTCCTCGCCGAGGAGCGGCCGGACGAGTTGGCCGCGGCGCTGCTCGCCTTCTTCGGCGAGGAGGGGTGAGGCCTCGGGGATTCCGGTAGGCAATGAATGCCCGGGGCGGCGTCGTGCCCGGGTCGGGGACGCTCGCCCGATCGGCGCGTTGGTGCGCATCGCCGGACGCGAGCAACGTCGATCGCCCCGGAGCGCCGGGGGAACTGGAGGACACGATGGACAAGCGGATCGCGGGGGTCGCCTGGGAACGCATCGGCCGCCGGGGCGTCGCCCGTGGCATCGCGGGGTTGGGTCTGGCCACCACCGGGGCGATGGTCTCCACGGCCGCCTTCGCCCAAGGCGAGATCGCGACCCCGGCGGGGGCGACCGCGACCGCGTCCCCACCGGGGACCCGGATCGCGGCGGCCGACTCCGTCCTGGTGCTCGTCGACTACAACCGGAACCTGATGGACATGACCAACACGATGGACATGGCCGCCCTGCGCAACAACGCCGTCGCCCTGATGAAGCTGGGCACCGTCTTCGGGTTGCCGACGATCGTCCTCGGCGAGGAGAACGAGTACTACGGCGAGTTCATGCCCGAGATCCGGCAGATCCACCCGCAGGCGCCCAACATCCTGCGCCCCGCCCCCAGCGGCTGGTCCGCCCCCGAGTTCCGCGACGCGGTCGCGGCGACGGGCCGGCGGACCCTGCTGCTCGGCGGCATCTCGACCGACAACTGCGTCTCGCTGACCTCCTTCGACGCGATCCGGGACGGCTACCGGGCCGTGGTCGTCGTCGACGCCTCGGC
The DNA here is from genome assembly GCA_902806345.1 of uncultured Thermomicrobiales bacterium. Lineage (GTDB taxonomy): Bacteria > Chloroflexota > Chloroflexia > Thermomicrobiales > UBA6265 > CADCWF01. Next base: position 15,302 of record CADCWF010000356.1, read on the forward strand.
CACCGGCAACCCGCTGGTGGAGCAGGTCTCGCTGCAGCGGCTGGCCCAGGCCGGTGCCACGCTCACCGCGTGGGTCCAGCTCGGGGCGGAGCTGCTCGAGAGCTGGGCCACGCCGGAGGGCGAGCAACTCGCCCAGGTCTTCCAGGAGCACCTCTCGCTGTCGACCCTCTCGCCGAGTTGAGAAGGCCGTGCCTGGCGGGGACCCGCCGGCGAACTGCCCCTGACGCCGCCTCCATTACGGGAGGGGTGGGCGCCCACGAGGGACGCCAACCTTCCCGTCTCCTCGCCCCCTCGAGCGGTTCCCGGAGCTCCTGGTGGGCACCTCCACGGTCTCCCCCTCTCCCGCCCATTGGGAGAGGGGGCGGGGGGTGGGGGCTCTTCGGGTGAGCCGACGTAACGTTCGGGAGCCGCTCTAACCTCCCCGAACCGTCGGTCCGTCCCCGCGGTCGCCGG
>CADCWF010000357.1 GCA_902806345.1 uncultured Thermomicrobiales bacterium
CGGCTTCGTCTTCGACAACGATTTTCGGCACCCGGCCGTGCTGGCGAAGGCGGCGGCGACGATCGACGTCCTCTCCGGCGGCCGCTTCGAACTCGGCATCGGGGCGGGCTGGCTGAAGGAGGAGTACGACCAGACGGGGATCGCGTTCGACCCGGCGCCGGTCCGGATCGAGCGGCTGACCGAAGCGGTCCACCTCATCAAGCGGATCTTCACCGAGGAGCCGCCCGTCTCCTTCGCCGGCACCCACTACACCGTCACCGATTTGGTCTGCCCGCCGCGCCCGGTACAGCGGCCGCACCCGCCCTTCATGATCGGTGGCGGCGGCCCCCGGCTGCTGGCGGTCGCGGCGCGGGAGGCCAACATCGTCGGCATCACGACCCGCGCCCGCCGCGACGGCTCGAAGGAGACGACCGACCTGACCGCGGAGGCGACCGAGCAAAAGATCGGCCGGATCCGGGAGGCCGCCGGCGACCGCTTCGCCGATCTGGAGCTGAACGTCGTCGTCGGCGACGTGGTGCCGACCACCGACGTCCGGGGCGAGGCGGCGAAGCTGGCGGCGCGGTACGGCGTCTCGGCCGAGGAGATCCTCGGCTCGCCGCAGGTCCTGATCGGCTCCCCGGTCGAGATGATCGAGCGGCTGGAGGAGCGGCGCGAGCGGTTCGGCTTCTCCTACATCGTCGTCACGGAGCCGAACCTGGCTGCGCTGGCGCCGGTCGTGGCGCGGCTGGCCGGGAGGTGAGGCGCAATCCTCGGGTTGATGCCCCGGACGGAGCCGCACCCCCTCGTCATTCTGAGCCCGCAGGCGAAGAATCGCTCTCCGAATTGGGAAACCTCCGAACGAACGACGCCGCCGTGGCGGGTCCGACTCGGGGACCCGAGGAGAGATCCTTCGCCTGCGGGCTCGCGATGACGGGGTGGATTGCGGGGCAATGAGACGGCATTCGCATGAGTCCGACGGCTGTCCGCGCCGTGCTCTCGATTCCTGCCGCAGCGGGTCCCCGAGGAGAGAAGGGCTGGGGGTGAGTGAACTCCGGCCGGGTACGGAGCATCACGATCTTGACCCGATATGACGCAGTTTCGACGAGCACGGGATCGACACAAGGGAGGGACGCATGGCGGGCATCCGGGCGGGGGTGGCGGCGGCGCGGGTGCTGCGGGAGCGGGGGGTGCGCTACGCCTTCAGCGTCCCCGGCGAGAGTTTCCTGGGGCTGCTCGACGCGCTCCACGAGACGCCGGAGATCCAGCTCGTCAGCACCCGCCACGAGGGCGGCGCCGCCTTCATGGCCGAGGCGGTCGGCAAGCTGACCGGCGTCCCGGCGGTCTGCATGGGCACCCGCGGCGTCGGCTCGGCCAACCTCGCGATCGGGGTCCACACCGCGTACCAGGATTCGACCCCGCTGCTCGCGCTCGTCGGCCAGGTGGAGACCGAGTTCCGCCACCGGGAGGCGCTGCAGGAGGTCGAGCTGGCCCCGTTCTTCGCCCAGATCACCAAGTGGGCAGTCGAGGCACCGACCGGCGCCCGCCTGCCCGAGATCGTCGGCGAGGCGTACCGGCGCAGCGTGACCGGGCGGCCGGGGCCGGTCGCGATCGCGCTCCGCGGCGACATCCTCGACGAGGAAGCACCCGCCGACCTGCCGCCGCCCACCGCGACTCCGGCCGCAACCCCCCGGCCGGAGGACGTCGACGCTACCCTTGCCCTCCTGGCCGGCGCCGAGCGGCCGCTGATCATCGCCGGCGGCGGGGTGCTGCGAGCCGGGGCGACCGATCTCCTGGTGCGGCTCGCCGAGCGGCTGGGCCTCCCGGTGGTGACCGGATTCCGGCGCCACGACGCCTTTCCGAACGACCACCCGCTGTATCTCGGGCCGCTCTCCTTCGGCGCGGCGGCGACGGTCGCCGAGCGGGCCAGGGCCGCGGACGTCGTGCTGGCGCTGGGGACCCGGCTTTCGGAGATCACCACCCTCGGCTACACCATCCCCGGTCCGGGGGCGACGCTGATCCACGCCGACATCGCGCCGGAGGTGCTCGGCCAGACCTTCCCGGCCCGGATCGCGATCGCCGCCGACGCCGCGACGGTCGTCTCCACGCTGCTCGCGGCGGCCGGGACCGGCGCAGCCGAACCCGAGCGGGCGGCGGCCAACGCCGAGGACCGGGCCCGGTTCGAGGCCGCCGCCCTCCCCCCGACCCGGTCGACCGTCGCCGAGTTGGTCGACCCGGCGCTGGTCGTCGCCGAGCTCCAGCGGCAACTGCCGCCGGAGGCGATCCTGACCAGCGACGCCGGCAACTTCTGGGGCTGGTTCGCCCGCCACTTCCGGTTCCGCCAGCCGGGCACCTTCCTCGGTCCGACCTCCGGCGCGATGGGCTATGCGGTACCGGCGGCGGTTGCCGCCGCCCTCGTCACCGGGAACCGACGCCCGGTCGTGGCCCTCGTCGGCGACGGCGGCTTCATGATGACCGGCAACGAGTTGGCGGTCGCCGCCCAGCTCGGGCTGAAGGTGGTCTGCCTCGTCTTCAACAACGCGCTCTACGGCACGATCCGGCTGCACCAGGAGCGGACCTACCCGCGGCGGGTGGCGGGGACGGAGCTGTGGAGCCCCGACTTCGTCCGCTACGCGGAGGCGTTCGGCGGGCTCGGCATCCGGGTCGAGCGGAACGAGGAGATCGGCGACGCGCTCGCCGCGGCGCTCGCCCACCCCGGCATCGCGGTCGTCGAGGTCGCGGTCTCGCGCGAGACGATCGCGATCGGCCAGTCGCTGAGCCGGGTCGGGGCGGGGTAGGCGTTGCGACCGGTCCGCCCGCCCAAGACCGGTCCCCACCCCCGTCATCCCGACTGACGCGGCCAACCCCTTCGGTCGCGTCCCGACCGGCGGCTGCGCCGCAGAGCCCGCGGATCAAGCACCGGGCTGAAGCCATGAAGGACCCTGAGGACGAGGTTCACCAATCGGGCGGATCGGCCTGGACGGACCAGCGCGCGGAGTGTCCGTCGCTGGCAGTCGGGCGTGTCGCGGTCGCTCTCAGCCCGATTCATCGGGTTTCGTGGCTTCATACGTCATCAGCTTGGATGCTTCTGCATCGCGGCCGTGGCTCCCGCCGACTCGGGAATTCTGGTCAGGAGGGGCCGGGGCAGACGCCCACCCGCCGCCAAACCGGTTGGTCCCGTTCAGTCGGCGCCTGGGCGGCCTCCGGCCGGAACCGGCTCGCCCAGTGCGGCGGCGAGGGCGGCGACGACTCCTTCCAGGCCGCGACTTGGGTCACGCGTTTCCGGCGATTCCTTGCCGGGCGGGGTCTCGGCGACGAAGCGGTAGACGTCGGCGGCGCCGGTCAGGATGTCCGGCGTCATCCCGAGCTCGCCGAAGGTGGCCGCGATCTCCTCCATCTCGCCGACCCAGCGGTGGGCCTTGGGCGGCATCGTCGGCAGGGTGCGCTCCAGCCAGGCGAGGACGTCGGGGATGCTCTCGCGCTGCTCCTCGCGGAGGACCTCGTCGAGCCCCATCAGGCGGGCCGCCACCAGCAGCTCCGTTCCCAGCGCCAGCAGCCCCTTGGTCAGCGCCGCGTAGCACATCTTCAGCCCGGAGGCCTGGCCGATCTCGTCGCCGATCACCCGCACGTCCAGCCCCGCCTGGCGAAGCCCGGCGAACTCCGCGGCGCCGGGGCCGGAGGCGTAGAAGCGGGTCGTGCCGGGTTTGCGTGGGGGCGGGCCGACGATCCCGGCGTCGGCGAAGCGGCCCCCCGCGGCCAGGATCTCGTCGCCGATCGCCCGCACCGTCCCCGGCGAGATCGCGTTGCAGTCGACGTAGAGGAGATCGGCGCTGGTCCGGCGGAGGGCCGCCGCGACCTCGGCCGCGACCGCGCCGGCCCGCGCCGGGACGAGGACGCAGAGGAGCGCGTCCGCCTCGCGGACGAGGTCATCCAGGCTGGCGGTGTCCTCCATCCCGGCCTGCTCGGCCAAGGTGCGGGTGCGGCCGCTACGGCCGCCGAGGTGGGTGAGGACGCGGACGCCGTTGGCGTGGAGGACGCCGCCGATCGTGTGGCCCATCTCGCCGGGGCTGAGCAGCCCCACGGTGCGCATCGTCGTCGCCATGGCGCGTCCTCCGCATCCGGGGGCCGGGGAACGCCGCCCGGGACGGATCGTGCCGCCCGTCGGTCCCGTCCCCGGCGCCCGCTCTCGCTGGCCGGGTCTGCCTGCCGCGGCGCATCGGATCGCCGTCCATGTCGCCGCGCCGGATCGCCCGCCGGCATCATCCCATATGCCGCCGGTTCCCCCCTCGTCCGGGCATCGACGGACGCCCTCGGGGCAAGGGGTGAGGGCCGAGACGGAACTCGGTTGGACGTCGAAGCTGTCGGCGGGATGCATCGCTCCCCTCGTCCGCGCGAGGGAGCGGGGCTGGGGGTGAGGGCTCGTTCGCGCGTGCCACGCCTTTCCGGCTCGGCACGGGGGAGTCTCGAGTGAGACCGTTGCGAGTGGTCGAGTCACAGACGAGCGCCTGCTCCGCCTGTTCGCCACCTACCGCCGGTTGAAGAACTCGACCGCCAGTCCGAGTGGTCGCCGGCGTGCCACCAGGCGCGGAGGATGCCGACCTCGCCACCGGGCAGGAGCACGGGGCGGCCGAGGTCGCGCTCGTCCGGCCAGAGGTCTTTGCGCTCGATCCGTCCGTCGCGGACCGAGAGGCGGACCATCGGGCTGTCGAGCGTCCGCTCCAGGCTCGTCCCGAGGGCGACACGGTGGCCGTCCTCGGCGCGGACTTCCGCCTCCAGCAGCCGCGGCGCCGCGTGGACGAGCAGGATCTCGGTCGCGTCGAGGCGCCCCCGGGCGAACGGGAGCCCGACCGCGGCGGCGTCCGGCCCGCGAAGCTCCCAGATGTGGACCAACGCCTCCGGCATGGCATCCTCCCCCGGCGTATCGGCGGGCTCGGGGCGTGCCAGGAGGGCCAACCGGATGCGCCGTAGCGGGGAGGCAAGCCGTGGGGGACGAGGGCAGCGACCGGATCGAGGCATTCGTCGGGGCGGCGCGGCGGGCGAGCGGGCTCCCGATCGAGCCCTACGACGCCTCCGCCTTCGGCAACTCGGCGGCGATGGTGGACGAGCTGGCGGCGTTGGTCGTTGCCGGGACGAAGCGCGCCACCGCCGGCCTGTTGGCCGGGTACGAGGCCGACGGCAGCCCGCTACCGGTCGCCGGTGATTGGAGCGTGGTGCTCGACGGCACGGGGCAACCGGTCGCCGTGATCCGGACCGCCCAGGTCACCGTCGTCGCCTTCGCCGAGGTCGACGCGGCGTTCGCCTGGGACGAGGGCGAGGGCGACCGCACGTTGGCCTACTGGCGGGAGGAGCACCGGAGGTTCTTCTCCCGCTCCGGTCAACCGTTCGACGACGAGTCGCCGGTGGTCTGCGAGCGGTTCGAGGTCGTCTACCCGTTGCCGGCGCGGCCGAAGCGCCAGGCTCTCTGAGGGGGAAGGAGGGAAACAGCGCAGTCGGATCCCCCCGGGGACGAGCCGAGGGCGTCGCGAGCCGTCAGCGTGATACGGTCCGCGCCGTCAAGCGCGGGTGATACCCGAACCGGGCGTCACCAACGAACGGTCCCATGAACGATGCGTCTTATTTTCGGCGGTACGTCTGGCAGGAATCGAACCTGTGGCTTTCGGGTCCGCAACCCAACGCTTTATCCCCGGACCCCGTCGCGCGGGTTCGACGGTGGCCTGACTTCGCCAGGTACGGCCCGACCGAGCGGATCCGGCGCGTGGATCCAAGGTGCTCAACGCTCACTCTCGCGGCTTCCCGTCGAAACCGCTGTCCATCGTTTTGCCAACCCATGCTCTCCCGGCCACCGTAGGGACCAGGAGCTTCGGGGGCAATCGGTCTGCGGGATCGGGCATGGGGAACGCGGGGGGGACGACAGGGGTGAGCGTCGGAGACCGGGCCAAGTAATGAGGAACCAACGGGAGTTCAACAGGACGGATCTTGGACCGATGAATGAGATGGATCGTCGCATGCACGAAGAAAACGCGACCAATCCGCCCCGCAAGCAAACGCCTGCGTCGCCACCGTCTCGCAATCCCGCGGGCGTGGCAACGCCCCAACGGGCTGGTGGCAGGGTTACGGGGGAACCTGCGGCCGTTGTCCCCGCCACCCGTCGTGGAGCCCCGTGGCCGCCCTCCTGCGCGGACGAGGGCGGCGGCGCCACCGCCCCCGAACCGCAACGAGTCAGCCGCCGGAGCCGATCCGCCCCGTTAGAGGCAACGGCGGGCGATGCACCGCTCCTGGCACCGCGGTCCCCGGTTCTCACACCGGCGCCGGCAGCGCCGGCGGCACCTGCGGAGGTCGCCGCCCGGGGCAGCGGAGCCGGCCTCCGCTCGACCGAGAACCCCGAGCGAGCCGAGTCCGAGCGCGCCAAGTCCCCGGAGGAGCCCCCGCCGAGGGGTCCTGCCGGCCAGTCGTGCGGACAGGCTATCGAGCCAATGTGCGTCCATGTTTGCCCTTTCATCGGAAAGGTGCGGCGCCCACCGACTTGGTGGACGGGACAGCGCTGGCGACGGCGTCTGGATCGGGGGCCGGCCGTCCCATCCGATCACGGCCGCGAGTCTCCAATGGCATCATACGCCGATCTGCGCCACAGTCAATAGTCCGGGGGACCGACTCGGGCGGGTTTGCGCCGCGAGCGTACCCGGCGAACCGGTCTGGGGCAGGGGCAGGCCTCCTCCGTTCGCTAGGTTCGCTCCCACCGCCGTCCGCGACCACCGAGCCGGTACGGGTACCCGCAAACGGAACCCGCACGACCAACCGCCCAGCCGCTCCTCCAGACCCCCTGCCTTTCGCCCAGCCGGCCCCGGGAGGGGGAGGGGGTCGTGCGCGATCACCCGACACCCTTCTCCAATCGGGGGAAACCGGGAGCAACGGGGCGCGGTCGATCCGCGGGTTCCGGGGGCGTCAAGAGTGAGTGGGCGGGTACATCACCGGGGCGGACTCCCGTCCCAGACGCCGCGTCGACGCCGTGTCGGCGGTGGGTCTCGCCGACCTCGGCGGCCCGGTCTACATCCCTTCCTGGGCAGGGGGCACGCCGGAGGTGGGGCAGACCAGCACGTAGTGACCCGTCCCCGGGTCGGTTGTCGCCCAGACCGTGGGCCATGCGGACCCAGAGAGGGACCGGGCGGCAACGCGATCCTACGCGCAGAAGTCGCCCGCCTCGTCGAAGCAGAGGAAGTCGTCCAAGCGCCAGCCGTCGGCGGTCTCGACCGCGACCATGTAGTTGACCTCGACCAACAGGGGGTCGAACGGCGTGTCGACCACCGAGTAGCCGCCCACGCGGCCGTCCGGCAGCTCCTCAATCCCGAGGACCGCGAAGAGCGTTGTCGCGGTATCGACCTCCCCCGTCGCGGGCGTGCCCTCCTCCGGCTGGGCGATGGCGAGCAGGTCCTCGGGGGCGAAGCTCTGTCGCAGCTCCTCGTCCGTCACCAACGCGAGCACCTGGAAGACGTCCTGGGAGCCGTTGCAGGTCCAGAACTCCCGGATGAAGGCGGTGTACGCGGCCGCCGTCTCGGAGTCGGCGGGGGTTCCCTGGAAGCCGCCGAAGGGGATCTCGGGGGGGGCCGGCGTGGCGGCGGGGGACACGTCCGCCGCCGGGGTCGCCAGTGCCAGCAGCGACTCCGGCGAACGGGGCACGACGTCGCAGAGCGCCGGGTCGAGCACCTCGCCGGCCTGCGGCTCCGCGGCCGGGGTGGCGTCCTGGGCGGACACCGGGAGCGCGGCGAGCAACGACAGCGCAAAGACGACCAGCGAGGCCAGGAGCGAGCGGGCGTGGGGCAAGGCGGACTCCTTCTGCGGGATCGGCGGCTGCCTCGGTAGCGGCCGCGACGGCGCATCGTAGCAGGCGGGGTGGTCTAGCCGGGCATGTGGCATAGCGGGAAGCCTCGGCGGTCCCAAGGCTGCAGCTCCTTTGACCTCAACGAGCGCCGTGTCAGCAGGCCTGGAACCCGGTGATGATCCGGCGGTACCCCGGTAGGGCTCGGCCAGGGTGCAGATCCGTGCCGATGCGCAACTGCGGGCCGCGAAACGTGCGGTGGTCCCTGCGGCATCAGCGCCCGCCGGGTGACGCCGGGTCATCCCGCCGTCGCATCCCTCACGTGCGGATCCATCCGGCCGGCGCCCGGCGAAAGGAGCGAAGGATGCGAGCAAGGAGTCCAGGATCCGGCAGTCCCCAGAAGGGTGGGAGGGAGGCCGTACCCGCGCACGTGCCTCCCCGGGGCGTGCCCGATTTCCGACGCCGGGTCCGCCCTACGATCCGGTCTGCATCCAGCCCTTCTCGATCCAGTCCCGCTCGTCGGGGGCGACGGGATGAGCGAACGGGACGGTCCGCGCCGACGCGGCGGAGGCATCGCGGCCCCCGGATGCTTCGCAGGCGACCCTGCCGCAGCGCCAGCCGCGGGGGCAGCAGAGACCGTCGCCGCAGCACTTCCACCCCGACGAGCAGCACGAGCCCGTGCCGCAGCAGTCCTGGCCCTTCCCGCAGAGGCCGTCGGCGCAGCACCGGAGGACGTCGGGGTCGTAGCAGACGCCCACGCCGTTGAACCGGCAGCATCGGAACCCTGGCTCACAGACCGTCCCGCCGCAGACGGAGTCACCCCCGCCGCCATCGCCGGACCGGCAGCGGCCGTCGCCGCCGCACGTCAGCCCGGAGCAGCAGTCGCAATCGCCCGAGCAGCGGGCGTCGACGCGGCCGCAGCAACGGTCTCCGTTCCTGCCGCAGGAGCTCGGCAGCCGGTCGCAGGTGACGTTGCGGTCCGGGGAGCCGCAGCACTCCCGGGGCGCCGAGCATCGCCCCCGACGCTCGACGCAGGCGGCACCGGCCTCCCCGACCCCGAGGCGGGCGAGCAGCCCGGCAACGCCGCCCGCCGCGAGCCCCTGCAGGGCCTGGCGCCGGGTCGCCCTCTCTCGCAACCGGTGCACGACCACCGCCAGCCGGTCGAAGGATTCCCCGTCCATGTCCTGCTCCTTGGCGTGCTCTGACCGGGACGCGACCCGCCCGACGAACCCGTCGAGGCCGGCCGGGGTGTCGGGATACGGGCCCGGGTCATCGGTGTCGTGGTGGGTCCCGAGTCAGCCGAGCCGTCGACCCGGTCGTCGCCGCTCGTCCCGGCGAGGAGCCCGTTGCCATCGACATCCGCCCGCGCTCCGGATGCGGCGGGGAGCGAAGGGTCGGGGAAGCCCAGCCGGGGGCCGAGATTCACCGCGTACCGGATGCACATCCCAACCGATCGTAGTTTAGCAGGGGCGGGATCCTCCGGGGCCCGTGCGAGCACCAGGCCGCCGGTTGCCCCGGCCTGGCAGGGTTGCAGGATCGGGGGCTCAACGCCGAGAACCGCCGAGGAACCACTCGCCGGGGCTATGTTGTTCGTGCTCGTGCCCCAGGTCGTCCGTGAGGTGCTTCGCGTCGTGCTCGCTCATAGCGCAGGGTCGCATGGCCGAGCCGTTTCTGGAGGCCGAACACGTCCCCCCGGACCGCAGGTACGCGATGGCGAACGTGTGACGGAACATGCGGGGGTTGACCTGCGCGCCCGCGCGCTTGCCGACCCGCCGGCACATGCCGAGCGGGCCCGACGGGGTAAGCGAGGCCTCGGTGGCCCCCGTCTCGCGCTCGAATACGTAGGGGGTGCGGCCGGGCCGTTCCTCCGCCCAGGAGCGCCGCATCGCCTCGGTCACGCCGGGAGAAAAGAACGCGGAGCGCTGCTTCGACCCCTCCCCGAAGACCTTTGCCGTCCGCTCCGACCAGTCGACGGCGGCGGCGAGGAGGCCGTCTGGAGGAGCCCCGTGGCCTGGAGCCACCGGCAGAACGAGCGGAGCGACGACCGGTGCTCTTCAGCGACCCCGCGCTGCGCGGCCGACCGCGGACCGTCGTCTGCCAGCCCCCCTCGTCCGTCTCCCAGTCGGCGGTGGTCGGGAGTGGCCGCGTAGGCAACGGCCCAGGTCGCGAACTTGGAGAGGTGGTAACGGTGTCAGCGGAGGGTGGCCCCGGCGCACCGTTGGTTGCCGAGGTGGAAGCGGTACCGGTCGACGACCTGCTCGACCGAGACCTTGTGCCAACCACGCACCAGGGAACGCCTCCCGCACTGCGGGAGCGCGACCCGAATGGGTTCGCTCGACCTCACGCTCGGATCGGACTAAAAAGGGTGGTACGCCTGGCAGGAATCGAACCTGCGGCCTTTGGGTCCGCAACCCAACGCTCTATCCCCTGAGCTACAGGCGCGCTTCCGCAAGTGTACGTCGGCCTCCCCGCGCCTCGCAAGCGCGACCACGCGCGTCCTCCGGCCGTTTGCCGAAGGTCGTCGTCCGCCGCCGGGGATCTCCCCGCCGGGAGCGGACCCGACCCGAGGACCCGAGTCGAACCAGGGGGTGAGGGCTTCGCGGCCGTAGCGCCCATCCATCAGGGAGCCCTTCCACGTGCGGCCTTCGGAGCCGCCGGCCCTGAGCCGTCTATGCCACACTGCCGGGCGGAGATCGTGCGCGGTCCGCGAGGTACGCCGTGCCCACCTGGCGATTCTGGGAACGCGAGCGGAAAGAGCCGGCCGCCGCGCCCGAGGCAGCAGCCGCTCCGGCGCCGGGCCTCCGGCTGCCACCCCCCCGCGACCGCGCCCCGGCGGGCGACCCCGCCAGCCGCGACAAGCTGGCCGCCCTCCGCCGCCGCCGCGAGGGGATGCGCTACGACCTGGAGCGGGCCGAGGCGGCCCACCGCCCCGAGAACCCGTGGCGGGAGCGGATCGGCCTGCTCGACGAGTCGCTCGGTACGATCGAGACCGACCTGGCGAGGCTGGAGGCGATCCGGCCGCTGCCCGGCTTCCCTCTGCCGGCCGTCCCGATCGAGGATGTCGCCGTGACAACCGCGGAGCCGGTAACGGTCTCCTTCCGCATCGGGCCTCAGCGGTTCCTCTTCTCCGAGGAGACGGACTGGGACCAGCGGGGAGGGCCGGTGGTGCGCGGCGACCTCCGCCAGCGGGAGGGCGACGCCGCGGCGATCGTCCCGGCCGGGACGCCGCCCGACCGCCGCGACGCCTTGGCCGCTCACCTCGTCGAGAGCGCGATCGTGTTCGCCACGAACCTGCGCGACCGGGCGGTCGACGGCGAGCCGCCACTGCCGCCGGAGCGCCCGCGGCCGACCCTCGCCGACCTGGCCGAACCCTGCCCAATCTGCGGCGGGTGGCGGGAGTGGGGCGGCACCTGCGAGACGTGCGCCACCCGCGCCTACCAGACCCAGCTCCTCAACGCCGAGGCCGTCCGCCTTGCGACCGAGCGGGAAGCGGAGGAGGAGGACCGCCACAAGTGGGCCGAGCGCCTCCCGGTCGCGCGCCGCCGGATGGCCGACACCGAGGCCGAGATCGCCAGGATCGAGAGCGGATAGGGGGCAGGGGACAGGACGTAGGAGAAACTGGCGAGGCGGTTCCCGTCGGATGCGCGCGACGGTGTCCCGGTTGAACCGATCCCGGGAGCGTGCGGCGGAAACGGAGTTCGGGTGATCGATCCGCCGACCCCTACCGTCATCCCGAGCCCGCCGGCGACGGATCTCTCTCCGAATCGGGCGAGGGCCTTGCAAAGGCCTCCGTCGCTGCGCGTCCCCGAGTAGAGATCCGTCGCGTTGCACACTCGTCGGGCACCGGCTCCACGCCGTGAACCGGCCGGCGACCGCGCCGCCGAGCCCGGCGATACATCACCAGGCTCAACGCGCGAAGGACCCCGAAGTGCCCTGAAACCGGATGGCTGGCATGGCATCAAGCCCGTGGCCCGTGACAGTCGCTCAGGATGATGGGGTTGGGTGGCCGGCTCGCAGGCCCATCGGTCGGCCGGATTGTGTCCAAGGTCGTGGGTGAGGAACAGGCGCTACACCCCGTACCGGTCGCGCGCCTTCTTGGTGACGGTGATCGTCTCCGGGCCGCCGTCGGCGCCCGGCTTGCGGGCGATGAACCCCCGCCGCGCCTGCTCGGCCAGCCAGGCGGCGTCGAAGCCGCGCTCGGCGGCGAGCGCCTCGAGGTCGGCCGCCGGGCGGGTCGGCGCGGGGTCGGTCGCGGCGGCGTAGAGGTCGCGGCGGCCGCACTCGGCGGCGGTGTCCGGCCCCAGCACCAGCCGCTCGACCGTCTGCCCGGCGGCCAGTGCGTCGACCAGTTCCTTGATGTCCTTCGGCGTCACCCCGGCGTAGATCACCCCGTCCGGGTAGACGACGATGTTGGGGCCGACGTCGCAGAGGTCGATCGTGCCGCAGGTGTTGACGAAGATGCGGCTGTCGAGCCCGCGCCGCAGCACCTCCCGCCGCAGTTGCATCACCACGTCGTTGGCCCCCTTCTGGGCACAGTGCGAGGCGGTGCAGCAGAGGACGTGCTTGTCGGTCCAGTGCATGACTCCTCCGGGAGCAGATAGGGCGTAGGGGATAGGGAATAGGAGACGGACGACGGGGGGCGCGGCCGTCCTCGTCGTGCTCCTATCCCCTATCCCCTACCACCTATCCCCTAGCCGTACTGGTAGGTGATGCCGAAGCCGCCGCGCGGGTAGGTCCACTCGATGTTGTCGTAGACGTGGCAGACGATGCGGCAGGTGCCGCACTCGACGCACCCCTCGTAGGAGAAGATCACCCGCCCGTCGTCGCCGGGCACGTAGCAGTTGGCCGGGCAGCAGTTGATGCACTGCTGGCGCTCGCACTGCAGGCAGACGGCGTGGTCGATGATCCGGATGTGGGCGCGAGCGGCGTCGACGTTGTAGGTGTTGAGCGCCAGCTTGCGCTCGATGGCGGCCGGATCGAGGATGCGCGCCGGGCGCGGGGCGGCGGCCGTCGCCGTCATGCTCGTTGCTCCTGGATGGGGTCGAAGGACGGCCGGGAGTCTAGCACGGTCTCCTCTCCCCACCCCTCCGGCTCGGGCCGCAAGCGGCGGGCGCGCACGAACGCCCGGCCGCCGGCGACCAGGGCCACCAGTGCGACGACGCCCATCACCAGCGACCCGGAGGCCAGCAGCAACCCTTCGGCGGCACCGAGGCCGCCGCGGCCGGTGCTGGTCGTGGCGTCGAGGGCCGCCAGTTGCCGCTCGGCCTGGGCCGGCACCGCCCCCCGCCACGCCTCGTCCAGCTCGTCGAGGCCGACCCCGAGCGAGCGCTCGACCGCCTCGTCGAAGGAGACACCCTCGCGGAAGACCGCGATCAGCTTCGAGAGTCCCGTCTCGCCGTAGGTGTCGACGATGTACTGGACCACGCTCAGGCTCTGGGCGTAGGCCAGCAGCGCCCCGTCGGCGTCGTAGGGGAACTGGCCGTTGAGCGAGCGCAGGCGGCTCAGCTCCCCGGCATCGGCCGCGGCGGCGAGCCGCTGCCAGAGGGCGGCCTGGCCCGACCCCTGGGCCAGTGTCGCCAGCCCCTCGTCGAGCCAGGCGGGCGGCCCGTTGAAGGGGTTGCGGGTGGCCTGGTAGAGCACCAGGTGGCTGATCTCGTGGGGGATCACCCGCGCCAGCTCGTCGCGGTCGCCGGTCGGCAGCACCGCCTGGACGAGACCGAACCAGGGGTAGGCGGCGCCGGCGATCCATGGCTCGCTGTTCGGCGCCAGGGCGCCGGTGAGGTCGCCGGCGGAGCCGTAGACCCAGATCCGGACTCCGTCGGTCAGCGCCGCCCCGAAGCGGCGGTTGAGCCGCTCGACCGTCTCTTCGGCGCTCGCCAGGACCTCGGCCTGGAAGGCGGCGTCGCCGGAATAGGCGTAGACGACCACCGGCCCGTCGCCGAGCGGCTGCCAGTCGAACCGGTCGTCCGCCCAGAGCACCGTCCGCTCCGGCGTCTCGAGCACGTCGCCGTCCGCCTCCGTGAACCGCCACCGGTAGTGGACATCGAGCCCCGGCGGCAGGGCCCCGGCGCGCAACTCGACCCGGTGGTCGAGGTCGACGGTCTGCCCCGGTTCGACCTCCGGCAGCCCGAGCGTCAGCGTCTCCTCCAGCGCCGGCCGCCAGAGCAGTTCCGCCTCGGCGATGCCATCCGGGGAGGACGCCGCGACCGAGAAGTCGATGCCCTCCGGGAACGCCGAGGTTGCCGACTCGGCGGCGACGACGACCTCCGCTTCGGCGGATGCTTGCCCGGCAGAGACCGCCGGGGCCGCCATCGCCGGCAACAGCGTGAGCAGGCAGATGAGCAACCATGCCCGGAGCCTCAGCGAGGTCGAGGATTCCACGGGGGCAGGTTCCATGCCCGCCAGCGGGCCGAAAGCCCGCGTCCGTCGCCCGGCGTTGGCGGGCAAACGGTGGCAGCGCTCTTCACCGCGGGCGGGCACGGAACTCGCCCCTACGGGTGCCTCGCGGCGGAGGTCGCACACGGTTGCGTCGGCGCCCGATCCGGCAAAGGCGCGCCGCTCTCGGTGCACGACCTACGCTTCCTGCCCGAGCTGCTGGTGGAGCCAGGCGTCGATGAAGGGGTCGATCTCGCCGTCGAGCACCGCCTGGGTGTCGCCGACCGACAGCTCCGTCCGGTGGTCGGTCACCTGGGTGTAGGGGTGGAGCACGTAGGAGCGGATCCGGTTGCCGAAGCCGGCGGCGGTGTGCTCGCCCTTGAGGCGGGAGCGTTCCGCCTCCTCCTCGCGCATCTTCCGCTCCAGCAGGCGGGCGCGCAGGATCTTCAGCGCCGACTCGCGGTTCTGGAGTTGGCTGCGCTCGTTCTGGCAGGTGACCACGATGCCGGTCGGGAGGTGGGTGAGGCGCACCGCCGACGAGGTCTTGTTGACGTGCTGGCCGCCGGCGCCGGAGGCCCGGTAGGTGTCCATCCGGATGTCGTCGTCGGCGATGGCGATCTCGTCGCCGCCCCCCAGCTCCGGCAGCACCTCGACCAGGGCGAAGGCGGTGTGGCGGCGGTGGGCGGCGTCGAAGGGGGAGAGGCGGACCAGCCGGTGGCCCCCCTTTTCGGCCTTGGCGTAGCCGTAGGCGCGCGATCCCCGGATCTCGATGGTGGCGTTCTTGATGCCGGCTTCCTCGCCCTCGGTGGTGTCGATCACCTCCGCCTTGAAGCCGCGCCGGTCCGCCCACCGGACGTACATCCGGGTCAGCATCTCGGCCCAGTCCTGGGCGTCGATCCCGCCCTCGCCGGAATGGACGACGAGGATCGCGTCGGAGGCGTCGTAGGGACCGCCGAGGGTGGACTCGAGCTCGAGCTGGTCGACCGCGGCGGTGAGGTCGGCGGTCTCCGTCTCCACCCCGGCCGCCAGCTCCGGGTCGTCGGCCGCCAGCTCGGCCAGCCCGGCCAGCTCTTCGGCGGTGGCGGAGAGACCGCGCCAGGTGCCGACCCGGCCGCGGAGGTCGGTCAGGGTCCGCATCGTCGCCTGGGCGCCGCGGGCGTCGTCCCAGAAGCCTGGCTCGGCGGAGTGCTGTTCGAGTTCCGCTATCTGCGCTTCGATGCCGGGCAGGTCAAAGCCGCCTCCCGAGGCTCTCGAGCCTCTGCCGCAGGTCGGCAAGCGTGGTGGTCGAGCGGTCGCTCATCGGGCGTGGGGGTCTCCCTTTGGTCGAGGGGGCGACCGATGTGCGAGTGCGGGCGGTCCCTCCCCGGTCGATCTCGAAGTATAGACGGGCCGGCGAACCGGAGGCCGCTCCGAGCCGTGCCGACGAGGTTCGCCTCCGGGCGCTCCGCACCTGGGGCCGCTCGCGGCTGGTTCCGTCGCCCCCCGTCGGCGGCCGTTGGTGCGATCATTCGCGGCACCGGGCGGGTAGTCGGCGGCGAGGTGGGGACGGGGTGTCGGCGTTGTTCCTGGTGGTGAAGAAC
>CADCWF010000358.1 GCA_902806345.1 uncultured Thermomicrobiales bacterium
TTGGTCGCTCAGAAGTCTCTGGACCGCCGCCACCTCACGGTGCCGGCCGATGAGCGGCGCCAGCGACGTCGGCAGGTTGCCGGCGGCGGAGTCCGGGCAGGCGGAACCGACCGCGGCGGGGGCGAGCACGGTGGCTCCCTCGTCGGCCGCGCGCCGCAGCAGTTCCCGCAGCGCCTCGGCGGTGGCCAGCCGCCGCTCGGGGTCGAGGGCCAGCGCCTGCTCCAACGCCAGCGAGACGCCCACGGGCACCGCTGGGTTCAGCTCGTGCGCCGGGCGCAGCGGGTCGGGCAGCCCCGCTTCTGCGGCGGCAAGCCGTTTCAGGGCGTCGGCGGGCCGCGTCCCGGTGAGCAACTCGTGGAGCGTGGCGCTCAGGGCGTAGAGGTCAGTGCGAGGGCTGGTCTCCGTGCCGCGGATCTGCTCCGGCGGAGCGTAGGTCAGCGTGTAGCCAGCCAGGCTCGTCTCGGTGCCCGCCCGTCGCTTGGCCAGCCCGAAGTCGAGCAACGCGATGCGCCCCTGCGCCGTCGGCTTCAGGTTGGCCGGTTTGACGTCGCGGTGGAGCACCGGCGGGTCGTGGCCGTGCAGGTAAGCCAGCGCGTCGAGCAGATGGTCCGCCCAGGCCAACACCTGTTCGAGGGGGAAGGGCTGCGCTCGGCGGAGTTGGAGCGTGGCTAGGTAGTCGCCGGCGACGTACTCCATGACCAGGTACTGGCCGCCGCCCTCGACGAAGTGGTCGGTCACCTTCGGGAGCACCGGGTGGCGCAGCACGGCGAGCAGGTGCGCCTCCCGCTCGAACGCCTCTTCGACGGACCCTTCGGCGCCGAGCCGGTGTTTGATCGCCACGGCGGTGTCGAGGCGTAGGTCGGTCGCGCGGTAGACGGCGCCCATGCCTCCGCGCCCCGCCGGTCCCTCGATCCGATAGCGTTCCTGGAGCACGATCCCAGCTGTGGGCACCACCGCCCCTCCTCCTGCTGCCCTCGGCGTCGCCTGGAGACGGCGACCGCTTGCCGAGAAAGCGCGGGTCGGGTTGGGGATTACTGCCTGTTCCCAACGCCTAATGGTGCTGGACGGGGACGAGGAACACAAGAGGGCCGGCCACGCCCAGCCCACTCCGCGAGCCGTCGGCTGATCGGGAAGGAGCGATCTGCAATCGGCTGCCCCCGTGGCCTGCGTCAATGCCGAAGTCGGTCTTGATGCGGGCGGGTGGGCGCGTCGCGGCCGCCCGCCTCGGGCTCCCCCCCGGCCGCGGCTCGTCTTCCCTGCGCTCCGACCGCAAGGCCAACGGGTTCGGCGAGGAGGGGCCGCTTCCGTCCCGTATGCTCCCGATTCGCCTGGTGCTACGCTTCCCCTTCCCGCCGCATCGGCGCGGCGATCCCCCGAGCGGGAAGCGATCGGAACCGGGAGGAAAGATCGGATGTCGACGGTCGCCGCACCTGGGACCCGAAGCGACATCCAGCGCTTCCGCCGCGACCGCCGCCGGACCGGACTCCTCGTCGCGGCGTCAGTCTCTCTGGCGCTCCTCTCGGCGGCTCCCGCACCGGCCGCGAGCCAGGCCGAGACCCCGGTCACCGTCGCGCCCGGCCGCTGCGAGGTTGAACCGCCGACGGCGGCCGACCTCGCCGCCCTCGCCGAGGCCACGCCGCGCCCGATCGAAACGCCGATCCTGCCGGGCCCGATGGCAACTCCCGCCTCGATGCCGCCGCTTGCGCCGCCCGACGTGGTCGCGGCCGTCGCCGCGACCATGGCCGAGTTCGCCGCCTGCACGAACGCGGGGGAGGCGAGGAGGTCGCTGGGGCTGTTCAGCGACGACCTGCTCGCCGCCTTCTTCGGGGACGTAAACGTCGACGACCTGGCGGAACTTCTGGCGACGCCGACCGCCGCCACCCCGCTTGAGGACCCGATCGGCGAGGTGACCGTCGAGGAGGTCCGGCTCCTGCCCGACGGCCGGGTCTCGGCGATCACCCGCTACGACGGGGTGCCGAGCCGGACCGTGCTGGTCCGGATCGGCGACCGGTACCTGATCGATGCCGTCGACGACCTGCCGGCCGAGGCGACGCCCACACCTTCGGGTTGACCGACTACCGAGGAATCGACTACCGGACCGCAACCGGTACCGGACCGCAACCGGGCGACGCCGGCGCCCCCGGTTTGACCGCTGTTTGGCCACCCGCCGGCCGCGTCGGGCTCGATTGCCCGGCGCCGAGAAAGGTTCCGCCCCATGGCGCCCCGCTCGAACGACGACGCCCCCCTCGTGCCGCGCATCCCCGACGACGGTCCGGACCTGGCGTTCGACTTCCCGGCCCTGCGGGTCGGGGTCGCCGAGTACGACGAGGGACCGACGGGCTGCACCGTCTTCCATTTCCCCGCGGGTGGGCGGCAGGCCGTCGACGTCCGCGGCGGCTCGCCCGCCGTCATCGGGGACTACGGGTTCACCCACGCCGTCTGCTTCGCCGGCGGCTCGGTCTACGGCCTGGAGGCGGTCAGCGGGGTGGCCGCCGAGCTCTTCGCCCGGCGGGGCTACGCCACCCGCTGGGACGCCCTCGCCCTCGCCTCGGGGGCGATCGTCTACGACTTCGGCGGGCGTGAAACCGCCGTCTATCCGGACAAGGCCCTGGGGCGAGCGGCGCTGCGGGCGGCGCGTGACGGTCGGTTCCCGCTCGGTCCGCGCGGCGCCGGGCGGGCGGTCACGGCCGGCAAGGGGTTCGCGTTCGACCGGGGCGAGCCCGCCGGCCAGGGCGGCGCGTTCCGCCAGGTGGGGGCTACCAAGGTCGCGGTCTTCACCGTCGTCAACGCGATCGGGGCCATCGTCGACCGCGAAGGGCGGGTGGTCCGCGGCCACCGCAACCCCGCGACGGGCCGGCGCGAGTCGCTGGCCGCCGACCTGGAGCGGCGGTTGGCCGAGGGGGGCGTTCCGGCGCCGCCCCGGGGGAACACCACCCTCACCCTGTTGGCGACGAACCGGGCGCTCGACGCGGCGGCGCTCGGCCAACTCGGCCGGCAGGTCCACGCTTCGATGGCGCGGGCGATCCAGCCGTTCCACTGCCCCGAGGACGGGGACGTCCTCTTCGCGGTGACCACGGACGAGGTCGGGGCCGAGGGCGAAGACGAGCCCCTGTCGGTCGCGGGCCTCGGCGTCCTCGCCTCCGAGCTGGTCTGGGACGCGGTGCTGAGCAGCTTCGCCGGGGACGAGCCAACCGACGGCTGACCGGCTCGCGGCCGGCGGAGTCGCTCGATGGGGCGAAGCCCTTCCGTGACCGAGGCCCCGTCAAGAACTCGTCGCGGTCTCTATCCCTGGATCTCGTCGAACCCCGCGAACACCTCGGCCGCCGAGAACTCGACCCCTGGCAGCACGGCCGAGGCCGCCCGATCGTCACCCGCGAAGACGCCGACGCTCCGCAGCGCGTCCCCGTCCAGTGCCAGGACCTCGACGGTGAGCGCCTCGAGGTCGACGATCCAGTACTCGCGCACGCCGCCAGGCCCGTAGAGTGCCCGTTTCGTCAGCGTGTCGTGCACCCGGTTCGAGGGCGAGGGCACCTCGATCACGAGGTCGGGGGCGCCTTCGATGCCGCGCGGTGCCTGCCGGATTTGGCTGCCGGGGACCAACACGAACAGGTCGGGCTCGACCGGTTCGGCCCCGGGGAGAAACACGTCGGCGATCACGGGCACCAGCCGCGCCCCGACCGTGGCCACAACCGGCGAGAGCAAGGCCACCAGGTTGCTCAGGGTCAGGATGTGCCGGATGCACGACGCGGGCATCTCGAACAGTACCCCGTCGATGATCTCGTGGCGCTTCCCGTCGTCCGGCAACGGCTCTAGGTCCGCGTAGGTCCAGGGCCGGTCTCGGAGCCGCACCGCCATGGTCGCCTCTTTCCCGGTGTTCCGACGGCACCGAGCACCGCCCGAGGCTAGGCCTCCCCTGGCGCCGGGCGGATGTCCTCGAACCCCGCGAACACGTCGGCCGCCGAAGGCGAGGTCGGGCAGCACGGTCGAGGCGACTGTCGCCGCCCCCGAGAACAGCCCGAGGCGTTGGAACCGCCCGTCGACCAGAGCAAGCACCTCGACTGTCTCCGCAGTCGGGTCGACCAGCCAGTACTCGCGCAACCCGATCCGCTCGTAGAGGTCGCGCTTGGTCAGGGCGTCGTGCCTCCGGTTCGACGGGGACAAGACCTCCACGATCAGGTCGGGGATACCCTCGACGCCGCGTTCGGACCGGTACGTGGCGCCCCCTGGCAGCAGGAGGAAGATGTCCGGTTGGACCGGATCGGCCCCTGGGAAGAAGACATCGACGATCGGGTTGTACAACCTGCCCCCGAGGGCCCGGACGTACGGCCGCAGCAGCTCGGTCAGATTGTGTGCCGTGTCGCCATGGCGCATGTTCGACCCGGTCATCTCGAACAGCACCCCGTCGATGATCTCGTACCGCTTCCCGTCGTCGGGCCGCGCCTCAAGGTCCGCGTAGGTCCAGGATCCGGTCTTTGGGGTGGGACGGGCGAGCGCCACGGTGGTGCCTCCTCCGGGTTGCCGCCGAGTATAGGCCGTGCCCCGCCCCGCCCCTCGTCTACACTCGCCCCCAGAGCCGCCGGCATCCGCCGCCATCGCACGAGGTTGTTCCACCGCCGTGTCCGCCGCCCCGACCTTGTCCTCGCCCCCCGCGCCTACCGCGACCCCCGCCGCCGGCGGTGCAACCCGGCCCTTCCTCGGCCCGGACCCGGCCGCCGCCTACGCCGCCCGCCGCGACCAAGCCGCCGCCGCCCGCGACGCCCTCGCCGCCCGCTGGAACGCGCTCGCCAACGCCCGCCTCGTCGCCTTCCTGGGGGCAGCCGCTCTTGGTGCCTGGGGGCTCTGGGGTCGCTCCGCGGTCGGGGGGTGGCTGGCGGTGGTCGGGTTCGTCGCCTTCGCGACCCTGGCGGTTTGGCACAACCGGGTCGGCAAGCGGCGCGACCGGGCCGCCCTCGCCGCCCACCTCAACGAGGAGGGGATGGCCCGGATCGGCCGCGACTGGGACGCCCTCCCTCCCCGCCACGACGTCGAGGTTCCGCCCGACCACCCCTTCGCCGGCGACCTCGACCTCTTCGGCCGCGCCTCCCTCTCCTGCCTGCTCGATACCCCCTCGACGCCGATGGGCGCCGAAACCCTCGCCGCCTGGATGCTTGCCCCGGCCGGCGCCGCGGCGGTCGTTGCGCGGCAGGGCGCCGTCGCCGACCTCGCCCCCCGTCTCGACCTCCGCCAGGAACTGGAGGCGCTCGGCCGCGCCGGGGAGCGGTCGCGGCGGCCGGTCGAACCCTTCCTCGCCTGGGCCGAGGGGGAGCCGTGGCTGGCCCGCCGGCCGTGGCTGCGCGCCCTTGCCTGGGTCGGCCCGTTGGCGCTCGTCGGGCTGATAGCGCTGCAGGCCCTCGGCCTGGTCGCCGCCCCGCTCTGGCCCCTGGCGCTCGTCTTCAACACCGCCGTCGTCGGCGTTTTCGGCCGCCGCGCCGTCGCGACCAACGACGCCGTCGCCGTCCAGAGCCGGGCCTTCGGCGGCTATGCCGCCCAGATCGGGTTGCTCGCGAATGAGCCGTTCGGGGCGCCGCTGCTGGGCGGTTTCCAGGCCGAGATGGCGGCCGACGGCGAGGCGGCCCCGGCCGCGCTCGCTCGCCTCGCCAAGCTGGCCGCGCTGCCGCTGCCCTTCGGCTCGATGGCCGGGGTCATCGTCGCCGCCGTCGCCTGCTGGGACATCCACGTCCTCGCTGCCCTGGAGCGCTGGCAGGCGCAGCACGGGCGCTCGGCCCGCCGCTGGCTGGCGATCCTCGGCGAGGCGGAGGCGCTGGCGGCCTTGGCAACCCTCCGCCACGACAACCCGGCCTGGGTCTTCCCGATCTACGACCCGGCCGAGACGAGCTTCGCCGCGACGGAGCTCGGCCACCCCCTGCTGGCCGAGGGCGTCCGCAAGGCGAACGACGTCGCCGTCGGCCCGGCGGGCACCTTCCTCCTTGTGACCGGCTCCAACATGTCCGGCAAGTCGACTCTGCTCCGGGCGATCGGGGTCAACGCCGTCCTCGCCGGCGCCGGCGGCCCGGTCTGCGCCGAGTCGCTCGCCATGCCGCCGGTCGCGTTGTGGACGAGCGTCCGCGTCCAGGACTCGCTGGAGCGCGGGGTGTCCTTCTTCATGGCCGAGCTGCAGCGGCTGAAGCTCGTCGTCGACGCCGCCGACCGGGCCGCCTCCGATGGAGGGGCGCCGGTGCTCTACCTGCTCGACGAGATCCTCCAGGGCACCAACACCGCCGAGCGCCAGATCGCCGCCAGGCGGATCATCCGCCACCTGGTCGAGCGCGGCGCCCTCGGCGTCGTCTCCACCCACGACCTCGCCCTCGGCGACGCCCCCGAGCTGGCCGCGGCGGCCCGCCCCGTCCACTTTCGGGACGAGGTCCGCCGGGGCGAGGGCGGCGCCGGCATGGAGATGACCTTCGACCGGGTGCTGCGCCCCGGCATCGCCACCACCACCAACGCCCTGCGCCTGATGGAGCTGATCGGTCTCGACTTGGACGACGACGCGCCCTCCGCGCCCGCCACCCCTCAGGCAACGACGGTCGCCGGCGGCGCCAAGGGCGGACGCGACCGCTAGCTCGGGCCGGTGACCCCTTCATCGGAACCCCAGGAGCACCGCGCCCGCCGCCCCGCAGGCCGGGACCGGATCGCCTCCCGAGACGCTCGGGGGGAGGGAGCCGCCACGCCGCGATCCCGCAGCCCCCGCCACTGGGGCAGGCGTCGTTGCCGTCGCACTTGACGCGTCCGGAACGGACCACTCGGGGGACGTTCGGGCGCGTCTTGCCAACGGTCCGAGTCTCGACGCAGGAGCAGGGCTTGCCCCGGCCACCCCCCAACCGGTCGTTCGGCGGGTCGCCGCGCTTGCATCCCCCGGCGGTGCTGCCGTAGGGTTGGCCGCAGCGCACCCAGCCCCTGCCCGACCGCTGGCCGGCCGCCCCGGCCGGTCGCCGAGGTCCGCCCGTCGTGCCCCAATCCCCGCCCGCCAACCAGCCAGCGCCGCTGCCACTGGTGGCGGAGTTGCTTGGACCGGTCCGCCTCGCGGTCGGCGACCGGGTGATCCCGGACGACGCCTGGCCGCGGCGCTCGGCGCGGGCGCTGCTGCTGCTCCTGCTGGCGACGCCGGGGCACCGCCTGCCGCGCGACCGGGTGCTCGACCTGCTCTGGCCGGAGGCGGCGCCTCCCGCCGCCCGCAACGCCTTCTACAAGGCGCTCCACGCCCTGCGCCGCGTCCTCGAGCCGGGCCTGGTGGTGGGCGCCGAATCGGCCTACCTCCAGGTGGGGGCCGAGGCGGTCGGGCTCCGCCCCGAAGCTCCCCTCCGGCTCGATGTCGACGCCTTCGAGGAACGACTCGCCGCCGCCGCGGCCCTCGCCCCCGACGCGCGGCGCCCGCCCCTGTGCGAGGCGCTCCTCTTCTACCGGGACGACCTGCTCGCGGCCGAGCCCGCGCTGGACTGGACCGTCGCCCGCCGGGAGGCGCTACGCCGGCGACGGCACCGGGCCGCGCTCGACCTCGCCGAGCTGGAGCTGGCCGCTGACGCCCCGGCCGCGGCGCTGCCCCCCCTGGAAGCCCTCCTCGCCGCCGACGCCGCCGACGAGGCCGCGCTCCGGCTCCTGATGCGGGCGCTGGCCGCCCTCGGCCGCCGAGACGAGGCGCTGCGCCGTTACGAGCAGGGCCGGGCGGCGCTCCATGGCGAACTGGGGATCGAGCCGGACCCGGCGACGGGCGACCTCGCGGCGTCCCTGCGCGCGTCCGTCGCCGCCCAGGCCCGACCGGCCCTGCCACCGTCGGCGCCTGCGCCCCGGCGCTGGGAGGAGGTCCCCGCCCCGCCCTCGCCGCTCGTCGGCCGGGCGCGGGAGCTGGAGCGCGCCCAGGATCTCCTCTGGCAACCGGGGGTGCGCTTGGTGACGCTGACCGGGCCGGGCGGCGTCGGCAAGACCCGGCTGGCGATCGAGGTGGCGGCGGCGATGCTCGGCGAGCTGGAGCAGGGCGCCTGCTTCGTCGACCTCGCCCCACTGCGCGACCCCGGGCTCGTCCTGCCGGCCGTCGCCCGCGCCCTAGGCCTCGACGAGGAGCCGGGGCGGGCGGCGCCGGAGACCCTGCGCGGGGCGCTGCGGGGAGCGGAACTGCTGCTGGTGCTCGACAACTGCGAGCAGGTGCTGGAGGCGGCGCCGGCGATCGCCGATTTGCTGGCAGGCTGCCGCCGCCTGGCGGTGCTGGCGACGAGCCGCGAGCCGCTGCGCCTCCGCGCCGAGCTCGAGCTGCCGGTGCCGCCGCTGGGCCTGCCGCCGGTCGGAACCAAACGGGGGCCTGCCCGTCCCGCCGACCTGGCCCGCTACGAGGCGCCGGCGCTCTTCCTCCAGCGGGCCCGCGCCGTCGCCCCGGACGCCGCCCTCGGCGAGGCCGAGGCGTCGGCGATCGTCGAGATCTGCGCCCGCCTCGACGGTCTGCCCCTGGCGATCGAGCTGGCGGCGGCCCGCAGCCGCGAGCTCGCCCCGCCGGCCCTCCTCGCCCGCCTTGGCCGCCGCCTACCGGAGCTGGCCGGCGGCTACCGCGACCTGCCGGCCCGCCAGCAGACGCTGCGCGACGCCATCGCCTGGAGCCACGAGCTCCTGACGGTGGACGAGCAGATGCTCTTCCGGCGCCTCGCCGTCTTCGCCGGTCACTTCAGCCGGAGAGCGGTCGAGACGGTCTGCGACGTGCCCGGTGCCTGGGAGATGGTCCGCTCGCTCGCCGACAAAAGCCTCGTGCGGTGGGACCATGACCGGGCTGCCGAGGACGAGGCGGCGGGCGGCCGGATGCTGGAGACGATCCGGGAGTTTGCCCAGGAGCGGTTAGCAGCGAGCGGCGAGGAAGCGGCGGTGCAGCGGGCCCACGTCGGGTACGCCCTCTCCTTCGCCGATGAGGCTTGGCCCCATCTGAGCGGACCGAACCAGGGGGAGTGGCTCGACCGCCTCGAAGCCGACCTCGACAACCTGCGGGAGGCCCTCTCCTGGGCGCTCGCCGACGACCCCCGGCGCGCGCTGCTCCTGGCCCGGTTGCTCGGGACGCTCTGGAAACGACGCGGCTACTTCCGGGAGGCTCTGAGCTGGCACGACCGCATCCTGGCGGCGGCCGGCCACCTGGCGACGGCCGATCGGGCCTGGGTGCTCTGCGACGCCGGCTGGATGGCCGAGACGCTCGGCGACCTCGACCGAGCAGAGCGCTGCCACGTCGAGTCGCTCGAACTCGCCCGGATGCTCCTCGACGACCGGTCGATCTGGAGGGCCCTCAACCACCTCGGCATGGTCGCCCAGAGCCGGGGCGAGATCGATCGGGCGCTGGCCCTCCGCGAGGAGACGCTCGCCGCTGCCCGCGCGACGGGCGACGAGAAGGCGATCGATTCGTCCCTCGCCAATCTCGGCGGCGCCCTGTTGGCCGCCGGCGACATCGACGGGGCGGCCAGCCGACTCGAAGAGAGCCTGGCCATCCGCCGCACCCTCGGCGACCCGGTGCGGCTTGCCGAGGTGCAGAATTACGTCGGCCTCGCCACCGCCTGGCGTGGCGATTGTGATGGCGCCGTCGCTCACTACGAGGAGAGCCTGGCCGCCTTTCGCGCGGCGGGCCACGGCAGTGGCGTTGCCCTCGTTCTCTCGAACCTGGGGGAGGTCTACATCCATCTGGGGCAGGTGGAGCGCGGCGCCGAGGTTCTCCGCGAATCGCTCGCCCGCCACCGTGATCTGGGCGACCGTCGCAACGCGGCGATCGCGCTGATAAACCTGGCCGAGGCGGCGGTGCGGCAGCGGGAGGCGGCAGCCCCCCTCCTCGCCGAGGCCTTGAACCTGCTGGCCGGGATCGGGGACCAAGCACTCGCCGCCGATGTCCTGGAGCAGATCGCTCGCCTCGTCGTCGAGCGGGGCGAGGCCGGGGCCGAGGCCGCGCTGCGGCTCGCGGGCGGGGCGGAGGCCGTCTGGCGTGCGACCGGGGCCTCCCGGCAACCGCCCAACGCTCCCCTCCACGAGGCGGCGATGGCGACCGCCCGCGCCGCGCTCGGCCCCCAAACCGCCGCGGTAGCCTGGGAGACCGGCCTCGCGGCGGGCTTCGACGAGGCGGTCGCCGAAGCCCTCGCCGCCCTTGCCGCCGACCACGGGCGGCTTGCCGCCAGCCTCGCCTGAGTCGGGCCGCGATCCGGATCCGTCCCGAGCGGCCTTCCGTCACCGGCGCACGGGTCCCCACCGCGGCGCCCGTTCCGTCCTCGGCCGGGCTCCCGGACTGCGGCCCTCGAGGTCGCCGCCCCCGGGCTGGATGATCGCGGGAAGGGTGTGCGCCCCGGGCCCGTCTCCCGCCGGGGCGTCCACGGCCACCCGCGGCCGCGGTGACGGCAGCGACCACGCCGCAAAGACCTGGCAACGGAACGGACCCCGCACCACTCGCCGTTCGAGGCATCGTCCCGAGGCTTGATCCGACGTTCGCCTCGGCTCCCGCCGATCGGTCCGGGGGGTTTGGGCACGTCGGAACGCCAGCGGAACCCCTTGAATCTGCCGCCGCCCCCAGGCATCGCGGGGTGCCGCACCCCGGATGGCACTCGCAGGGCAACCGCCCGCTGGTGCGCGGTCGCCGGAAAGGGGCGAGGGACGCAACCGGTCGGACGCGCCCTTCCACGCGCAGCACGAGAAGGGACCCGGTCGCGAGCGGCCCCTGTCGGTCGTCTACGTACCGCTGGGTCCCGCGTCGGCAGACGGCCCCCGGAGGCAACCCGGTCCTTGTCGGGGTCTGCCTTTGGAAGGTTTTTGGAAGACCTGGTCCCTACGCTGTCGCCGTGATGGATCGGTCGGGCCGCGATGCGCCGCCGGATACCCCTCCGGGCGCCGGATCGTGCCGCCGTGGTCGGCGCGCGGCACGCACGGGCGTTCGGGCCACCGGCCGCTCTCTCGTCGATCCGAGTCTCGAGGAGGAATCGTGGACGACAACCGATTCGACGCCATCGCCCGGTCCTTCTCGCGGACCGGGACCCGTCGGGGGGCCGTCCGCTCCCTCGCCTCCGGCCTGCTAGCCGCCCTCGCCCCCGCGGCGGCGATAGCCGCGCCCCAGGCCGAGGGCGAGCGCCGGCGCTGCCGGGCGAACGAGGAGCGCTGCGGTGGCGAGTGTCGGCGCACGTGCCCGCCGGGGAAAGAGCGCGACCCGCGCGGCTGCGAATGCCTGTGCATCCGCAAGCGGTGCACCGGCGGCAAGGAGTTCGACCCCAGGACCTGCCGCTGCAGGTGCCCTAACGACATGCACGACTGCGGCGAGACCTGCGTCGGCAAGGACGCCTGCTGCCCCGACGAGAAGGAATGCTGCGGCGGCTGCGTGAGCAAGGACACCTGCTGCACCTGCACCCACAAGGAGTGCGCCGACGGTTCGTGCATCGCGAAGGGCGCCTGCTGCGCTGGATACGAGGCCTGCCCGGCCGCTCCCGACGGTTGCTGCAACGCCCTGGCCGGAGAGGTGTGCAGCAACGACGGCTGCTGCGACACGCTCCTCGGTGGCGCGGTCTGCGGCGGCAGGTGCGTCGACACGAAGGCCGACAAGGACCACTGCGGCGAGTGCGGCAAGGGGTGCGGTGCGGGTCAGGAGTGCCGGGGCGGGACCTGCGCCTGCGGCGAGGGGGCGGCGTGCCAGGAGGGGTGCTGCCCCCCCGGGTACTAGTGCCACCACCTCGGCTCGTGCTGCACGACGAAGGACGGGCAACTGCACTGCACCTGCCCCAGCGGCTACTGCGTCAGCGGCGGGATCTGCTTCCCCTGCTAGGAGCATGGAACCGGATCATCCGCTCTTGGTCCTGCGGGCACCGCGGCCGGAACGCCAACAAGCGATGCCGTTACGAGGGGAAAATGCCGTGGACGACCGACGATTCGACGAGCTGGCCTGCTCCGTGGCTGGCACGCCCTCCCGACGCGGCCTCGTCCGCGCCCTCGCCAGCGCCGCGGCCGGTGGCCTCCTGGCCGTCGTCGGCCGCGGCGACGAAGCCCTTGCCGCCGGTTGCCAGAACGACGGCGACTGCCGGGCCTGTCACCGCTGTCAGCGCAAGAAAGGCGAGAAGCGGGGCCGCTGCGTCGGCACCTGCCGCAACGGCCAGGTCTGCTGCGCAGGCCGCTGCGGGAAGCCCGGGCCGGAGTGCTGCACCAGCCGCGCCGACTGCGGCGCCGAGGGCGGCTGCATGCGCTGCCAGATCCAGACCGGCCGCTGCGAGCCCGAGCCGGACGGCCGCGAATGCGCCGGCTGCAAGCGCTGCAAGGGTGGAGCATGCACGGAGGACGACCCGGAGTTGCTCTGCGACGGCGTCTGCTGCGGCGAGGGCAAGGTCTGCACCGACGACGGCTGCTGCCCGGTGAACCGCGTCTCCGGTCGCCGCTGCTGCGCCGAGGAGGAGCTGTGCGGCGACCGCTGCTGCCCGGAGGACCATGCCTGCCGCAACGGCCGCTGCTGCCGGGTCTGCGGCGACGCGTGCTGTGGCGCCGGGAAGGTCTGCGTCGACGGCGGCGTCTTCGGCGACACGTTCTGCTGCGATGCGGCGACCAACACCCCCTGCGGCAAGAACGGCGACGGCACCTACGATGTCTGCTGCTCTAACGCCAACGAGGAGTGCTGCGACGGCGCCTGCGTGCCGAAGGGGGAGTGCTGCGGCGACGGGCAGCGAAGTGCGGCCGGGGTGTGCTGCCCGCCGCGCGAGGAGCCCTGCGGCGGGAGGTGCTGCATGGAGGGGCTCGTCTGCTGCCACGGCGAGTGCTTGCACCCCGATACCCGGTGCTGCGAGCCGGGAACCGACATCTGCTTCGGGGGCGGGGAGGAGTGGTGCTGCCCGGACGACGCGTTCTGCTGCGACAAGCTGTTCGATGGTCACCCGCCAGCCTGCTGCCCGGCCGACCACGACTTCTGCACGGTCAAGAACGGGGCGCTGGCCTGCTGCACCGACATCCTGAAGCAGGACTGCGTCGGCCCGCTCTCGCCGAGCTGATGCTGAGGAGTGCCGGCCGAGACGAGGAGGTTGGTGCCGTGCTTCCTCGCTCCGGCGGAGCCGCAGCGATCCGGATACCTGCCGGGTGTTCCTCGGGACTACCGACCGGGTTCCCTCGAGCAATGGCACCGGGACGGGGGGCGCGGTTGGGAGCCAGGAGCCGGATTCATCGGTCGTTCAACCGGGTTCCGCGCGGATCGTTGCCAGGCGTGCCCGCCTGCGTGGCGGGCAGAAGGGAGGAGACGAGGATGGACGGGGCACGCTTCGACGCACTGACGCGGGGACTCGTCGCGCGGCGCTCCCGCCGCTGGGCCACCCGCGGACTGATGACCCTCGCCGGGGCATGGCTTGCCCTCCCCCGCTCGGCTCAAGCGCACTACCCGGGCGCTGCCGTTCCCGGCGGCTTCTGCGCCGCCCACGACCAGTGCGCCCCGGTCGCCGCGGACGTCGGCTGGGCCAGCTGCCGCGGCGGGGTCTGCTGCCTCGTCAAGGGCAGCTCCTGCATCCACGACGGCGAGTGCTGCGACGGCGAGGCGTGCCTCGCGCCGGGGGTGTGCGGCGGTGCCGGGGCGTCCGGACTCTTCCCGGGGGCGTGGTGCCCCGCCGGCGGCAACGCCTGCAGCACTCACCCTCTCCTCGGCCCCGTCTCTCCCGTCTGCGCCGACAACGGCCTTTGGGAGGACGGTCCGACCAACTGCTGCTTCCCGGCCGGCGGCCACTGCGGCACCGACGCCGAGTGCTGCGCCGGCCTGTTCTGCGTCGCTGGCGTGTGCGCCTGATGACGCCGGGAGTGTTTGCGATGGGTGATCACGGCGAACGTCCCCTGCGCGCACGCGCACCGCCGTCCCCGACAGCGGCTTGAAACGCCGGTCCTTCGGGGTCCACCGGCACGTTCGCGGCGTCGAGGCGCTCGACCCTTCCGGCAACGGGGTCGCCGACCCCGGCCGGGCCAACGACTGTTCTGTTTGGATGAGCGGAGTTTCCAAGGAGTGATCATGCACCGGTTTCTGCGACCGTTCGGCGCCCTGGCGGCGTTCCTCGCCGTCTCGGCCGCGGGCCTCGGCCCCGTCGCCGCCCAGGAGATCGATTCGGCGTTCAGCGACACCCTGGTCCACGGCTTCGGCTACCCCGAGGTGACCGTCACCGTAAGCCCGGAGGGCGTTGCGGCCCCGGCCGAGTTGCCGGCCGGCCCCCACGTCGTCACGTTCGAGGTCGCCGGCGAGTTCATCGGCTACCTCAACATCGTCCGCATGCCGGCGGGGCTGAGCGACGAGGAGCGGCAGCGGCAGATGTTCGCCGCCGGGGTCGAGGACCTCCCGCAGCCCGGCTGGACCTACTTCGGCGGCACCAACACGCCGGACGTCGGCGAGACCGCGACCTTCATCGCCGACCTCGAGCCGGGCGAGTACGAGTGGGCCGCCTCCACCTACGTCCCCGAGCAGGAGCTCGCAGAGGGCGAGGCGTTCGAGGAGGAGTTCCACTTCGCCCCGCTCGCGGTCGTCGAGGCGGCGGACGGCGAGGCGACGCCGGCGGCCGACGCCGAACCGACCGCGACCGTCGAGCTGGAGATGACGGACGACCTGCGCTACCTCGTCTCGCCGGAGCGGGTGCCGGCCGGGCCGCAGCTCTGGAGAATCGCCAACACCGGCCAGCACCACGCCCACCACGTCGTCATGTTCCGCGTCCCCAACGGGACCACGGCCGAACAGATCAGCGGGGAATTCACCTCGCTGATGAGCGGCACCCCGCCGGCCGGCGAGCCCCTGATGGCCCAGTTCACCTGGGTCGGCTACGCCGCGCTCCAGTCCGGCGGGACGACGACCTGGGCCGAGTTCGACCTGGAGCAGGCGACCTACGCGGTCGCCTGCTTCATCATCGACCAGGCCACCGGCCAGCCCCACCTGGCGAACGGGATGGTGACCGTCTTCGAGGTCGCGTAGATCGGATTGCAGAGCCGTTCTCGCGGCGGCCGAAATGCCCTCACCCTCCAACCCCCTCTCCCGCTACGGAAGGAGAGGGGGAGCCGCAGCGGGGTATCACCGGCGACCGGCCGGCGGTCGAATGAGACGGTGCAATCGCGCGGAGGGGAACGACGGTGGCTGGGATCCGGGACGATACGGTCCCGACGATGGAGAGGGAGACACCGTCGCCGGCGTCGGCGATCCATCGGGCAACGGGGAAGCGGTCGGCCTGGTACGCGCGGCACGCGCCGCTGATCCTCCTCGCCCTCGCGATGCTCCTCCTGGTCCTGGCCGTGTCCACCCTGGCCTCGGCCGCCGCCGCGGCCACCGCTCCGGACCCCGACCAGCCGCCCATTGCGGCCGTCTTCACCGCTACCCCCTGATGACCCTCGCGCGATGCCCTCACCGGACACCGCCGAGGAGGGCCGCGCGTTCGAGACAACGGGAAGTGCACGAGATCCGACGCCGAGTTGGCATCCTCCGCCAGCCATCGGATCCCCCTCCCTCGGACAGGCGGCGGGGAGCTGGTGGGAAAGGCCCAACCTCACCCCTGGGAGCCACGATGCAACCTGGACCGACCGATACCATCCATCCCAGGTCCTGCCCCAGCCGCTGGTCCGCCATGATGCCGAGGGCGGGCGAACCCGCCCGCTGCCTCCTCACGCTCCTGCTGCTCGGGCTCTGGGCGTTGGCCGGGGCGCCCCCCGGATCCGCCAAGCAAGCGGCCCCGAGGTGGACCGAAGCGTGGCGGGTCGAG
>CADCWF010000359.1 GCA_902806345.1 uncultured Thermomicrobiales bacterium
CCCCCGGCGCCGGCACCCGCGCCCGGCACGCTTACAGCGTCGGCCTCGACCTCGGCATGCCGACCGGGGTGCTCAGCATCCTCGGCACCTTCGTCAGCATGCAGAACGCCCGCATGCTCCACTACCTCCTGGCCAAGCACGGGATCCCGTTCATCGAGCCGGTGCAGTTCGCCCAGCTCCCGTTCTACCTCGCAGAGCGCCGGGCGGCGATCTTCTTCGGCATGCCGCCCTACATCTACTGGCAGCCCAACCCCGCCGTCGGCCGCATCCCGCCGAACCGGACGGACACCGGCGCCTATCTCGTCAGCGAGGTCTTCGGGGCCCGCTCCATGATCTACGTCAAGGACGAGGACGGGCTCTACACCGCGGATCCCAAGAAAGACCCGAACGCCAAGTTCATCCCCCAGATCACGGTCGACGAGCTGGAATCGCTGGACCTGGACGACGTCGTCGTCGAGCGCAGCGTCCTGGAGATCATGAAGAACGCCCAGCACCGGCGCTCGATCCAGGTGATCAACGGGCTGAAACCGGGCAACCTGACGCGGGCCCTGAACGGGGAACCTGTGGGGACCATCATCACCGCGTGAACGCGGCGACGAAAGGCAACGCGCAATGGAGAGCTTGCGGGAACCAGCGGCGGACCGCCGCCACCACGTCCGGTCGTTGCTGATGCGCGAGAGCCTGCTCGACAAGCAGGTGATGGCCTCGACCGAGACCCCCGTGGTGCGGATGCTCCCGGACTGCCACGTCGTCAAGGTCGGGGGCCGCTCGATCCTCGACGGCGGCAAGGCGAGTACCTACCCGCTGGTCGAGGCGATCGGGGCGGCGCTCGCCGACCGGAAACTCATCATCGGCACCG
Source organism: uncultured Thermomicrobiales bacterium (assembly GCA_902806345.1). Classification (GTDB taxonomy): domain Bacteria; phylum Chloroflexota; class Chloroflexia; order Thermomicrobiales; family UBA6265; genus CADCWF01. The sequence continues at coordinate 860 of CADCWF010000359.1, forward strand.
GCGGCGGCGTCCGCAGCCGGCACGTCTTCTCGATCGGCATCGACCTCGGCCTCCCCTCCGGCGTCCTCGCTCAGCTTGCCATCGCCGACGCGCTGGGGAACGCGCACATGCTGGGCACGCTGCTCGCCCCGTATGGCGTCGTCGCCATCCCGCCGGAGATCTTCGGTCACTTGTTGCCACTCTTTTTGCAGGCCGCGCCCGGGGTCATCTTCAACGGCGATCCCCCGTTCTCGCTGTGGGAACACCCGGCCCGCCTGGGGCGCATCCCCCCGCACCGCTCCGACGCGGGCTCCTACCTGCTCGCGGAGTGCTTTGGCTGCGCGACCGTCACGCTGGTCAAGGACGTCGACGGCCTCTACGATCGCGATCCAAAGGAGCACCCGAACGCCCGCTTCATCGACGAGATCACGGTCGCCGAGCTGCGGGAGTGCAACCTGCCGACCCTGCCGTTCGATCGCGTCCTGCTCGACCTCCTGGAGCACGCGCGGTTGGTGACCCGCATCCAGATCATCAACGGGCTGGAGCCGGATCGCTTGGCCGGGGCGCTCCGTGGGGAGCGGGTGGGGACGATCGTGTGTAAGGACGACGGGTCGTAGGGCGCTCGATGCGACCCCGGTCCCCGCGGTGCAGGTGAAGTCCAATCCGCGGCCAGCCGACCGGGCAGTCGAGTAGCCTGGCGTAGGCGTGGTCTCGGAGAAACGACTGGAGCCGGGGCGGGATTCGCCCCGGCTCCACACCTCGTCGTCCCGTCGATGGCTACGGTTCTGGCGTCGCCACGGCGTCTGCGCTTTGCAGATCTTCCTCCGTGATCACGCCCAGGTCCAACAATTGGCCGAGCCGGTCGACGACGGGCCGCACTTCGGCGATCTTGCCGCACTCCATCTGGAAGAAGAAGGCACCGACCCACTCAGCGTCGCGCTGGCCCTCCGGAACGCTCACGTCCTGGCCGGCGACCATAACGGTCTCTCCCTGAAGCGTCCCGCTCCAGGAGACGTACGCAGCGACCGTTTCACCTTCCGAGACCAAGAGATCGACCGTCATCGTGACGTCGGGGAACGAGGCTTGGTGGCCCCGGAGAAACCCCTCGGCATCGCCCTCTCGCTCCCCCCCGGAGTGCGAGTGATACGTGATGCCATCCGCCGCAAGCTCCGCGGCGGCGGCATCGTCGCCCGAGTGGACGGCTTCGAGGAACCGGTTCACGACCTCCTTGTTTTCCTCGGCGGTCGTGGCCGGGCACTCCGCGGCGGCGGGGGTCGCCTCCTGCGCGGCGGCGAGGGGTGGACCGAGGAGCGCGAGCGAGCCAAGGAGCGTGGCGCCGAGGACCAGGGTTGCCGACCGTCGCATGGACCATCCCTCCTACACAAACGAGGAAACGCGCGGGACCCGGACTCAGCAGTCCCAGGTTACATCGCCCTGCCATGGTATCACCGGCATGCGGTTGGACGAGTACAGTCTGATCAACCGTCGCAGGGCTCGACCCAAGAACTGGAGGCAACTCGACCGGGACTGGAACAAGTGGACTCGGGCCCTTCGCCAACCCACTACCCTAGCCGGCGCCGCGGCCGATCACCGGAGAGTCCCGACGGGGTAATGAGGAGATCGCTCAGGATCGACTCGAAAGAAGATGGGCCGATCGAGCGTTTGGTCCGGAAGGCGCCGCGTGAGCATGCCCTGGACGAACCTCCTCCTGCCTTCACATCGCAGACCGGCCCCTGACGGTCGGACGGAGATGCTTCATGCGCCTGATCCACGGCGTCGGCCTGATTGCCCTGCTGCTCGGCGGGCCGCTCCCGGCCGCGGCCCAGTCCGCCACCCCGGCCGCCGCTTCGCCCGCCGCGGCGAGCGGCGATTTTTCCGGTCTCGTCGACATTGGCGGCCGATCGCTCTACCTGGAATGCCGCGGTCGGGGCAGCCCGACGGTGATCCTCGAAGCGGGCCTCCTCAGCCGCTCCGACATCTGGAGCCGCGACCAGAGGGAACCCGCGGGCCGGCGGACGATGGTCCTGCCGGGGGTGGCCGGATTCACCCGCGTCTGCGCCTACGACCGGCCGGGCACGATCCTCGACCCCGATCGCCGCAGCCGCAGCGACCCCGTGCCGACGCCCCGCGGCGCCGCCGACATGGTCGCCGACCCGCACGCCCTGCTGGGGGCGGCCGCGGCCCCTACGTCCAGGCCGCCCACTCCTTCGGCGGCCTGGTCGCCCGCCTCCGCCGCCACCTACCCGGACAAGGTCGCGGGACTGGTCCGCGTCGGCGGCGTCGACGCGGACTACTACGCGGCGATGCGGGAGGCGCTGGCACCGGAGCAGCGGGTGGCCTGCGCCCAACCGAGCGCGGAGCAGCCCGCCGGCCCGGTCTTCGAGCGGCTCGACCCGGACGCCAGCGTGACCGTGATGCAGGAGGCGGCCGCGGCCTCGCCGTCGAGGAGGAACGGGTCGTGAGCCGGCGAGCCGGCGAGTCGGCAAGATCGTAGCCGCCTCACGTCTCCCCGTCTACACGTCTCCCCGGCTCACGACTCAGCGTCACTCGCGGCGGACCGTGTGCAGGTAGTAGGTGCCGACGTTGATCGGGTTGAGCTCGATCCCAGCGATCCCGGTGCGATGGCCGACGGTGGTGTTCGGCTGGGAGAAGAAGATCGCCGGCGGGTCGTCGCGGGCGACGATTTGCTGGGCTTCGCCGATCGCCTCCATGTAGGTGACCTCGTCGGTCGCGGCGAAGGCCGCGTCGAGCAGCTCCTGCGCCCCCTCGTTGCAGTAGCCGCCGAGGTTGGCGCCGCCGACGGCGCCCGTCATCTCGCAGCCGGCCAGCGCGTTGAGTTGGGACCAGGCGTCGTTGTAGGCCGGCCACCAGCCCCAGTACATCAGGTTCGGCCGCTCCTCGACCGGGGTGTCGCCGTAGAGCAGACCGACGTAGCTGCTGGTCTCGATTTCGGTGATGGTCAGCGCGATGCCGAGTTCGGCCAGGTTGGCCTGGAACAACTGGGCGGCCAGCTTGGCGTGCTCGGTCCCCGGCTCCAGCGCCAGTTCCAGCGTCGTCCCCTCGCCGACGCCGGCGGCGGCGAAGAGCTCCCGCGCCCGGTCGAGGTCGGTCGTCGGCTTGATCGTCTCCGGGTTGAACCCGTGCAGCGCCGGGGCGACGAAGCCGGCCGGCTGCGTCGCGTACCCCTGCAAGACCCCGTCGACCACCTCCCGGTAGGGGAAGGCCAGGACCATCGCCTGCCGGGCTTCCGCCGAGGCGAGCGGCCCGGCCACGGTCAGGTAGAAATACTGGACGTTGGTCGAGGGCGCCGACTGGACCGCGATCGCCGGGTTCTCTTTCAGCGCGTCCCAGTCGTCGGCGGACAGGGCGTCGGTGATGTCGACCTCGCCCGCTTCCAGCAATTGCCGCCGGGTGGCGTTCTCCGGCACGACGCGGATGACGACGCGGTCGAAAAAGGGCTCGTCGGGGCCGCCCCACCACGCCTCGTTCTTCTCGAGGATCATCACCTCGCCGGGCTCGAACCGGGCCAACTTGTACGGGCCGGTGCCAGTCCCGGCGGCGTTGGTCTGGGCCCACGACCGGCCGCCGTCGTCGTCGACCGCATGCTCCTCCATGACGGGGACGTTGACGACATAGACCCCATAGGAGGCGGCGATCGCCGCCTCGAACAGCGGTTGCGGCCGTCCCAGGTCGAAGACGACCGTCTTCGGGTCGGGGGCGGTGATCGCCGAGGGGTCGGGGACGAAGCGCGTCCAGTCCTGACCCGAGCCGAAGCCGACCGTCACGTAGCGCTCGAAGGAGCGCCGGACCGCCTCGGCGTCGCAGGGCGTCCCGTCGTGGAAGGTCACGCCGTCGCGCAGCGTGAAGGTCCAGACGCTCTGGTCGTCGTTGGCTTCCCACGACTCGGCGAGCCGCCCGACGTACTCGTCGGTCTTCTCCCCCTTCAGCGCGAGCAGCCCTTCGTAGATGGCCATCACAGGGAACACCGAGCGGTAGTCGTTGGCGAGGTGGGGGTCGAGGTCGGACGCCGAGCCGTTGAATGCGATCGTCAGCGTCGTCGGTTCGCCCTGCTGGCGGCCGGTCCCGACGGTCCGTTCGCTCGGCACCGGCGCGGCCACCGCCCCACGCGGCACCACCAGCCCGGCCGCGCCGAGCGCGGCGGCACCGCCGACGAGCCGGCGCCGGGTCAGCGCCGCAGCCGGTACTGCCGGCGTCTCGTTGGCATCTCGTCCCACCCGTTCCGGATCGTGACCCATCGTCGTGCCTCCTCGATACGGCTGCGTTGCCGCCGCGCCGCGTCCGGACGTGCCGCTCCAGCGGTAACCCGGCCGGCACCGCCCCTGCCGCACGGTGGGAGGGGTCGTGCCGGCACTCTATCAGGCCGGCGCCGAGGCGGCACCACACCGACGCCGCTCGGCCCAAACGGTCTCGTGGCTGACGCCGAACTCGGCGGCCAGGGCGCGCAGGCTCCTGGTCGCGCCGAACGCCGGATGGCCGCCTCTGGCTCCGATGCCAGCTGGCGGGGCCGGGTGCGGTTTCGGCGGTTGCGGTCGTCATGCGGCGAAGGACGGACGGGCGCGCCGATTGGCGGCGGGGAGCCGGGGAACGGGATGCGGACGACGCCGACGGCCGGGATAGAAGACGCTGAGCCGACCCCCGCCGCCCCAACGGCACTCCCCGAGGAACGCTCCGACGGCCAACGGGCGCGGGCATGCGTCGTGTGCCGGGCCAACCGGCACGTCGTTGCCGCGGAGACCGTCGCCAACAACCCGGAGGAGGATCGATGTTGCGCCTCGCCGTCGTCGCCACCGCGTTGCTCGCATCTCTCCACGGCTCGTCGCCGACGGCCGCCGCGCAGCAGGCCTCGCCCGCGGCGACGCCCGGCCCCTCCCCCGTCGTCGTCCCCGGCGAGGAGCCGCCCGGGCTCGTCTACGCGGACCTGGCGGTGGCGTTGGCGTTGTGGTTCGACACCCATGGCGAGGCGCCGGCGACCGACTGCGCCCTCGGCCAGGACGGCCCGACCTGGTTCCTTCCCGGCATCCCCGCCAGTGCCGCCAACCTCGTCGGCGTTGAGATCGTCTGCGACGTCCCAGCCGGCGCGCCGATCTTCGGATCCATCCGCGGGGCCGGCGAGACCGGGGCCGACGTCTGCGTCGGGCCCGACAGCGAGTTCCTGGCCTCGGTCGGCGGGTTCGACGCCGTCACGCTGACCTTCGATGGCCAGGAGATCCCCGACCTCGACCGCTTCCTGGTACCGCCGACGCCGCTCCGGCGCGACGGCACCCCCGTCCATCCCGGTAGCAAGTTCATCCTCACCGTTCGCAACAAGGACGCGTGGCTGTGGACGTGCGAGGTCCACGTGCGGCCACGCCGGTCGCGGCGTCCGGCTGACGCCCACGAGCGGTGATCGTCGGTGCCGACGGCGAGTGGCGGGGGGTCATGTCGTCCCGGCCACACCGATGGTCGCGCGAGCGTCGTCCCGCCGTTGCGGGGGGTTCCGCCGGCTACCGCACCCCCTGGCCGGTGCGGCATGGTTGGGGTGCGGCGCGCGATCCCGGGAGCGGGCGCCGCAAGACCCGTTCGATCGAGCCTCGATCGGGCCGATTGCCGGCTGGCTCGACCGTTGGTCGGACCATGGAAGGAATCAGAGGATGGCACTTCCCGCATTCGGCCGCCGGGCCGTCCTTACCGCCGCCGCCGCCCTCGGCCTTGGCTTCGCCGGCTCCGCCAGCGTCGTGGCCCAGGGCACGCCGACGGCGATGATGCCTTGCGCGACGGCCCTCGCCATCGGCAACGAAGGCGATGCGTGCGTCAACGTCGTCCATGCCTCGGCGGACGCGCCGGCGGTCGACGTCTACGGCGACGGCGCGGTGGCGATCGAGAACCTCACCTTCGGCAGCGCCTTCGGCTTCGTCGCGCTGCCGGCCGGCGATTACAACGTCCAGGTCGCCCCGACCGGGACCTCGGCCGAGGAGGCGGTCATCGACGCCGACCTCAGCCGCGAAGCCGACCTCGCCTACGAGGTGGTGGCCCTCGGCCCCGTCGCCGAGATCACGGCGGGGGTCTTCCCGGTCGATGTCTCGGCGGTCGGCAGCGACGAGTCGTCGGTCCGCGTCGTCCACGCCTCGCCGGACGCCGGCGCTGTCGACGTCGCCCTCCAGGGTGGCGACGTGCTCGTCGAGAACCTCGAGTTCCCGAACGCCAGCGACGACCTGCTGCTGCCGGAAAGCGTCTACGACCTGGAGGTCCGCCCGACCGCCACCGAGGACGTGGCACTCGACCCGACCGGGACCGAGGTTCCGGCCGGCGCCACGGTCAGCTTCGACGCGATTGACAGCGCCGCCGAGGGCACCCTGGCGGTGCTGGGCGTCGGCGCCTCGGTGACGCCGGACGGCGCGGCGACGCCGGAGGCGTAGGACGGCCATCGGCGGAGCGGGCGGTCGACCGCCCGCTCCGCCTCCCTCCCCTCGTGCCTGCCGCTGGCCGCCTCAAGGGAGCGCCTGGGGGAGCCGATCACCACCGGGAATCCCGGCCGCGTCGCGGTTTCGGCGGGGCCGGGGCCATCGCCGTGGGCGGCCCGGCGGCGTGATCAGGTTGCGTCCGGCAATGCTCAGCGTTGCCGGGCGTCGGCCGCGGCCACTCCTCGACCGTCCGCGGGCGGTATCCTGAGCGCGACCGTGCTGGTTCGGGGTCGGATGGCGACTCATTGGAGTGCGGACGCAACGGGAGGGCGGGGCGGCACGATGCTGGAGTTCTTGAGCTCGCCGGAGGTCTGGATCGCGCTGCTGACGCTGACGACGCTCGAGATCGTGCTCGGCATCGACAACGTCATCTTCATCTCGATCCTCGCCGGCAAGCTGCCGGCCGAGCAGCGCGACCGGGCCCGGATCGTCGGCCTCTCGCTCGCCATGATCATGCGGATCCTGCTCCTCTTCTCGATCTCCTGGCTAGCCCGGTTGACGGAGCCGCTCTTCGCGATCCTCGGCCACGACCTCTCCGGCCGCGACCTGATCCTCCTCCTCGGCGGCATCTTCCTCATTTACAAGGCGACCACCGAGATCCACGAGAACCTGGAGGGGGGGGAGGAGCACGTCTCGGCCGGCCGCGCCGCGACCACCTTCGCCTCGGTCATCGTCCAAATCCTGCTGCTCGACATCGTCTTCTCGCTCGACTCCGTGATCACCGCGATCGGGCTGGCCGACGACCTGCCGGTGATGGTCGCGGCGGTCGTGATCGCGGTTCTGGTCATGCTCTTCGCCTCGGGGCCGCTCTCGGCCTTCGTCCAGCAGCACCCGACAGTCAAGATGCTGGCGCTCTCCTTCCTCCTCCTGATCGGGACGTCGCTGGCCGCCGAGGGGTGGGGGTTCCACATCGAGAAGGGCTACATCTACGGCGCGATGGGCTTCTCCGTCCTCGTCGAGTTCCTCAACCTGCGGGCCAGCGCCAACAAGAAGGCGGCGCCGGTCAAGCTCCATCGGGAGCACATCAACGAGCGCTTCGTCCACGATGTCGAGCGCCGCGCCGAGGGGTCGGGCCGCCCCGCGTAGGCCCGGCGGTTTGGTCGAACCCTGCGCTCGGGCAGGTGATCGATGCCACGCCGATCTCCGCGTTCTCTTTCGCGACTCCGGCTCGGCAACGATACGGAGGGCGAGGAGCGGCCGGGGTCGTCCGATTCCGTAAGGTTGGCGATGCGCCCCCTCCGCCCATCGCAAATAATGGGGACAAGCCCGGTCGCCAGCCGGGCCCTCCGCGGCGACCGGTGCCCGAGGCGGCATCGGCCCTGGCGGGGATCGGCGGCAGCGGAGGGATCCCCATGGCACGAGCCGAGTCGGAGCGGGCGGCATTCTTCCGGCGCTTGATCGAGACGTGCCGGGCGCGGCGGACGACCAAGGTCGCCGACTCCACCGGCCAGGAGCTCTCCGGCGTCGGGCTGTTGGCGCGGGCGCTGGTTGTTCGGCGGCTGCTGCGGCGCCGGCTGCTGGGGGCAGACGAGCGGCACGTCGGCATCCTCCTGCCGCCGGCGGTCGGCGCCGTCGTCGCCAACCTGGGCCTGGCGCTGGACCGCCGGGTGCCGGTCAACCTCAACTACACGCTCACCGCCGGTCTCCTCAACGCCGGCATCGCCCAGGCCGGCATCCGCCACGTCCTGACCAGCCGCCGCTTCGCCGAGAAGGTCCCGCTCCGGCTGGACGCCGAGCCGATCTACCTGGAGGACCTCGCCGCCCTGGTCACGCCCGTCGACAAGGCGATCGCCGGGGCGCAGGCCAGGGCGCTGCCGGTCGGGCTGCTGCTGAAGATGCTCGGGCTCGCCGGGCCGACGGCCGGGGACGAGGACGTCCTGACCGTCGTCTTCACCTCGGGCACCACCGGCGCCCCGAAGGGGGCGATGCTGACCCACGGCAACATCGCCGCCAACCTCGACGCCGTTGACCGCCTGATCCGCTGGCGGCCGAGCGACGTCCTCCTCGGCGTCCTCCCCTTCTTCCACTCGTTCGGCTCGACGGTGACCCTCTGGGGGCCGCTGCTGCGCGACCTGACCGTTGCCTACCACGCCAATCCGCTGGAGGCGCAGGGGATCGCCAAGCTCTGCCGGGAACGGCGGGCGACCCTGATCGCGGCGACGCCCGTCTTCCTCCGCCACTACCTGCGCCGCGTCGAGCCGGTCGACTTCGCGACGCTGGACGTCGTCGCGGTCGGTGCCGAGAAGCTGCCGCGGGAGCTGAGCGACGCCTTCGAGGCCAAGTTCGGCGTCCGACCGATCGAGGGCTACGGCACGACCGAGATGTCGCCGTTGGTCGCCGCCAACACGCCGGCCAGGCGGGCGACGGCCGAGCCGGGCGCCTGGTCCCGCGAGGGGACGGTCGGCCGGCCAGCACCAGGGGTACGGGCCAAGGTCGTCGACCCCGAGACTGGCGCCGAAGTCGGCCCCGGCGAGCGGGGGATGCTGTGGGTGGGCGGCCCAAGCCTGATGAAGGGCTACCTCGGCCGGCCGGAGGCGACCGCCGAGGTGGTGGAAGACGGGTGGTACCGCACCGGCGACATCGCGACGATCGACGGCGAGGGGTTCATCACCCTGGTCGACCGCCAGAGCCGGTTCGCCAAGATCGCCGGCGAGATGGTCCCCCACGGGGTGGTCGAGGACGCGCTCGGGGCGCTGCTCGGCCCGGGCGACGGGGGGACGCCGCGGCTCGTCGTCACCTCCGTGCCCGACCCGCTGCGGGGCGAGAAGCTGGTCGTCGTCCACACCCCGTGGGATGCCAAACCGGACGATCTGCGCCAGGGGCTGGCCGCGGCCGGGCTGCCGAACCTGTTCATCCCCGGGCGGGATGCCTTCGTCGAGGTCGGCGAGCTGCCCGTCGTCGGCGCCGGCAAGCTGGACCTGAGGCGGATCAAGGAGATGGCGCTGGAGGCGCCGGCGTAGAAGGACGAGGGTGGCCAGCCGCGGCGTCTCCCGCCGCCGGGCACGAGGCGAGCCCGAGCCATCATCGATGGTCGCGCTCGGAGGCCGCGAGCGCCGCGAGCGCCCCGCGAAGCCCGGCCAACTGCCGCTCTCCCAGGATCGCGGCGTACTCGGCCTCCATCTCCCGCGTGACGTCGATCGCGATGAGCAGGAATCGGCGACCAGCCTCGGTGAAGGTGACGAGGGCCGCGCGCCGGTCGGCCGGGTCCGGGACCCGGGCGACGTAGCCTTGGTGCTCCAGATCGAGGATGAGTTGCCCCATACCCTGCTTGGTCATGCCGGCCCGCTCGGCAAGGGTCGTCGCCCGTGTTCCCTCAGGATCGAGGTGGGGCAGCAGAGCGAGGTGCGCCAGCGTCAGGCTCGGGTATCCCCGCTGCCGCAGCTTCTCCACGGCGCGGGCGCTGAACGCGCGGTGCGCCCGGAGGAGCAGGCGGCCAAGGTGGTGGTCACGCATGTTCCGAAGGTCGCGTTCCGTTGGCTGCCGGGGCTGCCCCGGCGTTCCACCAGGTTCGGCCAAGGACCCCCCTCCCCCTTGACTTATTGGACAATCAGGTTTACCGTTCTTGATAGACAAGCAAGTTTACCATGTCGCGGGTGGCGTGGTTGGCGATGGGACGACAGGGGGACGAGCGATGACGGTGGTTCGGAGCGACGACGGACAGTTCATCGAGACGCCGGGAGGCAACTTCGGCCGGGCCGTGGCGACGACCAGCCGTGGCGCCGCCGAGGTCAGCGTCATCCGACAGCGGCAGCGGCCCGGTGGGGCCAATCCTGCCCACACCCACGACCGCGAAGAGGTCATGGTCCTGCTCGCCGGGGAGATCACCATCATGGTCGCGGGGGAGGACGTCGTGCTCGGCGCGGGCGACGCCGTCATCGTCCCGCCGCGAACGTCCCACCGGATCGAGAACCGCGGCTCGCACGCCGCCGAGTGGCTCTTGGTGGCCCCGGCCGCGGTGCGCTTCTTCCACGAGGATGGCCAACCGGGGAGTCCGCCCTGGTCCCGCTGAATCGATCGTTAGGTGGCCCCTCGGGCAGCGGTCAGCACCGCCCCGCGGCCGGACCCAGCGCGAATCAGGGCGTGAGGCGGGTCCGGCTGGCGGTGCTTCCCGGTGACGAGCCGAAGCAGGTCGGCATGGCCGCGGGCGAAACAACGGGGAGCGTTGGGCCCGCTCATCATGACCGCCGAATCGCAGCCGGGTTCCCGTTGCCGGCTTACCCGTCTTCGTCCCGCGGTTTCGCGGGTTGATGGGGCTCCCTGCGGGCGTGGGTCTAGACCAGACTCTGCCGCACCGCCTTGGTCGCCGCCGCCGTCCGTGACTCCACCGTGAGCTTGCCGAGGATGGCGGAGACGTGGGATGCGACCGTGCGGTGGCCGATGAAGAGGGCGTCGCCGATCTCGCGGTCGGTCAGGCCGTCGACGAGCAATCGCAGCACGTCCAGCTCCCGCGGGGTGAGACCGAGCCGGTCCCTCCCGGCGGCCTCCGCCTCCTCTGTAACCGCCCCACCCCCCTTCCCGACCGCCCCGTCGGACGACGGGAGCGGCGCGGCCGCCAATGCCGCCGCATCCTCGATGCCCAGTCGTCCGCCCGCCTCCCAGGCGTCCCGCAGCGGCGGGGCGTGCCGACCGGACCAGGCCGCGCCGAGCGCCCGCTCGTGCGCGTCCCGCTCCGCCGGCGAGGGTGGCGACCCGATCTCCCGCCGAAGGCGGTCCGCGGCGCCGGCCAGGCGCAGCGCCCGGTCGGGATGACCGCGGTCCGCCGCGACCTCGGCCATCCGCTCCAGTGCCGTCGTCACGAGGCCGCGGTCCCCGAGGTCGGCCGCCAGAGCGAGGCCCTCGGCGGCCGCCGCCTGGGCCCCGTCGGGGTCGCCCTGGTGGAGGGCGAGCGGGACGAGGTTGAGCGCCGCTGCCGCCACCCCGCGGGCGTCGCCGAGGCCGAGGGCGAGGCGCCGGGCCTCCTCGATCGCCGCCGCGGCGCCCACCGGGTCGTCTTGCCGGAAGAGGATCGGCCCGAGGTCGGTCAGGACGGCGGCGGCGTTCTGCCGGCTCCCGAGATCCCGGTAGATCGCCAGGGCCTGCTCGTAGCGCGTTCGGGCCTGGGGGAGTTCACCCCGGTGCCGTGCCAGGTCGCCGAGGCCGCGGAGCGCCGCCGCCGCGCTCCAGCGGTCGCCCTGGGCGCGGCCGATGGCCAGGCTCTCGGCCAGCAGGGCGGCCACCCGCTCGAACCCCGCCGGCCCCTGGTCCTGCCGCTCCAACGCCGCGGCCAGGAGGTTCAGCGAGAAGGCGGTCCGCCAGCGATCGGCGCTTGCGCGGGCGATCCCCAGCGCCTCCTCGTGGAGGCGGACCGCCAGCGCCGCATCGCCCTCGTCGCAGGCGACCAGGCCGAGGAAGTTCAGGGTGGTCGTCGTTCCCGCCTGGTCGGCGCCCTCGCGGAACAGGCCCAACCCCTCCCCCAGCACCGCCCGCGCCCGCGCCCGGTCGCCCTGGGCCTGGGCGACGGCGCCGAGGCCGAGCAGGAGCGGGGCGCGGGCGGCGGCCGGCAGGGCACCGATCTGGGCGACGATCGCTTCCAGCCAGCGGCGGCCCTCGCTCAGGTGGCCGCGGGCGTACCAAAAGCGCCAGAGGAGGCCCCCCATCCGGGCAGCGAGTGGGTCGCCCCGGTCGAGCGCCCACCGCAGCAGGGCCCGCAGGTTGTCGTGCTCGAGCTCGATCCGGCGCAGCCAGGCCTCCTGAGCGGCGCCGCCAACCGTTGCCTGGGCCCGGAGGGCGAGACCGAGGAACCACTCGGCGTGGCGCCGCCGGACCGCCTCGGCCTCGCCGGCGGCCTCCAGGTGCACCAGGGCCGCGTCGCGGATCGTCTCCAGCAGCGCGTAGCGGGGTCCGCCCGCCTCGCCGTCCGTGTCCCCCTCGACCCCCGGCTCGGCCCGCCGGACCAGGCTCTTGGTGACGAGGGCGGCGAGGAGGTCCAACGGAGTCGAGGAGGGCATCGGTCCTTCTTCTAGACTCCTCGACTCCTCGACTCCTCGACTGGCCACGGCCTCGGCGGCCTCCAGCGTGAAGCCGCCGGCGAAGACCGCGAGGCGGCGGAAGAAGGCCTGCTCCGCCGGCGGCAGCAGGTCGTGGCTCCAGGCGACCGCGTCGCGCATCGTCCGCAGCCGTCGCGGCCGGTCCTCCCCGCCGCCGGCTGGCAGCGGCAGGCGCGCCTCCAGGCGGGCCAGGATGGTGGCGGCAGGGAGTACGCCGATCCAGGCAGCCGCGAGTTCGATGGCCAGCGGCAGGCCGTCCAGGCGGCGGCAGATCGCGGCCACCGTCGCCGCGTTCTCCGGGGTGAGGGCGAACCCAGCGTCGGCGGCCTCCGCCCGCTCGGCGAACAGCCGGACCGCGGCGGTCGTCTCGGACGATCCGCTGTCGGTCGGGTCGGGCAGGGCGAGCGGCGGTACCGCGACGGCGTGCTCCCCGTAGAGGCCGAGCGTTGCCCGGCTCGTCACCAGCAGCCGGAGACCCGGGCAGCGCCCGAGCAGCAGGCTCAGCAGCGGGGCGGCGACGGCGACCCCCTCGAAGTTGTCGACGACGAGCAGGGTCCGCCGGTCGCGGAGGAAGGTCGCCAGGGCGTCGGCAACCGGCCGCTCGCCCGGCTCGCGGACGCCGAGAGCCTGGGCGATCGCCGGGCCGACGAGGGAGGGTTCGGTGACCGCGGCGAGCGGGACGAACCAGACCCCGTCCGGGAAGGCCGCGCCCAGCTCGGCGGCGGCCGCGAGGGCGAGGCGCGTCTTGCCGACCCCGCCCGGCCCGGTCAGGGTGACGAGCCGGGCGTCGTCCCGCCGGAGCAGCGCCAGCAGCGCCGCCACCTCGCGCTCCCGCCCGACGAGCGGGGTCAGCGGAACAGGGAGGTCGGCCGCCGACCCCGGGGGAGGCGGCGGGTTCGTCGGAGGGGATGAACCGGGCATGGGTCACCCAGGGCGCGTCGAAGGCAATCGGCCGGGACCATCCTGCGAGACCGTCCACGTCTGGTCAAGACCGCAGACGGCCCTCCCAGGACGTTCCCATCGGGTCGGCGGCCCGGTATGATGCGCTACGGAGGCCACCAGTCGGCTGGTCACTCGATCGGAGGAGGGACGTCATGCCCCGCCCGTTCTCATTGCTCGTCGTGCTGGTCGCGCTCGCGCTCGCCGCCCCGGCGGCGGCGGTCGCCCAGGAGGCATCGCCGGCGGCCAGTCCGATGGCCGCCGCCTGCGATGCCCCGGAGCTGCCGCCGGGCACCCCGACCCCGATGGACGAGGCCACCCCGGCTGCCGCGGCCGAGGCAACCCCCGGCGTGGACGAGGAGCAGACCGCCGCCGAGGTGCCCGAGGAGCCCCTGCCCGAGCCACCGGCCGGCACCCCGGTGAGCGGGGCCGAGGCGGATGCGGCGGTGACGGGCCTCGAGAACCTGGTCAATTGCATCAACGCCGGCGATTTTCTGGGCGTCGCCGCCCTGTTCACCGAGAACTTCCGGACCGTCTTCATCGAGTTGCCCAACCCCTACGACGTCCCCTTGGCGTTCGAGGGGGTGCAGCCGGTCGAGATCCGTTCGGCCGGCAACGCCCAGGCGTACGGCGACGGCCGGGTCAGCGTCGACTGGGTCTACACCGGGCTCTTCAACGGACCGGGCGCCCTCAGCAGCGAGCGCTGGTTCTTCGTCGAGGAGGACGGCTACCACAAGCTCGACAGCTTCGAGCCCGCCCCGATGCCGGAAGGCGTCCTGCCGGGGGCGACGGTCGTCGACGTGCAGATGGTCGACTTCGCCTTCGCCCTCGATAGCTACACGATCCCGGCCGGTCCGGTCGTCTTCCGGACCACCAACGCCTCCGCCGGCAACAACCCGCACGTCAACGTCGTCGTCACGCTGACCGAGGGCCTGACCGCCGAGCAGGTGATCGAGGGCGAGGTCAACGTCGACGAGGACGTCACCGGCTTCTTCGGCGCCGTCTTCCTGGAGCCGGGGGATGCCGGCGACATCGCCTTCGAGAACCTGGCGCCGGGGACCTACTTCCTGGTCTGCGACGTGGAGACCGAGGACGGCACTCCCCACTTCGAGCTCGGCATGGTGAGCGAGGTCACCGTCGAGTAGGCTCGGCACCTTTCGGCGCAGGAGGAGACGCGCCGACGACGGGGCCGCCGGGGACAACCCCCGGCGGCCCCGCTGCCTCCGCTTCGTCGGCAACCTCGTCCTCCACCACCACCTGATGAACCATGAGGAACTGGGGATGATGCAGGTCGTCGAGATCGTCGATCCCGCCTGATCCTCCCTCGCGCC
>CADCWF010000360.1 GCA_902806345.1 uncultured Thermomicrobiales bacterium
CCCGCGACCGCGCCATTGCCGAGCTACGGGCCGCCGACCGCGCCCAGGACACCTTCGTCGTCGCCGCCGCCCACGAGCTGAACACGCCGCTCACCGCGGTCAAGGGGCATACCCAGCTCCTGCGCCGCCGCGCCTCGGCCGGGAACCTCGACGCCCACGGGCTCGACCGCGGGCTCGCGGAGATCGACGCCGCCGCCGACAAGCTGGCCGCGCAACTCGCCGCGCTGGTCGCCGAAGTGGAGGCCTCCCCCTGGGAACCAGGGGCCAACGGGCTCACGCGGTAGGCGGGCGGTACTCCGCTAGCACGGCCGCCAGGCTACCCAGGAAATCGTCGAGGTCGAACGGCTTCGGGACCGAGACAACGCCCATCTCCGCGAAGCGATCGTCGAGGCGGAGGAGGAGAGGGGTGGCCGCCGAGCAGATGACGACCGGCACCGGACGCAGGCGCGGATCGGCCCGCATCGCCTCGACGAGACGCCAAGAGGCGTCCTCGTCGTCGCCGAGCAGGAGGTCGAGCACGACGCCATCCGGCACGAGCTCGGCCAACTCCGCAACGGACGGGGCGGCGGCAAGCAGCGTTGTCCGGCAGCCGGCATCCGCCAGGATGGCCGCGAAGAGGATTCGTAGCTCCTCGGCGTCGTCGACGACGACCACGTGCGGCCGGTCCTCGGCCATGCCCATCGCCCCCAGTCCCACCCCACGGAGTCTTGCGAGGAAGCATCCCATACGCCGAGCCTCGGCGGTCAAGCCCCACGGCGCCCGAATCGGCCCGAGAGCCGCTCCCGCCGCGCGGGTGGGAGTCAAGCTGGCGGTACGGTCGGCGCGACGGCCGGGGGAGCAGCGTAGCCGGGATCGTGACCGAAACGCCGCGGGCGGTGGTACAAATGGGACGTCGATGCATCCCGGCGGAGGTGGGGCGCCGGAAGCCGGGGGGGGAGCGGGTTGGCGGAGCGGCAAGCGCACGTGTTGGTCGTCGACGACGACGAGTCCTTGATCGATCTGTACCGGGATGTTCTCGGGGACGAGGGCTACCGGATCACCGCGTTGACGGACGCTCCGGGCGATCCGGCGATCGTGCGTGCCCTGGCGCCGGATGTCCTCCTGCTCGACCTCCGGCTGGGGAACGGGCTCGATGGCCCTTCGCTCCTTGACCGGCTTGCCACGGATCCGGCGACCGCGGCGATCCCGGTCGTGCTCTGCACCGGCGATGTCCGGGAGGTCGAGGCGCTGCGCCGCCGGGACGGCGGTCTCGCCGCGGCGGTCGTCTTCAAACCCTTCGACCTGGACCACCTGCTTGCCGTGGTGGCGACGGCGGCCCAGCCCGAGCCGGTCGCCTGAGGCGACGCACGCCGTCTACCCGATGTTGTCTATCCGGTCGATGAGCGCCTTCAACCGGGCCAGCGACGATTCGATCGACTCCAGATCGGACTCGATGCGGGCCACTTCGACCTCGCCCCGGCGCAGCCGGCGGCGCATCAACTGGACCCGACCGACGACGACGGCGAGCGGGTTGCGGAGATCGTGCGCCAGGTCGATCCACCCCTGCTCGCGCGGACCCATCCCCCGCTCTACCGGCAACTTCGGTTCGTCCATCACCGGCCCCTTGCCGGCTCTTCGGTCCCCTGCCCAACCTGCTGCGCCAGCCCGTCGGCGATGGCGCCCTCCAGGCGGTCGATGTTGAACGGCTTGAGCACGACCCGGATCCCCATCTCCGCCAGGTGGCCGCCGAGGGCCTCGACCTCCCGCGCGGCCCCGGTGCAGAGCACGACCGGAATGGCGGCGGTGGCGGGGTCCATCTTGAGCAACTGGAGGAGGCTCCAGCCGGTGTCCTCCTCGGCCCACATGTAGTCGAGCACGATCAGGTCGGGTTCCAGCGCCCGGAGCGTCGCCAGGTCGTGGTCGACGTAGGCACGGGTGGTGACGTGGTATGTTCCCGCGCCATCGTCGTCGAGGAGGTCGGCGAACAGGCCGAGCACGGCTGGGTCGTTGTTGATGCACAGGATGTGAGGGCGGTCGTCTCGTTGTGGTGGGGAAGTGGATGGGGTGTTCAGAACGGCCTCCGGGCGAGCAAGCCCCGGGCCGATCGGCCCGGACGGATGCACTCGCTCCCCAACAGGCGGCCACACGGGAAGGGGTCCCGCGGGGGCGCGGGGCCAGCCGGGGCGAACACGCCCCGGCCATTTCTAGTATGACACGCTTCAAGGTTGAGGAAGCCGCAAGCCCTCGGTTTTGGGGGAGCATCCGGCGGCGCGGCTGATACGGCATCCCTGCCTGCCCCCGGCAGCCACCGGGGTCCCTACCGGCGGTTGCTGGCACCCAGCCTGCGAACCCGTGCCCTGGACGATGCATGTCCTCCGCGTAGCCGCCGCCCGGCGCACCCGCCGTCGGGTCCGTAGGGCGCGTCCAGCGCGCTTGAGCCCGTAGGGTCTCCAGCCCCCGGCAAGGCACGGTGGCCATACCAGGATTGGTTCCCGCGATCGGCATCTCCTACCGACTCCCCAGGGCGACTCCCGATGGTCGGCACCAGGGCGCGGTAGCCGAATCCCCGGCCTTGGCGGTCGAATGCGTCGTCGCGGCCGGGCACCGACGCAGACCGGAACGCGCAATGCGGCGTGTCGACCGGACGAGGAGTGGCAACGATGCACGTGGCAGCGTGGCGCGGTGGACCGGCGACGACGGCCCCGGAGAGCGGCCGACAGCACGTCCTGGTCGTCGACGACTCGGAGGAGTTCCTTGCCTTGCTCCGCGACCTGCTGGAGGACGAGGGCTACCGGGTGACGACGAGCCTCGACCCGATCGGGACGGCCACGGTCGCCCGAATCGCCCCCGATGCGGTGGTGCTCGACATCCTCTTCGGCAGCGAGCAGCGCGGGCTCGACCTGCTCCGCCAGCTCCGGGAGGCGCCGGCGACGGCGGCCACCCCGGTCGTCCTTTGCTCGGCGGCGATCGAACCGATCCGGCGGATCGACGGCGAGCTGCTGGGCGAGACCACCGGGCTGGTGCTCAAACCGTTCGACATCGACGGGCTAGTCGCGGAGATCGAGCGGGTGCTGGGTGCCAGCGGCGAGCCCGACGGGAGGCGCGGGGAGCGGTGGTGAACGGACCCGGGCCGTCCGGGGGCGCGAAGTGGTCGGGCGCCTACGCCAGCGGCGGTCCCGTCGGACTGCCTCCGATCGGACGGGCCGTGGCCCGTGCCGCCGCGGCGGCGGCGTCAGGCCGGTCCGGGTCTATTCCGATTCCGACGGCGATGCCGGCAGGGCACCACACGGCCAGACGGGCGGTCAAGGTATCCCCCCAACGGAGCCCGAGTCCGGTGCGCCGTGGACGGCGACGTGCAGGTTCCTGACCGCGGGCCGGCCGGACACCCTCGGCTCGTCGGTCCTGCTCGTAGCGATCGCGCCCGGGTCACGAGCACTTCGAAGCAGAGAACTCCTCGATCATCGGCGTTCCAAGATTGCTTCGCCTCGCCTTACCGGCAGCCAGGAGGCCTCCAGACCGGAGGCTGATCCGGAATCCGGGTAGACAGGTCCGGTGCCGGACGACCGGCCCCCACCCCCGACCGTTACCCACCCCCCTGCTACCTGGTCCCAAGCGCGGGAGCAGGAGTTCCTGCCCGCTCGGGGGCAGCCGCATTCACGCGAATACCATATTAGCCGCACCTTGGTGGCGATTCCCGAGGCAACGATTCGGGTTCTGGCAACGAGCCCGGAACCGGCAAGCCAGGCATATCTCTGGGAATCGACCGGGGCTTCGATCCCCCGTGTCGCGGCTCGGTGGCGACGGGCCTTGGGGTCGATGAGTCGTTCGGTAATCTGGGACTCATCTCTCGCTCATCCAGGATTCATGGTAGCAGAGGATATGTGTTCCGTCATGTCAACTGGGGCCTGGGCTGCGTCGTCGGGGCGCGGGGTCCGCCGGTGAACGTTCTCTGAGGAGGCGCGGTCATGGATCAGGATCGGTTCGACGACCTGGCGCAGTCGGTCGCCGAAGGGTCGTCACGGCGTTCCATCTTCAAGGGCATCGCCGGCGGTAGCCTTGCGGCGCTCCTCGCCGCTGTCGGCTTCGGCACCGTCGGGGTCGAGGACGCCGAGGCGGGGCGGTGCGAGCGTCGCTGCCGCCGCCGGTTCGATAGCCGCAGCAAGCGGCGCCGCTGTATCCGCAGGAAATGCCGCGGCGGGGGGGGCACCGGCGGCGGCGGCGGCGGCGATACGACCGGGAACCCGCAGCCGGTCAGCACTAACCCAACAGGCAACCTAGTCGGCGACGACTGCACCCAGGCCAGTGATTGCGTCTCTGGTTCGACCTGCAAGAACAACACCTGCAGGGCATGCGCCACGACGTGCGACAACGGCACCGAGTGCTGCATCACGGGGTTCTGTGACGTCCTGGGTGGCCAGAACGTCTGCCTCCAGATCTAGCCGCCGAGCACCCGAGGGAACGCAACCTGGATCTCCCTCGGGCCCGAGGTCCCGACGAAAAGGTGCATCAAGCAGAAGCGGCCGCGCAGCTAACCTGCGCGGCCGCTTCATTTGGGCGAAACTGGGTGGGCGTGGGGTGCGACCGCTTAGTTGGCGGCCTGCCCTCCCCCGCCAGCGGGTGATTCGAAGCGGTGGCGGGCCAACTGGAGAATGACGCTAACCGTGCAGAATCTAGGGCGTACTGTGGGCGACCCGTGATCCCGAATCCGGGTAACTGACGTGCGACTCCGCCGGCCATCCACCTCCGTCATTCCGAGGCGCAGCCAAAAAATCTCTCTGAATCGGCCAACTGCTGGATGCACGGCACCGCGACAAGGGTTCGTTCACCCCGTTAAGGACGACGGGCTGGGGCAGGACGACAAGGCAGGCAAACCGATCACCCGGATTCGGGACCGGTCGGGCCGGCGGAGATGTCGCGCCGCGCCGCGCGCCGCATCAGCGTCGCGTTGACGTAGGCCCCGAAGAGCAGGACGTGGCCAAGCGCGGCGAACCAAGTCACCAGCAGCCAGACGAGCCCGAACGTCGCGCCGTAGCGGTTGACGCCGCCGACCAGCCAGAGGTAGAGCGGGAAGACCTGGCCGAGCAGGACGAAGAGCGCCGCCGCCACCAGCGCCCCCGGCCAGACATCGCGGACACGCTGGTCGGCGTTCGGCAGGATGCGGTAGAGCACCAGGAACAACCCGGCGGCGGTGGCGAAGGCGATCCCATACCCGATCCAGGCGTAGGCGCCGCTGACCTGGGCGGCAGAGCGGAGCCCCGACTCCAACGCCGCGAACAGCGTCGATGCCCCCGCGACCGCGGCGACGAGGAACAGCCCCGAGGCGCCGATGACCAACCCGAAGGCTTTCCGCCGGGTGCAGACGTAGCCGCAGTCCGGAACGCCGTGGACCCGGTTCAGGCAGTGGGCAATGGCGTCGGCGAAGTTCGTTCCGATCCAGAGGAACCCGAGGAGGCTCAGCACCCCGATCCAGCCGCCGTAGCGGCGGACCGAGATGACCGCCTCCAAAGCATCGCGCGCCTCCGCAGCCGGCAACACCGCCAGGATGCCGTCGATGGTGGCGGCGAGCACGCGGTCGTCGCGGAGCACCAGGCCGGCCACGGCGACGAGCAGGAGGAGGGTCGGCACCAGCGCGATCAGGGCGTTGAAGGCGACGATCGAGACGAGGTGGCCGGCGTTCGACTCGTGGTAGCCGCGGACCGCCCAACTCCCCGTTACACGACGAAGCCCCTCGCCGAGCTTGGCCCTGACGAGTTGCAGCCGGGATTCGGAGCGCTTCCGGTCGAGCGAGACGGCGATGGCGAATTCCTCCTATGGCACAGAGTATAGGAGCAGGGCACGTGCCACCAACGGCCGTCCCCGGCCGCCAAGCGCTAGGCGCCTTGCCCGAACCGCCCGCCGGCTGGCACCATGGGCGCGCCATGAAATGCCCCTACTGCCACACCGGCGACTCCCGCGTCACCGACAGCCGCGAGCTGGGGGGAGGCTCGTCGATCCGCCGCCGCCGGGAGTGCCCGAACTGCGGCCGCCGGTTCACCACCTACGAGCGGATCGAGGGCAGCGGCCTGGTCGTCGTCAAGAAAGACGGCCGGCGGCAGGAGTTCGATCCCGCCAAGCTCCGCCAGAAGCTGCGGGTGGCGCTGACCAAGCGCCCCGTCGGCGAGGCCGAGATCGAGGGACTGATCGGGCGGGTCGAGGGGTTGCTGCTCGCCCGCGGCACGGCCGAGGTGCCGTCGACCGCGATCGGCGAGGCGGTGCTCAAGGAGCTCAAGGAACTGGACGAGGTCGCCTACATCCGGTTCGCCTCGGTCTACCGCCACTTCACCGACCTCGACGACCTGATGCGGGCCGTCGAGTCGATGCGGGAACCTGGTCCCGGTTCGGGTCCGGGTCCGGGTCAAAGCGCGGGTCCCGGTCGGCCCGAGGGGGCCGCGTAGGGTCGCTCAGGCGGCGGAGCGGCTGGTCGCCGCGCGTCTCCAGCCGTCGATAACAGCTCACCGGGAGCGAGTCAGCTGGCCATGGCGGGGCGCTGCCAACGTGGCTACAGGTGCCCGTCCAGGACCCGACCGGCCTGGTGGATCAGCGACGTCACCGTTGCCGCCCGGTCGCTCCGCTCGCCGCGGCCGCGCATCCCACGGCCGGCTGTCGCCGCTTCGACCAGGAGAGCGAGGGCATATGCGGCAGGGAACCCCGACCGCCACGATTCGGGTACCTGGGCGAAGTACTCGTCGGAGAACGTCCGGACGAGATCGTGCTCGCCCCGGTTGGCGGCTCGCTCCACCCGCTCCTTGCCCAGGAAGACCAGGAGGTTGGCCACGTTGACCATCGGGTCGGCGACCGTCAGCTTGTCGAAATCGAGCAGGGTGGTCCCGGCCGGACCGAACAGGACGTGCCCCGGCTTCAGGTCGAAGTGGGTCGGCCCGACCGCCGTCCGGCTGAGGTGGGTGCCGATCCCCGCGACGATGCGGTCGATCTCGTCGCCGGCCACGGCGCGTCGGGGCGCAACGCGGAGGCGGCCTTCTCGAGCCGGACGAGCTCGTCCCGGACCGGGCGGCGGCGCGCCGCGACGTCGACCTCGTCGAGGGCAAGCTGGTGGAGGGCCGCCACCGCCCGCGCGGTCTGGCGGATCGCGGCACGGGGGTCCGGGGGGTCGGCCAGGACCTGGCGGAGACTCGTGCCGGCGACCTCGTCGAAGAGCAGGGTTTGGGCCGCCGCGACGTAGGCGACGGGGCGGGCCACGGCGAAGGCCGCCTCCCGCTCCCCGACTCGGTTCCAGAGCGCCCGCTGGACGTCGAACGCGCGCTGCCCATCGGCGCTGTCGCGGAACACTTTGGCGTAGGCTCGCCGCTCCCGCGTTGCGTCCAAGGCACGGTCGTGCGCCTCGACCGTGAGCCGGACCACGGCCCGCTGGTCGACCCGATAGCGGGCGGCCACCGCCCGCCAGCGGGTGATCCGCCATTCTCCTGGGCCGAGGTCGGCCAGGATGGCGGACGCGACGAGCGGCGCCGACCCCGTCATCAGGCGGTGGAGCGCCGGTAGCCGCTGGTCGAACGGGAAGACCTGGAGCACGAGGTCGAGCTCCGGCACCGGGACGACCGGAGTCAGCCGAGTGGGGGCCGGCGCCGGGGCCGCCTCCAGGATTTTCCTCGCGACCTGCTCCGCCCGGTCCTCGCCACTGACGAAGCCGGTGACGAGCTCGGCGCGATCGATCCCGGTTTCCGGGTCCCGCACCGTCAGGTCGTAGTGGAGCAGGCACCGGGTCGGCGCGTCGTGGACGTAGGCGACGGTACAGGAGCGGACATCGACGCGGCCACCATCGCCCCAGCGCAGGTGCTCCGCAAACACCCCCCTCATCCGCCCCGTGTCCCGGAAGACCGCCGACCGCCGCCCCGCCCCGCCCATCTCGCCCCCAACCCGACCTGACCGGATGGTGTTCGCCACCCTCCACCACGACCCCGGCGCGGCCGAACTCGCTGGGGCGTGTCTGCAACCGTTCTCTCGGCCCCACCCGGCGACGGGCTGGTGCCGGATTCCGGGGCCGACGAAGGTCGGCCCCGGGTGGCAGAAGGGTCCCCGGGAGCGCCGCAACCCCACCGGAGCCGTCTTGCAGCTACGCGGTAGCAGCCTCGGCCCCACTCTCGCCGATACCGGGATCGACGAGGGTCCGGAGACAAGAGTATTGAGCTTCTGTTAATTCGGCACAAGGGGGAGGTCGCCTTGGAGAGGGCGCCCCGAGGCGGGAGGGCTCGGCAGCCCGAGGTCCGCCGCCCCGGCGGCGGTCGTTGCCTACTCCCCGGCGGTGTAGAGCATCCGCAGCCGGCGACGGCGCTCGGCACTGGCGAGCACGTCCGTCGAGTCGACCCACTGGTCGATGGCGCCGATGCCCTCGGGCAGCCGCCGCACCCGTGGGTCCTCGATGGAGGCGCGCAGGGCGTCGGCGAAGCGGTCGCCGTGGATGACGCGGAAGGGGCGTCCCCAGAAGGGCGAGACGCGCTCCGGCAGCGGCTCGGTGAGTCCCAGCGCGTTGTGCATCGCCGCGGTGGCCGCAAAGGCATGGGCGAGGTGCCCCTCGCGCTCCGGCCACGACCGGGCCGCCAGCGCGCCGTCGAGGTGTGGCAGGAGACCGTCGGCGCAGGCGAGCCGGGCGAACGCCGAGCCGAACCACTTCGGGTAGGGCGCGTAGCGGCGCTCCATGAGGAAGCCGAGCCCCATCACGTCCCGCGCCAACGACGCCGCGACGAGCGCCGAGCCGACCTCGTCGCCAACCTCGCCGCAACGACCGACGAACGGCTCGAGCTGGCCGATCCGCGCCCACTGAGCGGCGAGCAGGAGGCGCCAGACATCCGGCGGGTACCAGGCGAGGGCGGCTCGCGCCGGTTCGAGCTCGCCGAGGCCGTCCTGGAAGACCGCGCCGGCCGTCACCTCCAGCAGGCTCTGGCCGGAGCAGAGCAGCCAGTCGACCGGGTCCAGATCACGCCAATCGGAGACGCCGAGCCGCTCCTCCATGAACGCCGCGACGGTCGTCACCTCGACCTTGTGCGCCACCGGACCGGCCTCAACGCGGCGCAGGACCCGGATGCCCTCTTCGGCGGTCGGCCCGAACCCCGTCGGGTAGCCGCCGATCTCGGGCGGCAGCGCGTGGCGCAGCACCTCGTCGATTGCGGGAGCGAGGCGGCTGAGGTCGTGGTCGGCGACGAAGAGCTGGAGGCGCGGTCCCCACTCGTGGTCGGTCGAGCGCTCGGTGTCGAAGCCGAGCACCTCGGAGCCGGTCCCGAGGATCGCCGCCGAATAGACGAGCCCCGGGAACTGCTGCTCCACGATCGGCCCGACCGCCTCGCGGTACATCGCTTCGGCCAGCTCGAGGCCCGGCACGAACGGGGGCACCCGGGGCTCCTCTCCACGTTGCAGGAAGCCGTCACGCCGCGGCGGCCCGCGAATGAAGGCACCGACAGTCATCGCCGGGGCTGAGAACGATGGTGCCGGACCGAGGATGAACCGAAAACCGGGTGATCGGCCTGCCTATCCCCGGCATCCCGAACACCCGGTCATCCTGAGCAAAGCGAAGGATCTCCCGCCGCGGCAGCGCATCCTCTTCCAATGCAGGCCGCGTCGGAGCGAGATCCTTCGCCTGCGGGTTCAGGATGAAGGGGGTCGGGGACTGGACCGGATCTCCGTCGATCGCCAGGATGACGCGGACGTTTCGGGGGTTCCGTCGCTTGAGTCCAGACCTTCAGCCCGTGGCCCTGGTAATCACGGCCCGCGCATGACCATTCAGGACCGGGCTCGACGGCGCAATCTCCAGGCGATTCACGACCGTTGTAACTGACTGCTCGCTCCGGTCAGGCCCTCGTCGATGAGCCTAGTCGGCGGCCACGCCGACGTGGCGGTCGATCAACGCGGCGACCTGGCGCGGCGGCACCCCGCCTTGCAGCTTGTCGACGACCTTGCCGTCCTTGTAGAGGACGACCGTCGGCACCATCATCACTCCGAGGGCTGCGGCGTGCTGCTGCTCCTCGTCGATGTTGACCTTGACGATCTTGATCTGGTCGCCGCGCTCGGCGGCGACCTCTTCGAGCGTCTTGCCGAGCGCGCGGCAGGGGCCGCACCACGGCGCCCAGAAGTCGACCAGCACGGGCCGGTCGGACTGGAGCACCTCCGCATCGAAGGTGCTGTCGGTGATCTCGGCGAGCTGCGCCACGCGTTCCTCCTCGGCCTGGACCCCGCCCCCGGGGCCAATACTTCCCAAATGATACCATGGCGGGCGGAATCGGGGCAGGGTCCGAGTATACGGGACGGGCACCTAAACCGGGCAGCCGTTGTAGAAGAAGATCTCGAGCTGGACCCGGCCCACGTCGCCCCCCTCGGCCGGCTCCCAGAAGGGCTGGACGCCGGTGTTCTCCGAGAAGATCTCGGGGAACTCGGCGAAGGCGATGTCGCGGACCGCGTTGGCCAGGTCGATCCCCTGCTCGAGGTTGCCGGCGAACCCGGAGATCAGCACGAAGCCGGCCCGGCACTCCGGCGGGTAGTTGCCGAACTGGGCGGCGAGCGCCTCGCGGACGCCCTCCGCCGCCTCCGGCTCGCCCCCGATCACGGGGCCGACGTCCACGCTGATCTGGGTCGTCCGCGGGTTGGGGTCGAGCGACCCGGCGAAGGCCGCCTGGGCCAGCGCGGTCGCCGTCACCAGCAGGTTAGCCTGCTCGGCCTGGATGGCGGCGACGGTCGCGGCAGCGGCCGTCGCGTCGGCCTGCGCCGCCGCCAGCGCCGCCGACCCGGACACCCCGCTCGCCTCCAGCGCCTCGATCGTCTGCCGCGCGGCGCCGGCGGCCGTGGTGGCGAGCACCGCCAAATCCGTGGAGTCGGCCGCGGCGGCGGTCGCCGCCGCCGCGGCCGCGGCGGCCTGGGTGGCGAGGGCGGCGGCATCGGCCTGGGCAAGCGAGGCGTCGTCGGCCGCAGCGGTGGCCTCCGCGGCCGAGCGTGCAGAAAGGGTCGCGAGGGCGGCGACCGTCTGCTCGGCGGCGAGCGACGCCGCGGTTGCCCGGGCCGCCGCGGTCGCCTGCTCCGCGGCGAGGGCATCGAGGGCACCCGCGTCGGCCGCTCGCGCCGTGGCGAAGGCGGCGACCGTCGCCGCGGCGGCCAGGGCGTCCTGGGTCGCCTGGGCTTCGACCGTCGCCCGCTGGCTGGCATCCATCGCGGCCAGCGTCGCCTCGGCCTGGGCGGTCGCGGTTGCCTGGGCCCGAAGGAGGGCGTCCTCGGTGGCGCGGGCGGCGGCGGTGGCGCGGGCCGCGTCGTTCGCCGCCTCGGCGGTCTGGCGGGCCGCGTCGCTCTCGAATGCGGCCTCGCCGAGGGCGGCGGCCGTTTGCGCAGCGCTCTCGGCGGCGGCGGTCGCGGTGGCGCCGGTCGCGGCGAGCGCCTGGCCGGAGCGGGCGCGCTCGGTGGCGAGTTGGTTGGGCGTCGGCGGCGGGGTCGGCGTCGGCGCCGGGGAGCCGACGGTGTTGGCGGTGAAGAAGAGCATCGCCAACCCGAGCAGGAGGTCGGCAAAGATCCACCCGCCGAGGGTGATCATGTTGCTCTCGCTGCGCCGCCGGCGCCCCGGCTGGGGAGGGTACTGCTGCACGGGCGGGCCGACCTAAACGACTCCCGGCCAGAGATGGCCGGGTTGAGGCGACGAAGCCCCGTGGTGGGGGTTGGCGTTTCGACCCGACCACCGGCGCCGGGCGGCAGCCAGTGGTTGAAGGCCCGGGCCGAGGGGACGAAGTCCCTCCAGGACTGAGGCCACGGGCGACGCGTTCGTTCTCAGCCTCGGAGAGGCTTCGTCACCCAAGCCCGGGCCTTCAGCCCCGGGCCGCCCCGGTGGCCGGGTTGATCGGGCAATCCCCACGATCGGATCGGATCCAACCGCGTACCTTGGCGGGATCGCGGCGGCGCGCATCATCACGGCGTCCGCCGCTGCGGCCAGAGGCGGGAAGGATCGCGCCCGGCCGGATCGCCGCCGCGACCGCCATCGCCCCCATCGCCGCCGGGCAAAGGCGGCGGCAGCCCCTGGGTCCGGGCCAGGAGGTCGGCCAGGGCATCGAGTCGGCCGACCAGAGCGGCCACGTCGCGGCCGGAGGCATCCTGGCGCTGGGCGCTGCCGACGGCGACCGACCCCAGGTCGTGGGCCACCTCCGACAACCCGGAGGCGATCGCCTCCTGCTCGGCGAGGATCGCCCGCAGCGTCTTGGCCCCCTCGGCGTTCTGGGTCGCCAGGGCGGCGAACCCGTCGCGGACACCGGCGAGGGACTCCTCGATCTCGCCCAGGCTGCGGGCGGCGGCGGCGACCCCGCCGCTGCTGGAGCGGAGCGCCTCGGCGAGGCGGCCGGTCGCCTCCGCCTCGGAGGCGATGGCGGCCTCCGTCCGGGCCTGTCCCTTGGACAGGGTCTGGGCCAGCTCGCCCAGGGCGCGGCCGGTATCGGTCGCCAGGCGCCCGGCCTGAGCGGCGGCGTCCGCCCCGGCGACCGCCTTCTCGGCGGCGTCGGCGATCGTCTCGGCGGCGCTCGCCAGCCGGTTCGCCACCGCCTGGTCACTCTGAATCGAGGCGGCGGTCAGCTGCTCCAGCCCCTGGACCGCCGAGAGGAGGGTCCGCCCCTGGTCGGCCGAGACGCCGACCTCGGTCGTCAAGTCCTCGAGGGCGCCCTGGAGTCCGGCCGAGACGGTGCGCAGCTCGACGAGGAGGCGGTGGGTCTCCTCGGCGCCGGCCCGCATGCCGCTGGCGAAGACGCCGAAGTCGGCGAACTCCCGTTCGCGGCGGGAGGCCAACTGCTCGAGCCGGTCGTGCTCGACCCGGAGCCGGTTCAGCAGCTCCTGGCTGGAGCGGTCGAAGCGGTCGGCCAGCCGCTCGACGCCCTTGGTCAGCGCGGCCGGGCGGCCGCCCTTCTCCTGCGCCAGGACGACGGTGGCCGCGGCCAGGGCGTTGTCGAGGTCGGCCTGGAAGCGGCCCGCCGTCGTTGCGATCGCTTCGTCGCGGTCCTCCCGCCGGCCATGGGCGTAGAGGGTGAGGACGATGATCAGCAGGAGCAGAAAGGCGTCGACCAGGGCGACGAACGAGAAGGTCGGCGCCAAGGGGCTGGCCTCGCCGCCGAAGCGGCGCTCCCAGAGGAGGAGGAAGGGCTGCCGGACCTCGTCCGGGTTCGCCGAGATGAAGCGGGCGTAGGCGCGGGACGCCTCGGCCAGGGCGAACCAGGTCAGGAAGATCGGGACCAGGACGAGGACGTTGCGGACCTTGTCGGCGACGTTGATCGCCCCCGAGGCGTAGCCCCCCTCGCGGCGGACGGCGTAGGCGTGGGCCAGGCGGTCGGTCTGGAAGGCGCGGCGGAGGTCCACCTCGGCCCAGCGGCGGCGCCCCTCGTCGTCGACGACGGCCCGGGCGAGGTCGTCCAGCCGCTCGGCCGAGCGGGGATCGACCTCCCCGATGGAGGCGGCCATCCCGGCCAACTCCTCGGCGGTCGCGGCGGCCCGGCCGTCGGGCAACACCCGCGGTCGCCCGTTGGCGGGCGGCAGGGGGCGGGTCTGGCTGGCGTCTTGGCTGCCCCAGGCGGTGTCGAAGGCGGGTGGGGCGCCGGCCGGCGTGACGCCGGCGACTCGTGGTTCCTGCACCGTTCCCCTCTGGTTGGCGGTCCCCGCCGGACCGGGGTCGGCCCCGGGCGCGGTCGGACGTGGCGGGCGGGGGTGGTCTAGAATGCGTCGCCCGGCGGGGAGCGTGCGACCGCGGTGCGGCTCCAACTGTACCACCAGCGCCTTCCCCCGTACCCCCTCCCCGCCCCTGAGGCCGCGATGATCTCGCTCGACGACCTCGACCAGGCGATGCGCGACCCCGCCCGCAGGGTGCCGGCGATCCGGCGGCTCGGCGGCGGCTCGTTGGCCGTGGTGGCCGGCGGCGACGCCTGGCGCGTCCTCGGTCGTACTTCCGCTATCTACGCCCTACGCCGCCCAACCGGACGCATCCTCGCCCTCCGGGTGCCGCTCGACGACGACCCGGCGGCGTTGGCTCGGCTCGGAGACCGTTACCGGGCGCTCGCCACCGACCCCGCGCTGGCGCCCCTCCGCGCCGCCGGCGGACCGTTGCCGGGCGAGATCCGCTGGCTGTCGGACGCGGTCACCCTGCCAGCCGCCGGCTTCCGCTCCGTCGCCCACCCGCTGCTGGCGATGGAGTTCGTCCCGGGTGGGACGCTGCTGCAGGCGGTCAAAACCGCGGTCACGGCGGGCAGCGGCGACACGATCGCGGCCACGATCCCTCCGCTCGTCCGCACCCTCGTCGCGTTCGAGCGGGCGCGGTTCGGCCACGGCGACCTGCGGCCGGACAACATCCTGCTGCGGCGGCCCGACGACCTCGCCTTCGCCGACCTCGACCGGGCGGCCTGGCCGGGCTCGCCGGGGCTGCCACCGGGCGCCGACCCGCCCGCCCGCGACCGCCTGCCGGCGCTGCTGCTGCTGACCGAGCTCCTGGCGCTGGCCTGGCAACCGTCGCTCGGCGCCGCCAGCTCCGCCGCCGACGGCCGCCTGCTGTTCGCCACGGACGACCTGGCCGACCCGGAGCGGTCGGCGCTGCTGCGCCGCCTGCGCGACGCCGACGACCCGGCGCTGGCGGCGGCGGCGACGTTGGTGGGCGACGCCCTCGCCCGCGGCGGACCCGGAGCGCCGCCCTTCACCGAAGTGGCCGCGGCGATCGGTCTCTTGCCGCAGCGAGGCGACGGTGCCCGGCAGGGTTTCACCCCGGCGCCTGCGCCGGCGGCGGGAACGCCCGCGCAACCGGGTACGGGCACGGGCGCCCCGGCCGGGCTTCCCGGATGGTTGCCGCGGACCTCGGGTTCGGCCCCGACACGGCAGGAGGCATCCCCCTCCGCTCATCCCATCCCGCCGGCGTCGGCCGGCGCCGGCGGGAGGCAGTGGGGAAGCGAAGAGTCGCGGGTAGCAGGTGGATTGCTCCCTCCGACCGCCTCCAACTCCGGGGTTCTCGACCGCGCGGGCGGGCGCGCCACCGGCGCCTCCGACGCACTCCTCCCCCCCAACCGGGGGGAGCCACCGAAAGGAGGGGCGTGGGAAGGGGGTCAACCGCCATGGCCGACACCCCGTGTCGTGCCCGCCCCAGTCCCTTCCCCCGCCGAGGTCGCGCCGCTTCCCCTCTCCGCCGCCGAGCGGCAGAAGGCGATCACCCGCCTCAACTCGCTGCTCTTGGCGAGCGATGCCACGGCGGCCGGCCGCTTCTGGCTCGACAGCGGCCTGGCGAGCGACCCCGAGGCCGTCCGTGGGGTAGGCCCCCTGCTCCGCACCCTCGGGTTGCCGTGGGCCCCGGCCCCCGACGCGGCGCGGTTGCCCGGCGAGCGCCGGGATTCGTCCACCCTCGACGAGCGACCGTCGCCGCCCGTGCCTCCGGAGGCCGTCGACGCGCTGGATCGGCTGCTGCCGGCGCTGGAAGCCGGCGACATCGGGCTCGTCGCCCGCTTCTGGCCCGAAGCGCGGCGCGATCCCCGCGCTGGGTTCCTGGCGGCCCGCGTCGGCGCCGCGCTCGCGCGCGA
>CADCWF010000361.1 GCA_902806345.1 uncultured Thermomicrobiales bacterium
TGGCCCGCCGTAGTGCATGACGATCGCGGCGGTGGCCCCCATACCGCGGATCTGCTCGAGCTCCTCTTCAGTGAGGCTCACTTCCTCGGCTGCAGTCGGCTCTTCGCCGTTCGGGCCCTTGCTGAAGACCCTCCCCTGGAGGTCCGCCAGGGAACCTACACCGCCGGCGGCGGGGGTGGCGACCTCCTGCCGCCCGAAGGCCGGGCCAGGCAGAGCGGCGACGAGCGTCGCTCCGCCCGCCACCAGCATCGAGATCCGTCGTCGGCTGTACATCTTGTCCATGGTCGTCTCCCTTGGCTTGCGTTCGACCACTCCCTCGGAGTGGATATGGAGCGTTCCTCCACCGCTGCCCGTCGGCCTCCTTTCGCGGCGGGCCACCGCCGAAGCCGGTCTCCGGCGGCAGACCCGATCTGGATCAGTCCGCGCCCGGGGCGCCACGGCGGGCGGCGATGCCCTCGGCGACGCGCCAGGCGTTGGCCATGATCGTCAGGGTGGGGTTGGCGCCCGTCGCGGTCGGGAACGGCCCGCCGTCGACGACGTAGAGGTTGTCCACCTCGTGGGCCCGGCAGTCCCTGTTCAGCACCGAGGTCGCCGGGTCGTCGCCCATCCGGGTCGTCGAGTGCTGGTGCGAACAGTTGCCGGTGATCCGGTCGGGGTAGACGCGGTAGGTCTGCTTCGCGCCCGCCGCGTCGAGGATCTCGGCGTTGCGGTCGATGACCCAGCGGCCCTGGGCGAGGTCGTTGGGGTGCGGCGTAAGGGTGATTCGGGCAACGGGGAGCCCCCAGGCATCGGTCACGCGGTCGTCCAGCTCGACCCGGTTGTCGTGTTGCGGCATGTCGTGCAGCACCATGCCGACCGCGAAGCTGTGGTTGAAGCATTCCCGGTCGATCCGCTTCGCCTCGGCGCCCCAGAGCGGGCGGCTCGGCAGGCTCCAGTTGATCGGCAGCGGGATGCCGACCCCAGCCGCGGCGATGTGGCAACCGCCGACGAAGCCGCGGTCGTCGGCGTGCTCGTAGAACTGGTAGGAGCTGACGGCGACGTAGCCGCCGCCGGCCCAGGCGTAGATCGGCTCCTCGAAGACGCCGACGGCGGCGCTGTACTCGTGGAGCGTCAGGTTCCGTCCGACGAGGTCGCTGCCGTTCGCCAGTCCGGTGGGGAAGCGGCCCGACCGCGAGAGCAGCAACAGGCGGGCCGACTCGATCGCCCCGCAGGCCAGGAGGAAGACGTCCGCCTCCTGCTCGAGGAGGTCGCCGTCGGCGTCCAGGTAGACGGCACCCTTGGCCCGTCCTTGGCCGTCGACGGTGATCTCGCGGACGTAGGATTCGGGCCGGAGGTCGTAGCGGCCGGTCTTGAGCGCGTCCGGCACGAAGACCGAGAGGGCGCTTGAGCGGGTGCCGGTGGGGTCCCCGTGCTGCTGCGCGAAGGCGCTCAGGACGGTCTCCGGGCGGCCGTTGTAGGGCCGCGAGAGGGCCGCCATGGGCGTCGGGAAGGCGCTGTAGCCGAGGGCGCGGCACCCCTCGTAGAACGCGCGTCCGTAGCGAGTGGCCGGCATCGGCGGGCAGGGGTAGCCACGGCTGCGGGGCGACTCGAACTTGTTCGCCCCGGCCTGGCCCGACACCCCGAAGGCCCACTCGACCTCCGAGTAGTAGGGCTCGAGGTCGGCGTAGGTGATCGGCCAGTCGGCCAGGGTCGCCCCCGGCACATCGCCGACGAGGGTCCGCAGGCGGAAATCGTTCTCGGTGAAGCGCGGCAACCAGCCCTGCCAGTGGACGGTGCCGCCGCCGACCATCTGCGGCACCGGGCAGAAGAGCTCGACGCTCGGGTCCTCGTCGGCCGAGGTCCGGTGGGTTCGGGGGTTGAGGAGCGGGTCGGGCCATAGGTTGTAACGGTTGACGTTGGCGAGTTCGTCGCCGCCGAAGCTCTCCTTCGTCCGCCACGGCCCGCGCTCGAGGGCCACCACGCGCAGCCCCCGCTCCGTCAGGACCTTGGCGGCCGTGGCGCCCGAGGCGCCCGCGCCGATGATGCAGACGTCGGCCCGATCGGGCTTGCGCTTACCGGCCATGCCGGTCCCCCGTCTCCCAGTCGATCGGCTCTTCGGCAAAGAACGGGCGCGTCGTGTAGCGCCCGGCGTGGGTCTCGGCCAGGGACGTCGGCCCCTCGAAGCCGATCAGCTGCCACCCAACACGGTCGCGGTTCCCCCCGTAGACGGGGTCGGCATAGAAGCCCTGGCGGGTATGGAGGGCGAGCAGGGGTAGGAAGGCGAGGTCCACCTCGGCGCTGGTCTGCTGCATCGCCGGCTCCACCGGCGCCCAGGCAGCGGTCGCCTGCGCCTGGTCGAGCTCCGCCGCCGACTCGGGCGCGGCCTGCTCCAGTTCGGTCAGGATGGCGTCCTGCTGCTCCCCCGAGAGCGCCGCGAAGGCCCCCCCGAAGCGTGCCCGGCTCCGGCGGTCCATCTCTTCGACGCCCGCCAGGTAAGTTTTCCGGACGGCCTCGATGCGTTGCCGCCAGGCCGCGGCCCGCTTGCCATCGAGCCGCTCGAAGCCGCTGCCGTCCGGTTTGGCGTAGACGCGGTCGATCCCGGCGAGATAGCCGTCGAGGAAGTCGATCGTGCCCGCCTCCCGCGCTCCGGGACGGTCGTCGGTCGGGATGATCCGGGCCATCGCGGCCTCGATCGTCCGCCGTTGGTGGTCGTCGAAGAACGCGTCGTCGTTCACCATCCGCTCCTGACGCCTCCGTTGCCGGGGCTTCCGGCCCACGCGATCCAGCCCTATCGCAAAGACCCGACCGCCGCTCTGACGACCGTCGGCAACCCGTAACGCGAAACCCCAACCGCTGCCCTGCCTTGATTCCAATCGGGAACCGGCCGTGGCGGCTTTCAACCAACCCCAGGCAGACAACGCCCTCGGGTCCTGGCAAGTCCGGGGCAAAGGAAATCACCGCACGTTGACTGCAGGATCTGTTCGGTTTGGCTCCGGCCAGCGCTACCCCTTTACGGCGCCAGCGGCGAGGCCGCGGACGAGGAACCCCTGGATGAAGACCCCGACGACCATGACGGGCAGCACGACCACCGTCCCGGCCGCCATGATCTGGGTCCAGAGAACGCCGGTCGGCGTCGCGTATTCGGTGAGTCCGACCGGTGCCGTCTTGGCGCGGGCGGCGGTCAGCACGTTGGCGAAGAGGAACTCGTTCCAGCAGAAGATGAGCGACAGCATCCCGGTCGCCACCAACCCGGGGACCACCAACGGCAGGACGATCCGGAAAAACCCGCCGACCGGGGACGAGCCGTCGACCAACGCCGCTTCCTCAAGCTCGCGAGGGATATCGGCGAAAAAGCCGCGAAGCATCCAGACCGCCAGCGGCAGGTTCATGAAGGTGTACATGATGATGAGCGCCGGGTACTGATCGACCAGATTCAGGTTCGAGAAGATGATATAGAGGGGGACGACGGAGACGATCGGTGGGATGATCCGCAGCGAAAGGATCCAGGACGTGATCTGACGCCCACCTCGGAGGTCGTACCGGGCGAGGGGATAGGCGACCGTCACTGCAAGCACCAGCGTGAGGAGGGTGGCGATGACGCCGATCACAAGGCTGTTGCCGATGTACTTGCTGAACCCGCGCTCGAACAGGACCTCGCGGTAGTTGTCGAGGGTGGGCTGGAAGACGAGCACCGGGTCGCTGGTGAAGGCCTGCGCCGTGGTCTTGACCGACGTCAGGACCATCCAGAAGATGGGAAAGAGAAAGAGCAGCAGCGCCACCACCCCGACGGCGTAGGTGGTCACGACGGCCGTGCGCGACGGTCTTCCCAGCGCAAACATCGCTACTCCCTCGGACTCCGGCCTGGTCTAGGCCGTCTCGCCGGCGCGCCCCGCCAGCAAACGGATGAAGACGGTCACGACGGCCGTGACGATGATGAGGATGATCCAGGAAAGGGCCGCGGCGTACCCCATGTTGAAGTTGCGGAAGCCGTTGTTGTAGACGCTCCAGCTCAGGGTGTCGGTGGCGTTCACCGGCCCGCCCCGGGTCATCATGAAGATCAGGTCATAGACCCGGAAGGCGTCAATGGTCCGCAACAGCACCGCGACCAAGATCGGGTAGCGCAGCATCGGCAGCGCAATATGGAGGATTGTTTCCCGGGTCGAGGCACCATCGATCGCGGCCGCTTCGAACGGTTCGTGCGGCAACGCCTGGATGGCCGCGAGCAGGATGAGGAACATGAATGGGGTCCACTGCCAGACATCGACTAGGGCGATGATCGGCAGGGCCAGCGTCGTGTTGGAGAGGAAATCGGTGCGGGAGAAGCCCAACACGGAGATCACCCAGTTGAGGATTCCAGACTCGGTGTTTAGCATGAACCGCCAGAGCAACCCGACAACAACCGGAGCCAGGGCCAGCGGCACCAGGATGAACGAACGGAAGACGCCGACGCCCGGCACGTCGCGGCTGAGCACCAGGGCGAGACCCAGCCCCAGCACCAGCTCGAGCCCGACCGCGATAACGACGAACTCGACCGTCACCAGCAGCGAGTTCCAGAAGTCGGGACTCGACAGGATGAGCTGGAAGTTGCGCAACCCTGCGAACCCCATCCGGTCCGGGTTCATCAGGTTGTAACGGAGCAGGCTGACGACCAACGAGTAGAGCAGAGGGGCGATCGAAATCGCCAGCAAGAAGAGCAGGGCCGGCAGCATCACCAAATACGGCCCGATCCGCCGCCCTCGTACCGGACCCGGCTGCGCGACGGGTCCGACACGGTTGATCGGGAGCGCTTGCGGTTCGGTGCTCATCGTCATCGCCCTTTGCCGACGCCGTTGCAAGGAGTGCGGCGAGGCGGCACCTCAGCCCGGGCCTACGGCCGGGGCAGCGTGGTGCCCCGGCCGTAGGCCGCCGATCGGACCGCGACCTAGTAGTAGCCGAGTTCCATCATCATCCGGTTGACGTCGTCTTGGGCCTTGGCGAGCCCCTCCTCGACGGTCATCTCGCCAAGCTGGATCGCATGGAGCGGCACCGAGACGGTCGTTTCCCACCGCTCCTCCTCGGGGAAGAGAGGACGCGGCTGGGTGGTCTCCATGGCCTCGAGGGTGACCGGGTAGCGTCGGAATCGCTTCAGGTCCGGGTTCCCCTCGACCGTTGCCTCGGTCAACTCGGGATTGGCGTAGCTCGACGTGCGGACCGGGTCGCCGCCACCGAGAAGCGCCTGACGGACGTCGTTCTCCGGACTTTCCAGCCACTGGATGAACTTGATCGCCTCTTCCCGCTGCTGGCTGTAGTTGGAAACGGAGATCACCCACTCGGCCAGGTGCGGCACGCTGGCCGTGCCGGCCGGGACCTCGACGAACTCCCACTTGCCGACCGTCTGCGAGCTCTCCGGGTTGTCCACGGCGAAGGCGCCCCACGACCACTGAAGGCAGGTGGCGAGCCGACCAGAGGCGGCGTCGTTGGTCACCTCGTCGTAGGTGTAGTCGTTGATGCCCGGCGGGGTGAACTTCATCATGTCGGCCCAGAAGGCGGTGGCCTCGGTGGCTTCCGGGGTGGTCAGCGCCGGCTCCATCGTCTCCCAGTTGAAGGCGTCGCCGCCGAAGCTGTAGAGGAACGTCAGCCAGGTGTGGACGTTGCCGAAACCGCGGGCTGCCTGGGCCGCCCAGCCATAGACCTGCTGGCCGCCGAACTCCTTGCCCTGGAAAAACTCGACGGTTTCCCGCCACTCCTGCATCGTGGCCGGCGGCGTCCGCCCGGCCTCGTCGAACAGGTCCTTGCGGTACCACAGGATGTGGGGGTGAACCGTCTGCGGGATGCCATACAGCACACCCTCCCACCTTGCCACGTCGAGGGCCCGGGGGAGGAAGTCGTCGCCCGCCGTCTCCGGAGCGCTGAGGACATCATCCATCGGCACGAGGTGACCGGCCCGGGCAAACTCCGGCACCCAGTTGTAGTCGACGTTGAACAGGTCGTAGCTCGGATCTTGGGCCACGAAGAGGGTGCCCATCTTGTCGTGGATGGCGTCGCGCCCGATCAGGTCGATGACGACCTCGACCCCGGTCTGCTCCGTGTACTCGGGGGCGAAGACCTGCTGGGTGATCGTGCCCCAGGTAGCCGGCAGGAAGATCCCCCGCAGCGTGACGGCGTCCTGCGCCCGCCCGGCCGTCGCCCCGGAGATCGCGGCACTGGCGACGCCGGTCGCCACTAGCGACCGCCGCGCCGCGGTCGCGGCTCCGGCGGCACCGACCCCCCGCAACAGCTGGCGGCGGGACGTGGTGTGCTCGGCAAAACGCGAGACCAGCCCCCGGTTGCGTCCATTGGTATCGCTCATGGTGGACTCTGCTCCTCTCGTTTTTTCCTGACGTATCGCCCCGCCTGTTGGCTGGCAAGGGGCCCATTGCCGTTCGTTTTCGTCTCCTGCCTCCTTTCACGCGTTCGCCTTACGGCTGGATCTGGATCTTGATGACGTCCTTGTTCTTCTCCACGGTCTCGATCGCGCCGACGACATCCGCCAATGGGACGACCTCGGTCACGATCTGCTCCGGGTCGAAGCGTCCTCCCTGGATCAGGGCGATCGCCTCCGGCCAGGCCGCGTAGGTACCCGCGTAGGAGCCGACGATGTTCAGCTCTTTGCTGTAGATGTCGAAGGGCTTGATTTCCAGCGAGGCGGTACTCGGCGCCGCCCCGTAGGCGACCAGCGTCCCGCCGCGGCGGACCATCTCGAAGGCCTGCCGGTAGGTGGGGATGCTGCCGACGGCCTCGATCACGTAGTCGGCGCCGCGTCCCTCGGTCAACCCCTTGACGGCCTCGACCGCGTCCCGGGTCCCGGCGTCGATGACGTGGTCGGCCCCCAGTTCGCGGGCCTTGTCCAGGCGGACGCGGTTCATCTCGGTGACGATGATCGGGGAGGCCCCTTTCAGCTTGGCGAGCTGGATGTGGGCCAGGCCCATCGGCCCGGCGCCGATGATGACCACGCTGCTGCCTGGGGTGATGTCAGCCCGCTCCTGCCCGTGGACCGCGCAGGCGAGCGGCTCGATGTAGGCGCCCTGACGCGGCGACAGCCCCTCCGGGACGTGGTAGATGGCGGCCGCCGGCGCCTTCACGTACTCGGCCAGGGCGCCGTGGGTATGGACGCCGATCTGCCGGATCTGCTCGCAGAAAAGCTTCTGCTGGCGCCGACAGAAGTAGCAGTGGCCGCAGGCGAGGTTGATGTCCGCGGTCACGTAGTCATCGACCCGAACGTGGTCGACGTTGTCGCCCACCGCCACCACGTGGCCGGCGAACTCGTGGCCGGGGATTAGGGGCAGGTTGGGCGCCGGGAACGACCCCCGCAGGATGTGGACATCGGTGCCGCAGATTCCGCACATGTCGACCTTCAGCAGGACATCGTTGGCCCCGACCTCGGGAACCGGCACCCGATCCACCTTCAGATCGTTCGGGCCGGAGAACACCGCTGCGTTCATCGTGCTCGGAACCCTGTGCATCGAGTGTTCCTTTCGCTGGTCGTCCCGACTCCGGAGCAAGAGCGGGATATGCGTCACGGCCCGCCGCTACGCCGCCGCGATTTGGGCCTCAACCGCCTTCATGTAGCGGATGGCCTGCTCCGTGTAGCGGTCGAAGAATGCCTCCTGGCCGCCCGCCTTCATCGCTCCGAAGGGGTCGGCGCTGGCCGGCAGCAGCTCGAAGCTGAGGTACCCTTGGTAGCCGACGTCGACGAGCGCCTGGACGATCGGGACGAAATCCAGGTGCCCGGCCCCGGGCGCCGCCCGGTTGGAATCCGCCAGGTGGACGTGCTGCAACATTGAGCCGTGTTGGCGGAACGCCTCCGGGATCGACGCCTCTTCGAGGCCCATGTGGAACGTGTCGCCCTGGATGCCGCCGTTGGTCAGGCCGGTCTCGCGCCATAGGCTCGCCGCCTGCTCGAGGCGATTCATGAAGTAGGTTTCGTAGCGGTTCCAGCACTCGAGCGAGAGGTTGACCCCGAGGGGCGCCGCGTGCTCCCCGGCGGCGCGGATGCCCTCCACCGCCCACCGCCGCTCGTCGGCCGCCGACGCCAGCGCCTGGGTTTTCATGCAGGCGGTGGGATGGACGATGACCGTCTCCGCCCCCATCGCTGCCGCGAAATCCGCCACATCCTTCACGTACTGGACGGTACTGGTGCGGACAGCCGGGTCGGGGTGGGCGAGGTCGCGTTCCGCGGTGTAGATCGAGCAGACCGAACTGACAGCGATGCCGGCGTCGTCGGCGAGCCGCTTGATCCGCTTCGCATCCAGCGTTGTGGGCTCGCCGACGACCTCGATTGCGTCGTAGCCGAACCGGGCCACGCGGTCGATCGAGTCGGCGATGTCCTCGCCGAAATAGACGAGCGCGTTATAGGCGTACCGAAAAGGGGCCATCGCAAATCCTTCCCCTTGGCGCCCTGTCCGCCGGCGGTGGTGGCAGGCCTGCCTGTAGAACCGGGCCGGGGCCCGGAGCCGAACCGTCTAGCCGGCGGCTTCGACCAGTGGCTTCATGTACTCGTAGGCTTCGCGGGCGAACTTGTCGGGTTGCGCATTGCGGTAGTTGAATCCGATCTCCATCGACAGGTATCCGTCGTAGCCGATGTCGGTGAGCGCCTGGACCAGTCCGACGAAATCGCCCCGTCCCTGCCCTGGTGGTAGTCGGTCGATATCGGAGAGGTGGACGTATCGGAGGTCGTTACCCATGCGGTAGACGTAGTCCGTCGGAACCTCGTTGCGGTACATCGCGTGGATGGTGTCGAACATCAGCTTGACGTTCGGCGCGTCGACGGAGCGCATCAACTCGACGCCGTCGTCGAGGCTTTCGATCAGGTTGCCGTCGGCGGGGTTCTGTTCCACCGCCACCGTCATCCCGAGATCGGCGGCTGCTCGGCCGATCTCGACCAGCGCCTCCCGGCTCCAGTCGAACGCCTGCTTCCACTCGGTGCCGTAGATGACCCAACCCGCCACATAGAGGAGGGTGTTGCCGCCTAGATCGGCGCAGAGTTGGGCGACCTCCTTGTACTGCTCGATCGCGGCGCGGCGCTCCTCCTGCGAAGGCGAGGCGACGTTGAAGCCGGGGCCGCCGCCGGGAGCCGGCAGCATCGCCGAGACCTCGATCCCGTTCGCCTCCAGCAGCGAACGGATCTCCTTGCGCCGCTCGGGACCGACGTAGGCGGGGTAGGCGTGGGGCGCGGCCGCCCCGATCTCGATCCCGTCGTAGCCGATCCTAGCCAGCCGCGGGATTACCTCGTCGAGCGGGTAGGCCGGCACCCAAATCGGGAAGCTCGAGTAGACCCAGGTGTTGAACGCCAACTTCATGGCTACCGATCGCTCCCTTCCGTGTCCTCGTCGAACGCGCCCGCGGGGCGGGGGTCCCGGCGCGTGGCCCGTCCCCGTTTGCCCGAGGTAGCGGCTTTCGGGGGTAGGGGCAAGGGACGTGCCGCCGTGGTGCCCGCTACTCCCAGACGAAGACGGCCTTTTCCGTCAGGCGCTGGTCGAACATGCGGAATGCCTCGGCGGCCTCCCCGAGCGGGAAGCGGTGGGTGATCATCCCGGCGACGTCGATGTTCCGCTCGACGACGAAGCGGGCGATCTCCGGCCACTGCCAGATCGGGAAGTACCACCCCCCGATGACCGTCAAGAGCTTGCGGATGAGCTGGTCGCTCGGGTTGATCTCGGTCTTGCGCGACTCGCCGATGAAGGCGACCCGGCCCATCTTTCGGGCTGCGTCGAGGGCGGCGTTCTGACCAGCCGGGTTGCCGGAGCAGTCGATGGTGACGTCGACCCCTTCGCCCCCGGTGAGCGCCCGGAGGGCAGCGACGGGGTCGGTCTCCTTGCTGTTGACG
Organism: uncultured Thermomicrobiales bacterium; assembly: GCA_902806345.1. Taxonomy (GTDB): domain Bacteria; phylum Chloroflexota; class Chloroflexia; order Thermomicrobiales; family UBA6265; genus CADCWF01. The sequence continues at coordinate 9,824 of CADCWF010000361.1, forward strand.
ACCGCATCGGCGCCGAGCCGGGTGGCCATCGCCAGGCGGTCGTCGAGGACATCGACGGCGACCACTTTGGCACCCCGCGCCTTGGCGATCAGTACCCCGGCGCTGCCCATCGGCCCCATCCCGACCACGGCGACAGTGTCGACGCCGGAGACCTCCAAGCGATCCTGGGTGGCGTACTGGGTACCGACCATGTCGGTCATTACCGCGCCGACCTCGTAGGAGATGCCGTCCGGCAGCGGCAGGCAGTTGCCCTCCGGCACGACCAGGTAGTCGGCGTCGCCGCCGTCCACGTCGAAGCCGAGGCATTTCCATTTTGGGCAGAGGAACAGGTAGCCCCGCTGGCACCACGAGCAGTGACCGCAGCCGATGGCGAGGTAGGCGGCGACCCGGTCGCCCACCTTCACGGTCGAGACGCCTGGGCCAACGGTGGCCACCTCGCCGGCAGGCTCGTGACCGGGCACGATCTGGCCGGTCCCGGTTGCATCGCCGCCGACGATCGGGGTGCCGTAGTAGAGCCCCATGTCGCTCCGGCAGATGGCCGACGCGCGGAGCTTGATCAGCACCTCGCCCGGGCCGGGTTCCGGCGTTGCCCGGTCGACGACGACCACCCGGCGGTCGCCGGGGAAAAGGACGGCTTTCATGGTCGCGATCTCCATCGGGGCGAACGCTGGCGCTCCCGCTACTTGACGGCGCCGAGCGTCAGCCCCTCGATCAGGTGGCGGCGCAGCAGCAGTGCCATCAGGACCACCGGCAGCACGATCGTTGTCGCGGCTGCGGTCAGGCTGCCCCACTGGGTGCCGAACATGCCGGTGAACTCGTTGATGCCGATCGGGGCGGTCTTCACCTCGGATCGGGTCAGGGTCAGGGCGAAGAGGAACTCGTTCCAGGCCAACAGCATCGAGAGGATGCCGGCGGTGGCGATGCCGGGCGCCGAGAGCGGCAGGATGATCCGCCAGATGATCTCGAAGCGGGAGGCGCCGTCGATCAGGGCGGCGTCCTCGATCTCCTCCGGCACCTGCCGGATCGAGGAGCGCAGCGTCCAGATCACGATCGGCAGGTTGAAGGCGGCGTAGGGCACGATCAGAGTCGGGTAGCGGTCAATGATGTCGAGCCGACCGGCCATGATGAAGACCGGAACAACCGAGACGACCGGCGGGAACATCAGGGTCGAGAGGATCCACATCGCCAGTTTCTGCTTGCCGGCGAACCGGACTCGCGCCAAGGCGTAGGCCGCCATCAGCCCGAGCACCAGCGCCAGCGCGGTCGAGCCTAGGGCGACGACCGCGCTGTGGAGCAGCAACGGCGCGAAGGCCGAGACCGATTCGCCTTCGAGAACCCCGCGGTAGTGATCGAGGGTCGGCGGGAAGATCCAGGTCGGCGGGATCGTCTGGGCCATCCCCTCCGGCTTGACGGAGGTGGTGAACATCCAGACCAGGGGCACCAGGGTCAGCGCGATCCAGACCCAGAGCAACCCCCGCAGGATGACGCTGCCGAACTGGTTGCGGACGCTCGTGGTCATCGCCGTCTCAGCCCTCCACCAAGTCGCTGTTGCGGGCGAGCACCCGCAGCATCTGCGGCACGACGATCGAGAGGAATACGAGGAACGAGATGCCGAGGGCGGCGGCGGCGCCGACGCTGAAGTCCTGGAGCGCGGTGCGGTAGATGGTCAGGTTGATGATCTCGGTCGAGATGCCGGGGCCGCCCCCGGTCAGAACCCGGATGGTCCCGAAGGTCTTGAAGGCCTCCAGGGTCCGCAGCAGGATCGCGATCGCGGCGAAGGGCCGCAGCATGGGGAAGACGACGTCCCAGAAGAGGCGCCAACCTTGGGCCCCGTCGACCGCGGCCGCTTCTTTCGGCTCGGGAGGAATCCCCTGGAGACCGGCCATCAGGATCAGGGCGACGAACGGGGTCCACTGCCAGACGTCGAGCGAGATCAAGGCGAACCAGGCCGTGCCGGGCTGACTCAGCCAGGCGATCGGCTCCTCCATGATGCCGACCCGGCGCAGGTAGTAGTTGACCCAGCCAAAGTTGGGGTTGAAGAGCTCGCGCCAGATCAGCGCCGAGACGACCGGCGTCACGGCCAGGGGCAAGATCAAAATCGTCGAGGCGATGGTGTTGGCGCGGCTCTGTTTGGCGAGCAACAAGGCTAGACCGAGGCCGAGCGCGAACTCAATGGCGACCGCGACGACCACGAAGAGGATCGTCACCCACAGGCTGTGGCGGAGATCGGCGTTGGCGACGATGTTCCGGTAGTTGTCCAGGCCGACGAACTGGGCCGCCTCCGGCTGCATCAGGTTGAAGCGGCGGAAGCTGGCGTAGAGCAGGTAGGCGGCCGGGAAGATCGTCAGTGCCAGCAGGACCGCCACCGCCGGCGTCACCAAGGCCCAGCCGAGGCGGTTGTTGGTGTCCCTGCGGGCACGGGTGGAGGCGGGCGCCCCCGTGGCGGGGGCGGCGCGCCGTGCCGCCCCCGCCGTGCTGAGCGTGTTGGCCACGATCGTGTCTCCAGGACGGTCCGCGCTACTGGACCGGGTACCCTGCCTCCCGGAGGAGCGCGTTCACCCGCTCGGCCGCCTCGGCCAGGGCCTGCTCCGCCGGCTTCGCGCCCGAAGCAGCGCTGTTGACCGCGACCCAGATCTCCTTGTCAACTGCGCCGTAGTTGGTCAACCGGGGACGGCCGACGCCGACGGCCAGGGACTGGCCGAGGATGTCGTAGAAGTTGCCGAACCTGGCCGCATTCTCGTCGGTCTTGGCCGCCTCGTAGACCGACTTCCGGCTCGGGTGGAGCTGTGCCGCGAGCATCTTGGTCTGGGTCGTTCCGCTGGTGAACCATTGCGCCGCGCGGTAGGCCCACGGCTTGTTCTTGCCGAACTTGTTGACCGACAGCATCCAGGTCCCGAAGTGGGGGCCCCGGGCAACTTTCTCCGGCACCAGGGCGTAGCCGATCCGGCCCTCGACATCAGGCGGCAGCACCTCCGTGTGGTAGTTCATGCTCATCGCCGTCAGCCCCTGGGTGAAGGTGGCCGAGGCGTCGTCCCAGGAGAAGGACGTGACGCCCGGCGGGGTGACCTTGTGCTCGTTGATCAGGGCGGCGTACCAGGTCAAGGCGTCAATCCCCTCCTGGCTGTTGAAGGCCAGGGTGAAGTCGTCGTTGACCATGTAGCCGTTGCCGCCCCAGGCCGCGAGGAAGGTCTTGAAGTCGTCGGTCGCCCAGTCGCCGTTGCCGGCCATCAGGGTGGTGCCGTAGAGGTTCTGGTCGGGGCGGGTGAAGAAGGTGGCGATCTCGACGAACTGGTCGACGTTCTCGGGGTAGGCGAGAGGGCGCCCGGCCTGCCCCTCGAAGGCAGCCGCTTCCTGCTCGAAGAGGTCCTGGCGGTAGATGCCGACCAGAGCGTTGGCCTGGAGCGGCAGGCCGAAGACGTCAAAGCCCGCTTCCGTGATCGCGGCGAGGTCAACCGCGGCGGGGTCGGGGAACTGGAGGTTCGGCTCTGCCGGGTTGTAGACGGCCGTGTCGAAGAAGACCTTTTCGATGTAATCGTCGAGGGCCAGGTCGGCCAGGTCGTTGACGGCGGGGTCGTTCAGGTAGGTGCTGAGCGGCTCCAGCTTGCCCGTCAGCGCCGGCGTCCATGGGGTGTCGCAGATCATCACGTCGTAGAAGTCGCTCTCCGAGGCGAGCTCGGCGAACGCCTTCTGCTGGAGCGCGTCGTAGGGCTGGGAGTCGAGGTTGATCGTGATCCCGGTCGCGGCCTCCCACTCCGGAATCATCAGCTTGATCGCCTCAACGTCCGCCTCGACCGTGGCGTAGAGCATGTTCAACGAGGAGGGCTGCTGACCCTCCTGGCGACCGGCGACGACCGCCGGCGCGGCGAGCGTGCCATCAGCTCGCCGAAGCGAGGCGAGTCCGGTCGAGCCCAGACCGAGCACGGCGGCGCTTTTCAGGATTCCCCGGCGGGTTACTGCCCGTTGCACCGCTTGCTCCGTGCTCCCGCCGCTCCTCGTACCCATCAGATCTCCTCCTTAGGCGCCCGGTTCCAGCTCGGCAGACGGGCGCATTGCGGTTCGCTGGTTGCCGGCCGCCCCCTCTCCTTGGAGCGGCCGGCGGCCGGGTGGTCCGGCTCTCGGGTCATTCAACCCGCGCAGTCACTCACGCCTCCTCCCGTAGGAAACCTTCCGGCTCCTCGAACAGGATGAACTCCTGGGACGACCAGGCAAGCGTTCTCTGCGTCTAGCCGGCATCGACGCCGGTTTGTAACAAACGCAACATGCGTACCGAGGAGCAGAGGGGTCCGGCGCGCTCGCCGCTTCGACGACGACGCCGGTTCCGGTCCCGGGCACTGGGCGTGCGGGGCAGAACGCGGCCGGGCGACGGAAGCTACGAGGCGTTGGTGACCTGGTGGACGGCAGGAAAGTTTGGGCAACGACGATGGCGCCCACGAGGATCGATGAGGGTCATGCACCCAGGGGGTGTCGGTCCGCTTGCCTGCGTCGAACGACGTAGACCGCGCGGCTGGCCTCGCCTCGCGCGAATACGTCGTTCGCCCGATGCATCACCCGAGACCGCACCCTAGGCTGGGTCCAATCGCCAGGCTCCAGTGGAGCCTCCGCCGACCGAAGGCGGGATGATGGGAAGCTAAAGAGGACAGCCGCCGTGACCACCGTCTACGCCGTCGTCGGCCAGCACCGCACCGTTCCGGGCCTCCTCCTCCTCCGCGGGGACGACAACCGCTACTACGCCTACGCCGCGGGGCGGCCCTCCCCGGTGGAGCCTACCGATGCGTGGGCCCTTGACGCAGATGGGCAGTCCGGTATGGACGCAGCCCCTGTCGTCGCTGATCCCGTCTCCGCCCCCCCGCCTCCAGATAGCGCAGGGCGCCGCCGCGGGTCCTGGAGCGCCGTAATGGCTTGGCAGGCCGGTGGCTGGGAACCGGCGCGGGCCTTGGCGGTCGCCCTGGTCCTGGTCCTCGGGGCGGCGCTCGGCGGCCCGAGCGCGCTCGCCCATGCCCCGGCGTTGGCAACGACCGCGATGGAGGTAGCCCTGCTCGCGGCTCCGAGCGACGAGGCGCGGGTTCTGGACGTGATGCCCGGGGGGACGGAGGTGGAACTGACCGGCGCCGCCGAGGGCGGGTTCCTCGAGGTCTCCTCTGCCGGTCGGCTCGGCTGGGCCGGGGCCGAAGGCTTCGACGGTGGGATCGCCACGGCGGCGGTGGTCCTCGACGCGAGCCTCCGGGCGGCGCCGAACGCGGACGGAGAGATTCTCGGGGCGGTGCCGGCGGGGCGGACGGTGATGCTAACCGGCGCCGTGGTCGACGGCTTCGTCGCAGCCTCGTTTGCCGGCATCGGGGGCTGGCTGCCGGTTAGCGCCGTCGCCTGATTCCCTCGCCCGGTGGCGAGGTCAACCCGCGGGCGAGGCCAGCGTGCCATCCGCTCACGCTTCCCACCCCCGCGCCGGTTTGTCCTGATGGCGCTCAGCCGTCCCTCTCCTTCCCAGTGCGGGACCTTCGCCCCAAGGGCGGCGGCGCCATCTCACCGCACCGGGCACAGCGGCCGCACCGCGGAGCATCCGCCGTACCGACCGCCCCTCAATTCCGTAACAACCGGCGCCCGAGGATCCACTCGCCGGGTCGGGACCGGGGGC